>JAUUSJ010000014.1 GCA_030841965.1 Blautia sp.
ATACCTTTTTTATCTTTTCATAATGAGAATCTTCAAATTCTGTTCCATGCTGTGCTGAAATCATTCGGCTACAATAATAAATTCCTCTCTTCACAATCGGATATCCAGGATAATAATCTCCCTGTGCCTCTATATTTATAATAAGTCGAATCATTTCACCTGAAACTGGCGCTACTGCAAAAAATCGAATATCATAGGTTATCGTTCCCTCTGTCAAAGTCGTATCTTCCAGTCCTGTCTCGCTAATACATCCAGCACTACCAAAACTTTGATTCGTCTCATCTGTATGTACTCCAACTTGGCTAATCTGTGGCATTCCCTGAATATACTTTTCTACAATTTCTTCTACATCGCAATTTTGATATTCTTCCAAACAACTCTTCATAATCCACGCAAGAATTACTTTATTCGCCAAAAGTCGTTTACAGGCTGCATCATATTCCGCCTTTGCTTCTGTCTGTGAGATAATTCTTGCGAAACGATTCTCTTTTTCCATATCTATCGCCTTCTTTCATTATATCGTGTTCCCTTTTTATTTGCAAGTTCTATCCATTCCTAAAATATACATATTTTGGAAATACAATGTTATTCTAACATATTAAAAATCATTTGTCATTGAATTTAAAATTCAAATTATTAAATCTTGACCAAAAATATAGTTTAACATATTACAATAATAGAACTCGCCACGCCTATGGCAATCTTTGATTGTTATGCGCAACCCAGCGAGACTTTTTATAATTCAAGGTAAAAAATATGAACCAATATCCCAAACAAATTTTAACTATACAGCAACAAATACAATCATATACTGGTAGATATTCCTAAAAAGGGGTTAGATGTAATTTGTGTAAATCACATCTAACCCCTAAACTTTTTCAAGAAAATCTATTCAAGTCATATACGATTCATCAGTATGGCAAAAACTTATTCTACTATACTATCGTTTGCAAAACATAACAGTTTAATTTATTTCCAGTTTTCTATTTTCAAATTCTAATTCTTCACTTCATAAACTTTATTAGAAATCTGCTCAATCATATCTTTTTCCATTGATTGTATACAAAAAATAATCATATAATTATCTTTTTGAAAAAAATAAAATCTATCATAAATATTTTTTTCGTCGCTAACATATGAAACATTCAAAACATAACTTGTATTGCCTCCTAAAGTTACTCCTTCCATCGTTTCACTTTCAAAATTCTCTACGTCTTCACGCTGTTCAAGTGCAGATTTATAATAATTTTCAGCTATTACCTTCTCATCTTTCATTTCGTCTGTAAATTTATCCATATTAAACCATTGGCACGTTATATATGTCGTATAGTCTCGTGTTTTTGCCTGATAATCTACAAATTGATCTTGTTTTCTTAAAAAATCATTTAGCTCTTCATCACTCTCATAATCTACCGTATATCCATTTTGAGTAAGTAATTCCTCTCTACTTGAAAAATTCCATGTATCGTTGTCTAATTCAAGCCCAATTCCCAAATAACTATTTTCATATCTCGTCACATTTCCATCTTTCTCCAAACTTCCCAAAATAAACTCTGTTTTTTCTTGATTTTTCTCAGCTACATTGTCTGTTTTTTCACTTTCTGTTACCGTTTTTGCTGTTGAATCCGTCACAATTTCTTTTGTATCACTAGATGAAATCGATGTGCTATCCTTCGACTCACACCCCACTAGACATATTAATCCTAATATAACTAATCTTGCTCCTAATTTTCTCTTTTTCATCTTTCCATCTCCTTTTTTCTTTGCATCATTTTTTTCAACTCACTCGAATCCTGCAAATCAGGACTCCCAAATTATCCCTCTTTAGTTTCTTTTTCTTCCCCTAAAAGCTTTTTCTGCCTAAAAGATATGGGAAGATAACAAGTGCAAGCACTTACGAGAAAGCCAGCCAAGGCTGGCTTAAGATTTAAGATTCCAGATTTACCCATAAAGCGGGACGTACCGACCCCTTATAGTACACATTACTACGAGCGATATTGCCGTCCAAACTCACGTCGGCCGCACTATAACTAAGATAGCTCGGCGAGCGCAACCACCACCAAGAGCCGATGGCTCTTGCCTCGTCATTCTCAAAATACTTTTCTGCCTCTTCAATACTCAAAAGAAAAATTTTATCCGTCGTATCATTTCCTCCCTCTGTACCCCATTTTGGATTATCATCATTTTTCACAGTTGTCTCGCAAATTTGATTCTTCTCCGCCTCAGTAAAAGAATCATTATAGAAATCCTCGTTTAACCATTTTCTAAGCGTACAATCTTCCCATGTAATATCTACATGTTCATCATTATACGTTCTCTCTCCAATAGATTCTTTTGTAAGAAGCAACACTTTTTCAGTTTCCTTATCCAGCACAATCCACTCTCTATTCTCTTTTCCAAAGGTCACAGTATCACCAACAGCTACACTGCTATCAGAGGATAGTTCATCTTTCGATGTTTTTTCTTGTTGAGAATCCACATTATTAGCAGCACTATTTTCTGCGGTTTCTGAAGTTTGGGACAGATTCGACAATCCAATTGCTACAAATATTACTAAAATAACCGCCACAATAGCCACTATCCCACCAATATTTGTTTTTTTCGGTTTTGTACTCTCTGCCATAGTTGGATTCGATATTCCACTACCTGAAAATCCTCCTGAACTTTGCCCTGACCAAGTATTTCTATTACCTTTTCTACTCTTATCCTCCTCTGCCTTTGGGCTACCTAAATTTTCGTCTAAATCTGTATATAGGTTTGGTCTATTGGGCTGAGGACATTGTTCTGGTTTCTTCGGCATCATTTCTATTTCTGGCTGAGTTTGAGTTTTTTCTAGTTGTCTTTTCCTTTCCTGGTTTAGAATCTGATTTGACGCATTTGCATTCTTTTTTTCTGGATTCACCTCATAAAAAGCTTTATAAAGTTCTCCCATGCTCTGCCATCTATCTTTTGCCCGAACTGCCAAGCCCTTCAACAATGCTTCTTCTAATCTCCAATCTATCTTTATCCCAAGCTCTGACGGCTTTTTCATCGTATCTTCCGCCAGGCGTTCCATCGAGTCTGGAGGTTTTCTTCCAGTGATTGCTCGGTAGATCGTCGCACAAAGAGCATAAACATCTGTCCAGGGTCCTTGATGTCCTCTCGTTCGGTATTGTTCTTCTGGGGCATAGCCTGCCTTTAAGACTATAGAAAAGCTCTTTTCTCCATCGGAAAAACCTCTCGCCGCTCCAAAGTCGATTAGCTTTGTCACCCCATCCTCCGTAATCATAATATTGTCAGGACTGATATCTCGATGGATAATCCCCTCATTATGTACCATCTCAAGAGCCTTGATAACTGGTCTCATCGTCTCAAATACTTCCTCCACCGAAGGATGCGTATGATTTCTCTCTTTTTCTCTTAAAATCTCATTATACGATTTCCCTACGATATACTCCATCACGATATACGCTGTTCCATTTTCCTGAAAATAATCTCTTACTAATACAATTTCTTCTTGCTTATAAAATTTGGCGAGTGATTTCGCCTCCTGCACAAACTTTTCTCGACCCGCCTTATAAAACTTTTCCTTCTCGCCCGTAAACGCTGTGACATGGTCACTCGTATGATGGTCTCGAATCGCAAAACCATTTGGAAAATATTCCTTTATCGCAAGCGGAATCTCAAGATTTAAATCCCAACCGATATAAGTAATTCCAAATCCACCCTCCCCAATAGACTTCCCGACTAAATATTTTCCAGACACAATCGTCTGTGGTTTTAAATGATACATCGGCGGCTCATATTTCTCCAAAGAAAAATGACAGTAAGGACAAACTCCTATCCCTGGCTTCTCTCTCATACAGCCCATACAAAGCCGATTCAAATCTTCCATCTTTTCATCTCCTCTCTTTTCTCATTTTTATTATTGTAACAAATTTTATGACAGATTACTACTACAAAGTGATAGAATACAAAACAACATGCACGATATGTATTGTTCATGGATAGAATACTTACTCTTTATAAAGATAATAAAAGCAAAAAAATGAAGTAATTACAAAATAATTCCATAATTACTCCATTCACATCCTAGCTGTTTATTTTATTTTAATTTTGCAAGATATTTTTCCTGCTCCTCTACTGGTATCTTTAAGGCATCCATAGCTTGCTTGGCTGTCAACTTCAATGTTACCATTAAATTTTTAATCGCCTCTAAATTTGCATTCCACACACCCTTTTCAATTCCTTTCTCAATCCCTTGTCTTTCTACTAATTCACTCAAATTGCACATAGTACTCGCCTCACTTTCCATCTCACTCGTCATCGCAATTCCAAAGTCTTCCCTTAATATCTTTTTCTTTCTCCATGCCTCCATTTTTGAAGATAAAAGAACCTCCAATAGCTTCAATATTCCATCATAATTTTTATCTTCTGGCGTTCCCAAACATAGCATAAGAACTGTCATTAAATCATAATTACGTACTTTTTCCTTCGCATTTCCTATTATATTTTCTTCACAAATCCTATAACTCGTAATACTATTTCTTTTGTACTTTGGAGGATTCATACAAATCCAGACAGAATATACCTTTTTTATCTTTTCATAATGAGAATCTTCAAATTCTGTTCCATGCTGTGCAGAAATCATTCGGCTACAATAATAGATTCCTCTCTTCACAATCGGATATCCTGGATAATAATCTCCCTGTGCCTCTATATTTATGATAAGTCGAATCATTTCACCCGAAACTGGCGCTACTGCAAAAAATCGAATATCATAGGTTATCGTTCCCTCCGTCAAAGTCGTATCTTCCATTCCTGTCTCACTAATACTTCCAGCACTACCAAAACTTTGATTTGTCTCATCTGTATGTACTCCAACTTGACTAATCTGTGGCATTCCCTGAATATACTTTTCTATAATTTCTTCTACATCGCAATTTTGATATTCCTCCAAACAACTTTTCATAATCCACGCAAGAATTACTTTATTCGCCAAAAGTCGTTTACAGGCCGCATCATATTCCGCCTTTGCTTCTGTCTGTGAAATAATTCTTGCGAAACGATTGTCTTTTTGCATATCTATCGCCTTCTTTCCTTCATTATATCGTGTTCTCTTTTTATTTGCAAGTTCTATACATTTATTGATTTAATATACATATTTTGGAAATACAGTTATATTCTAACATATTAAAAATCATTTGTCATTGAATTTAAAATTCAAATTATTAAATCTTGACCAAAAATATAGTTTAACATATTACAATAATAGAACTCGCCACGCCTATGGCAATCTTTGATTGTTATGCGCAACCCAGCGAGACTTTTTATAATTCAAGGTAAAAAATATGAACCAATATCCCAAACAAATTTTAACTATACAGCAACAAATACAATCATATACTGGTAGATATTCCTAAAAAGGGGTTAGATGTAATTTGTGTAAATCACATCTAACCCCTAAACTTTTTCAAGAAAATCTATTCAAGTCATATACGTTTCATCAGTATGGCAAAAACTTATTCTACTATACTATCGTTTACAAAACATAACTTGTATTTCCTCCTAAAGTTACTCTTTCCATCGTTTCACTTTCAAAATTCTTTACGTCTTCACGCTGTTCAAGTGCAGATTTATAATAATTTTCAGCTATTACCTTTTCATCTTCTCCTCTCTATCCTCATTTTTATTATTATAGCAAAATTTATAATGTTTTGCCAATACACAGCCAAGAGAGTCCCAAGATATGTCCTCGAAAAACGATAGAGAGTGGAGCGGTTTTTCGATATACTTAGCTTTGCCGCTGGAGCACTGTCTGAGCGCCAAAGGCGCGAGTTTGCGGGAAGCGGCATATATCAGCGTATGTCGAAAAACCGTGGGAACGAACGTGTTTTTCGAGGACATATCTTGGGACTCTCTTAGCGTCTACCGTCTACCTTCTACCATCCCCCTTCTACCTCCCCCTCTCCCTGCTAATAGAAAAATCACAGAAAAAATTAAGAATCACTATCCCAATGACAATCTTATTTACGAAGCATCTTATTTTTTAATTATAATCGATTCCGCATCTGAGTAAGCCGAATAGTACTTCACTCCATTGACCACCTCATAACACCGAACTCTCACATAATATTTTCTCCCCCTTACAAGACCACTAACCGTCTTATATAATATCCCATCTCCCTCAACATTTACCTTCTTATCACTCAAAAATCCCGCATTCGTCGCATACGAAATCTGATACCCCGTCGCTTTTATATTCTTATACCATTTCATCAACATCTTTCCAGCATATGGACTTGTCACCGATTTTAACATAACCTTCAACGGATTTACCTTCACAACTACCTTATAATCCGTAGCCTTATACCTCTCTGTAGCCGACGCAGTTACCGTAATCGTCGCAGTTCCAGCTCCCTTTATCGTGACCTCACCCGTAGTAGGACTCACTATCGCCACTGACTCATTATCTGATATATAAGAAATCTCACCATCCCCCTTTGTCAATTCTGTATCCAATACAAACGCCTTACTCGATACATTTTTCGTATAATTCGTAGTCCCTACTATCTTCTGACTCGCCGGATTGATCGTAATCGTCTTAGAACAACTTCCCTCATATTTATCACTATCAAACTTCGCTGTTATCTTATACGTTCCAACCTCAATCCTCCCCTTCTCATACGAAACTGTATAATGAGAAGAATCCACAATATCACCATTGGAATCCATCACCGTCACAGATGGCTTTTTCGGCTTTCCCGTATAAGTATAAGACGTCATAGAAAGCTTCATCGTCTTTGGAGCATAAATAACGGTCGTCGTCTGCACCCGACCACATTTGCTACATTCCTTCACTATCTTTCCATTTGCCGTAGGCTTCGCCTTTGTCACCTTAGTTATATAAGAATGCTTATGTTTTTCATAAATTTTAAATCCCTTCTCCACCAAATTTGCCGTCCCTTTTGCATTCGCAGCTGATACAATATACCGATAAGACCCAACTGAAAGTTTACTAAATATAATATCAGCATTTAAATTTGGCAGCGCATATCTCGTAGAATTAGGCTTAGCTACCTTCTCCACAACACAATTTCCCATCTCATCATATACTCCCACCGAAACCTTCTTAAGCTTCGTCTTCGAGGAGACAAGCCCCCAAATCTCAAAATCACTTCCCTTTACCATATCACTCGGAGCATTTTGACCAGAAATTATCGGCACTTCCGACGCTGACATTGTTGTCTTCAAAAATAATGCCGCCTCTTCCTTTCTTCTTCTAGTCAATCCTGCTAAAACTCGACCTCCTGCCTTATTCCACATGACAAATGCATTCGTAATCTGCGCATTTGTATATTTCCCAACTCCATTTATCAAATATGTTCTTAGAGTAGAACCATTCATCCATCTTGTCCCTACATTATATGTAAAACTCACAAGCGCATCAAACTGATTTTGATTTAAATTTACTCTATTTCTCTTAGAAAAATTATTGACATATCCCACGAACTTAACCACATCCTGGTCCAATAACTTATCCGCCCTCTCCTGCGTTATCGTCATATTCTTTTTGACATCTGGACCATAATGTCCCCATCCTATTGTATAATACTTTTCCGTATCAACAGGCTTATACGCCTTCAATCTACATAACTCAAATGCCTTTATAATCTCCAACCCGTCTTTTCCAAGACTCATACCGCCAATCGACTGAATCACATCTTGTCCATCATCAACACTAGCCGGTACCTCTTCTCCCGACTCAATATTCTTTCCACTACCATCTCTGTACATATCATACTCTACAAGCCCTTCTGATTGTCCCTCATCCAAATCCTCAATCCCTTGCACCTGCTCTTCTTGCTCTGTCAAATCACTTTCCGCCGCAAAAACATTCACTGGAATGAAAGATACCGCCATCAAAAACACCAAACATAAGCCAACCAATCTCTCACCAAAACTTTTCCTCATCCTAAAATTCTCCTTTTTTACTTCTTCAATTTTTTCAACATTTTACTATAACCTTTTGCCGTACTATTTTACTGCAACTCCTATCACCCCTCCTCACAATCCGCCTCAAATTTTCCCTTTTTCCCTATCCTCCCATATCATATTTTTATTATTTTAACAAATTTTATCACAAATTACTACTACAAACTGAAATGGTATGAAATTTTTGTAGACTAAATGATTCGGGATTATAGAAAAATCAGACGAAAATGGATGGAACCAGATAGAATCAGATAAAATCAATGGAAACAGACATTGAGAAAACAAACTATTATGTTCCACTCTACAACGCCCTTCTCCACAATATCATCCCATTAAAATAAAAAAAGTAAAAGATTGAAATAGGAACATAATCAAAAGTAACTGTAAAAATATAGCTATAATTACAGTTAAAAAGTTAAAATAACAGAAAACGCCTATAAAATAAGTCTATAATTACAGCTAAAAAGTCAAAATAACAGAAACCACCTGTAAGAACAGACCTATAGTTACAGTTAAAAAATTAAAATAAGAGAAAATGCCTGTAAAATCACTCCTATAGTTGCAGTTAAAAAATTAAAATAAGAGAAAATGCCTGTAAAATCAGTCCTATAGTTGCAGTTAAAAAATGAAAATAAGAGAAAGCGCCTGTAAAACAGACTTATAATTGCGGTTAAAAAATGAAAATAGTAAAAAACACCTGTAAAATCACTCCTATAGTTGCAGTCAAAAAGTTAAAATAGTGAAAAGCAACGGTAAAGACAGATCTGTAATTGCAGTTGAAACGTTAAAATAATGGAAAACACCTGCAAAAATACGTCTATGGGTACAATAATAGCACAAAACCTTTATTAATTTAAGAAAAGAAAGAGTATAAAACTTTTGTAAATAATTTTATAAATAAAAAAGCGGAAAACTCATATTAAAACTATATAATATTTATCCTTATCAAAAAAAATTTTAGATTGTTTCGCCAATACACAGCTGAGAGAGGAAGTAGATATATGCGCCGCAAACGATAGAGAGTGGAGCGATTTTTCGATATACTTAGCTTTGCCGCTGGAGCACTGTCTGAGCGCCGAAGGTGCGAGTTTGCGGGAAGCGGCAAAAATCAGCGTATGTCGAAAAATCGTGGGAACGAACGTGTTTGCGGCACATATATCTACTTCCTCTCTCAGCGTCTCTTTCCTCACCCCAACCCCTCAATCCCTTTCCTCCCCCAGCGTCTCAATCCATCCCCAGCCCCTAATCCCTTTCCTCCCTATACGTCTCTTTTCTCCCTCTCCATCCTTTTCCTCCTCAGCGTCTCCTCCCACACCCCCAACTCTAAATCTCTTTCCACCCTTTTTCCACCCTTTTTACACCCTTTCCATCCCCTACAAACAACAAAAAAACTGCGCCCCTCATATACTCTCATATACAAGGAACACAGTTTCTCACCTTCATGGACCAAAAGGGAATCGAACCCCCGACACGCAGCTCCGGAAACTGCTGCTCTATCCGCTGAGCTATTGGTCCGCAACATTTATACTATACCATAAAACCACCAAAAATACAAATGTTTTTCTTGCAAAATCCATAAATTATTATTATACTATAACCATCTTAACTAACCATCCAAACAAAATCAAACAAATATTCCCTATCCCCCTACACTATAACAAATACAACCACAGGAGAACAAACACTATGAATTTTTCTATCTATATCAAAACCCCATCCATCGACCCACAAATAAAGAAATCTATCGAAGAATTTGCCAAACGTCTCAGCCGCTACTGCAAAATCACCTACACCCTCGTAAAAGAGGAAACCGTCCCTCAAAAACTCCTCAAAAAAAACACATACTGCATTGTAATATCCACCGACGGCAATACCATCTCCTCGGAGACCTTTTCCAATCAACTAAATACCTACGGCATCCAAGGCATCCCAAATATTTCCTTTTTTATCGACTGTCTGCCAGACAACACCCCAACAGATAGCTTAACTCTATCCCATATGGATTTCTCCCCATCCATCCAGGCAATGATTTTATACGAGCAAATCTACCGCAGCTTTCGCATCCTAAGAGGAGAGCCCTATCATAAATAGCAAACGCCCTATATCCACTCTCTCAACCTCTCTCCTCCCTGGCACTTGCACATTTGACCACTCTAAATCTTCCACCCCCTCCCTCCAAATCATTCCCCCTATTCATAAATCCCAACTCACAACTTATCGAACCACCGTATTAATCTGCTCCAATAAAAGCACTCTCATCATCTGATGCGGAAATGTCATGGCAGAGAAACTTATCTTCGCATTCGCCCTATCTACCACATCTTTATGTAATCCCAAGGATCCTCCAATCAAAAACACAATACTCTCCTTCCCTTGATTCTCAAGCTGTCGAATCTGATTGTGAAACTTCCTCGTCGTGACCTGCTCTCCCTCAATACAAAGAGCAAATACATAATCCTCAAAACGAATATGAGATAGAAGGCGTCTGCCCTCTACCTCCTTAATTCGCTCTTCCATCAGAGCACTCGCCCTATCTGGCGTCTTCTCGTCCGCCACTTCGATTATCTCTATCGGAGCATAGACAGAAATCTTCTTCCTAAGCTCCTCAATCGCTTTTCGATAATAACTCTCCTTTATCTTCCCTACACAGAGTATCCTTATCCTCATCTGGGCTAATCATCCCTTCGTCCAAATAATAATACGAGTCTTAAAAGCTGTAAAATCGCCGATGCTGCCGCCGCCACATAAGTAAGCGCTGCCGCTCTTAACACCTTTCTCGTCTTAGGCACCTCATCCTCATACAGCATTCCCGTATCAGACAAAATTCTAAGTGCTCGGTTTGAAGCGTCAAACTCCACTGGCAATGTAATAAGCTGAAACGCCACGCCAAGTGAGAATAAGACAATTCCAAGCTGAATCAAAGTCTGATTCATACTGAGAATAACGCCGAGAATAATAATCGGCCACGAAAGATTCGTTCCAATATTAACTACAGGCACAATCGCATTGCGGATGCGAAGTGGCGCATAACTTTGCTGGTCTTGAATCGCATGACCACATTCATGCGCCGCCACTCCAATCGAGGCAACAGAGGTCGAGCCATACACATCATCTGAGAGTCGAAGTACCTTCGCTCTCGGGTCATAGTGGTCTGTCAAACTTCCAGAAATTCTCTCAATACGAATATTAGAAAGTCCCGCATTCGCCAAAATCTGAGCTGCCGCCTGTGCCCCTGTTATCCCTCTTTTACTTCCTACCTTCTTATACTTTGCAAAAGTCGTCTTCACATTAGAAGAAGCCGCCACTGTAATAATAACTCCAATGATAACTAAAATATAAGTCGGGTCAAACATTCCATAATAACCATATCCCATATCGTCATCTCCTTTTTCTCTCTAAAAACTTCTCTATCTTAATCGAAATATTATCCTATCTATATGCTACCCAATCGCCATCATCTAATACATCCACCCTCCATCTTCTATACCAAAAGAACGCTATGGCCGATTTATCTTTATACCAAAAAAGCCCCTGCAAACTGCAAGAGGCCTTTCCTTTATCATAATGTCTACATCTATAGACATATCTGTCTAGGTAAGTACAATCAACCAGGATTTCTCTATAGCTTATCTGCGTCTTTCTTGCCTAGAATTATAAGTCCTATATATGTCCATCTTGTGAACATATAGAAGATTTTAGATACAATCCTAGAGATTCCTTCTCTCTTATCTGTATCTCTTACTCATCCCAATTATGATATACACTCTGTACATCATCATCCTCATCTAATAAATCCAATGTTCTTTGAAGATTCTTAATATCATCTGGAGAAGAAAGCTCCACCCAGTTTTGTGGAATCATCGTAACTTCCGCCTCCACCATGGCAATTCCCTCACTCTCGAGAGCCTGTCTCACTGCACTGAAATCATCTGGGGCTGTAATCACCTCATAACTGTCTTCTTCCTCCGCAAAATCCTCTGCTCCCGCATCAAGGGCAATCATCATCAAATCATCTGCGTCCATCTCACATTCTTCCTTATCAATGATAATCTGACCCTTTTCATCGAACATATAAGATACACAGCCCTGTGTACCTACATTTCCATTTCCCTTTGTGAATGCATTTCTTACATTGGCAGCTGTACGGTTCTTATTATCAGTCAATGCATTTACGATAATGGCGATACCACTTGGGCCATATCCCTCGTAAGTTACAGACTCATAATTGACAGATCCTGCATCTCCCGCTGCCTTCTTAATACCACGCTCAATCGTGTCATTTGGCATATTATTCGCCTTTGCCTTTGCGATAACATCTCGAAGTCTTGAGTTATTATCTGGGTCTGGACCACCCTCTTTTACAGCCACAGCAATCTCCCTACCAATTACTGTAAAAATCTTACCCTTTGCCGCATCGTTTTTCTCTTTTTTATGTTTAATATTGGCAAACTTTGAATGTCCTGACATTTATTTTCATCCTTTCTCTTTTTCACTTTTGAAAGCCCTATTAAGCGCCTGCAAATATACGGACTTTTCATCTAGTTTAGCACTCTTTTATCATAACGTCAAGAATGCTTCCCTTCTCGGACGTTTCTTTTCTCTCTTCTCATCATCCTTTTTCTCATCTTCCTCTGGTGGAAGCTTCGTAATCTTTACCTGCCTGATAACTCTATCGTGAATATCCATCGTCTTAAAACTATATTCCTTATACTCAATCGTAATATCGTCATCATCTTCTGGTAACCTTCCATGCTGGTTTACTAAAAATCCGCTTAATGTCTCCACCTCTTCGTCAAACTCAATTTTTAAGATATCCTCAAGTTTGTCTAATCGAATCATTCCCTGAGCCAGATACGTTCCCTCTTTTCCGAGTGTGACAATCTCCTTCTCCTCGATATCGTACTCATCCAAAATATTGCCGACGATAACCTCTAAAATATCCTCCATCGCCACAATTCCCTCTGTCTGTCCGTACTCATCTAAGACAATCGCCATATGTATTTTCTCCGATTGCATCTCCCGAAAAAGAGAACTAATATCCTTTGTCTCATGGACAAAAAACGCCTCTCTCGCAATTTTTCGCAAATTCGTCTGTTTATTTTTTATATAATATCGAAGAGCATCCTTTAAATGTAATACACCGACAATATTGTCGATATCCTCCTCGTAGAGTGGAAAACGAGAAAAATTTTGCTCAATCATAAACTGAACGGCCTCGTTAAGCGGTGTATCCACATCGATACCGACTATCTTTTGTCGAAATCTCATGACATCCTTCGCTTCCTTATCTCCAAACTCAAATACATTGGAGAGCATAACCGCCTCCTGGGACTCAATCGCTCCTTGCTCATGTCCCTCCAAGATAATATTCTTGATTTCTTCCTCGTACTCGTTCTCCTCTTCCTCAAAGGCATCCTTTTTCCGGAATTTCTTTTGAAATATCTCGCTCTTTGATATAATAATATAAGATAAAATACAAATCACGATACATAAAATAATAATAATGATAATAGCTATGAAGCTAAACCCCCCGGGTTCTTCCATAATTGCGTCTTTCTCCTTTATTCTGTGTATATTTTTTTAGTTTCTCTTATCTCCACAGAAAAAACTATGAAGATTTCCTTTTTCAATCGATAATCTCTGTCTATGTATCTAATTCTAAACTAATTAGCAGAGCTTGATTTACCTTTCTTAATATCTTCTCATCTAGATGACATACCTTTTCTTTTAGTCTTCTCTTGTCAATCGTTCTGACCTGCTCCAATAAGATGACAGAATCCTTGGAGATATCGTACTGACGACATTCTATCTCCACATGTGTCGGCAATTTTGCCTTATTCATCCTGCTCGTAATTGCGGCACAGATGACAGTCGGACTATGCTTATTGCCCGCATCATTTTGAATTATAAGAACGGGGCGCACGCCTCCCTGCTCTGAGCCAATCACTGGTCTTAAATCTGCATAAAATATATCCCCACGTTTTATCATCAACGTTCTCACTCTCCATCTTTACTCTAGTAACTATTTGTTACTATTATTATTTCCAAAAAAATCGAGAGTATACTAAGAACTAAGAAAACTGTCCACTCCTCTTTTTCGTATTCATCTATCCTAGGCATTCATATAGTCCACAATCTTAGACACTTCTCTGTCCTCGATATAGACTCTTGGAACTCTCTTTGAGATTCCACAGACAAACTCATAATTAAAACTTCCCGCCATATTGGCGACTTCCTCGACTGAAATCATATTATTTCCATCTCTTCCAACTAGGGTAACCTCATCTAAGACAGATACGCCCTCGATATCTGTGACATCCACCATAAATTGGTCCATACAGATTCTTCCCACAATCGGCGCATACTGTCCCCTTATCAGGACTCTTCCCTTGGAAGACAGGGCTCTCGGATATCCATCCGCATATCCGACTGGAATGGTCGCTATAACTGATTTTCTCTTCGTCACATAAATATGATTATAGCTAATTCCCTCTCCTGCCTCCACTTCCTTGAGATAAATAATATGACTCTTTAGGCTAAGTGCTGGTGAGAGTGGAAATGCCTTTGACACTTCATCCGATGGATAAAGCCCATATGTCATAATTCCAGAGCGAACCATATCAAATCTTGCCTGTGGAAAATCAATAATTCCAGCGCTGTTTGAAATATGCTTCGTCGGAATATGCACCCCATTTTCTTCTAATTTATTGACAAAGCTCGTGTATCGGTCCAGCTGCTTTAAGGCGGCGGCTTTATCACTCTCGTCTGCTCTCGCAAAATGCGTAAAAGCTCCTGTTATCTCGATATTTGGAAGCTGGCTAATCTCTTTAATCACTGCTATATTCTCATCACAGTCTTTAAATCCAATCCGATTCATTCCAGTATCAATCTTAATATGTATCTTCGCCTTTTTCTTCAATGCAACTGCATATTTTGATATATTCTTCGCCATCTCAAGCTCAAATACAGTCTGCGTAAGCTCATACTGAATCATCCTGCTCATCTGATATTCGGAGGTATATCCGAGAATTAAAATAGGCTGTTTAATGCCATTCTTCCTCAGAATAATTCCCTCCTCTATAATCGCCACTCCAAATGCATCGACTCCAATCTTAGTCAAAGCCTTCGCACATGGAACCGAGCCATGTCCATAACCATCTGCTTTTATAATCGCCATCACCTTTGTGGAGTCTCCAACTGCTTTTTTTACCTCCTCCACATTTTTCTTTATCGCATCCAAATCAATATCTGCATGTACTCTTAAATAACTATTCATCTCTCTCCTCCTAGGACAAACGGCAACTGCTCTATTATGTCACTTGCCAACATACTGTAGGCTCCTTTTTTCTGTCTTGCAAAATCTCCAGCCATCCCATGACAAAAGACTCCCATTCTCGCCGCCTCGACTGGCTCCATTCCTCCTGCAAGCAATCCTCCGATTACTCCAGCTAGAACATCTCCAGAGCCTCCCTTTGCCATTCCATGATTCCCTGTTATATTAATATATGTCTGGCTCTGCTCGTCCATTACAACTGTTCTCGCATCCTTTAAGACACAGACAAGATGGTTCTCCCTCGCACAATTTCTCGCAGTTTGTATCATATCTGCCTTAATAGCTGGGATATCCATTTTCATAAGCCTCGCCATCTCCTTCATATGTGGAGTGATAATACAAGGAGCCAAAAACTTAGAAAGCTCTATGGACTCTTCTCCCTCCATATGGATACAATTAATTCCATCTGCATCCAATACAAGCGGAACTTTGGCAAGACTTCCGACAAGCAAAAGAAGCCTTCTCGTTATAAGCTGATTGCCCATACCAGAGCCAAAAACAATGACGTTGGCTCGGTTTATCGCCTCCCTTAGCTTCTCAATCGCGTCATCGACTTCCTCATAAGTCGTAAGTATCGCCTCTGGAAGCTTTGTCTGTAAAATCACACGGTTTGATTCATGTGTAAAAATCTCGACAAGACCACAGCCACTTCGATATGCAGCCTTGGCGTTAAAATAAGCCGCTCCTGACATATTCTTTGAGCCTGCCACAATCAGAACTCTCCCGTAAGTTCCCTTATTGGAGTCATCTCTTCTCTTTGGCAATCTAGCCTTATCTTCCTCTGTATAAAAGACTGCTTTTGGCGAAATCCTATCCACCGCCTTTTTTGGGAAGCCAATATCTTTTACGAGAACCTCTCCCGCATACTCTGCACCTGGATATAAGAGCAGACCAAGCTTATTTAACCCAAAAGTCACGGTATAATCCGCCAAAAAGGCAACTCCCATAACCTTTCCTGTCGATGCGTCAATTCCAGACGGGACATCGATGGCAATCTTCACACCAGATTTTTTATTCATTCTCTCTATTGTCTCTCTCTGGATACCAGATACTTCTCTGGAAAGTCCCACACCAAAAATAGCATCTATCACAATATCATAGTCATCTTCTGGCAGTTGCTCTAGAAAGCTTAACTCAAGCGCAGTTGCTATCGCTCTCTGGGAGGCGTACTGCTGACTTGCGCGCTTTACACCGCCAATTTCATATATATCCACCTTATAGCCCAAGAAAGATAAGATTCTCGCCATTGCAATTCCATCGCCGCCATTATTCCCTCTCTCTGCGACGATGAGCACTGTTTTCTCCTTTGTAAATCGAGCAGTTATCTCCTCACAAGCTGCCATAGCTGCCTTTTCCATCAATACCATACTAGGAATTCCAATTTCTTCTATCGTATATTGGTCAATTCCTTGCATCTCTTCTCTAGTCGCAGCGTATCTCACTTTTTCCACCCCGATTCTTTTACTCTGCATTATGGATTCGATAAGATAATGTCATTAAACTCTCCACTAAATGCATATTTTCAACAATAATATCATCTGGCAAATTTAAATCTATCGGAGCGAAATTCCAAAATGCCTTCACTCCCCATTTTGCCATATCTTGCGCCATCTTCGGAGCCTTTGTCTTAGGCAAGGTAAGCACTGCAATCTTTACATCATGCTCCTTAATAAAACTCTCCAGCTCTCCGATATCATAGACTTCCACTCCTCGCACGGTAATACCAACTAGGCGTGGATTCGCGTCAAATAGCGCCAACACTTTAAAACTTCTTTTTTGAAATCCCTGATAATTAGCAAGTGCCTGTCCCAGATTTCCTGCCCCCACGATAATAATATGATTATCCTTGTCCAATCCAAGAATACTTCCAATCTCATTATATAAATATTCCACATTATATCCGTATCCTTGCTGCCCAAAACCGCCAAAATTATTTAAATCTTGTCGAATCTGAGAGGCAGTCACGTTCATTCTCTTGCTCAAATCCTTCGATGAGATTCTCACTACATCATTATCTAATAATTCTCCTAAATATCTATAATAACGCGGAAGTCTCTTGATAACGGCCTGGGATATCTCTTTACCGCCACTCTCTCTTTCCAATGCCTTATTATCTTCCATTCCTTGTATTCCTCCTTTAAACATTATTTTTATCATATCAAAAGCTATTTTCTTTGTCAAATTGCTTTTGCATTATTTACAAGCTTTTTTTATTATGCTACAATAAAAAAGATTGTTTGCGCCAATTTTCGTATAAAAACACGAAAAATTAACCTGCCATTTTACTTATTAAAGTATATAAATATGGAATATATTTCCATTTATTTTGCAAAACGAATACAGGAGGAATTATTATGATTTTATCTTGTCAGCATATTGATAAATCATTTGGAATAAAAGAAATATTAAAAGATGTTTCTTTTTTTATAGAAGAAAAAGAAAAGGCCGCTCTGATTGGAATTAACGGAGCCGGCAAATCCACTTTATTCAAGATTATTATGAATGAGCTCGAAAAAGATAAGGGAGAGGTCATTCTCTCCAAGGGAAAAACCATCGGTTATCTCGCCCAGCATCAAGATTATGCTTTTACAAATACCATCTATGACGAGCTCTTAGAGGTAAAACGAGATATTATCTTGATGGAGGAAAAAATTCGTCATATGGAAAAACAAATGAAAGACGCCTCCAAAGATGAGCTTCCCGATTTGCTTGAATCCTACTCAAGACTCACTCACCAGTTTGAGTTGGCAAACGGATATAGCTATAAGAGCGAGATTGTGGGAATTTTAAAGGGGCTTGGCTTTACCGAAGAAGAGTTTTCCAAACGAGTTTCTACCTTATCTGGAGGTCAGAAAACCCGCGTCGCCCTCGGTAAGCTTCTCCTATCCACCCCAGACTTGATTTTGCTCGATGAGCCGACAAACCACCTCGATATGAATTCCATCGCCTGGCTTGAGACATTTTTATCGAATTACCCAGGCAGCGTATTTATCGTATCTCACGACCGTTATTTCTTGGACAAAGTCGTGACAAAAATCGTAGAACTAGAAAATGGAAAAGCACAAGTTTATAAGGGAAATTACTCAACCTATATGGAAAAAAAGGCTCAGCTTATGGAGGCCAAGAGAAGAGAGTACGAAAACCAGCAGCGTGAGATTAAACACCAGGAGGAAGTTATCACAAAACTTCGCTCTTTTAACCGTGAGAAATCTATCAAGCGAGCAGAAAGCCGAGAGAAACTCCTGAATAAAATTGAAGTCGTGGAAAAGCCACAGGAATATCAAAAAACGATGCGCATCACATTAGAGCCAGAGATAATCAGTGGAAACGATGTATTGACTGTGGAAAATCTCTCCAAATCCTTTAACCATAAGCTTCTTTTTCAAAATATAAATATGGATATTAAGCGAGGCGAGAGAGTCGCCCTTATCGGAGATAACGGAACGGGAAAAACGACAATCTTAAAGATTTTAAACAAATATCTTGCCGCGGACACAGGAAAGTTTAAACTCGGTTCCAAAGTAAAAATCGGATATTATGACCAGGAACAGCAAGTTCTCCATGATGATTTAACTATTTTTGAGGAAATCAGAACCGCATACCCACATCTTCTAAATAGCAGAATTCGCAATATATTGGCCGCATTTTTATTTACAGGAGATGATGTGTTTAAGCCAATCAGCAGCTTAAGCGGTGGGGAGAGAGGTCGTGTCTCACTCGCCAAGCTTATGCTCTCTAACGCAAATTTTATCATCCTCGATGAGCCCACAAACCACTTAGATATCCACTCAAAGGAAATCTTAGAAGAAGCCCTAAGAAATTATACTGGAACTGTCCTATATGTCTCTCACGACCGCTATTTTATCAATAAGACAGCAACCCGCATCTTAGAGCTCACTCCAAACGGTCTTCTTAATTTCGGAGGAAATTATGACTACTACTTAGAAGAAAAGCAAAAAGCAGCCTTCGCTCCATCCAAAACGGAGGAAGCTATTGCACCGACAGAGACCGTATCTGCCTCCAAGGAAGACTGGAAAAAAGCAAAAGAAGAGGCCGCTAAGCAGAGAAAAAAAGAAAATGATTTAAAACGTCTCGAGAAGGAAATCTCCAATCTGGAAGAAGAAAGCGCTAAGCTCGACGAGGAATTGGCTCTTCCAGAAAATGCCACGAATAGTTCCATCTTAATGGAATTATCCACAAAAAAGGCCAAGATTGATGATACTCTTCTCGAATTATATGAAAAATGGGAGACACTCGCAGAGTAGGCGAGTTCTCCCTATATTTATTACTTATATTACTTTTTTATCTCTACCTTTTGTCCTATCTTACTCTCCGTGCCGCTTAATAATCGTCCTATATTCGCTCTATGGCGGTACACGGCGGAGACTGTATATAATAAGGTAAGCGCCACATAAATCCAGTTTTTCGTAAAAATATACATCTCAACTAAAAGCGCAATAGACAGACAGATGGAAGCAAGCGATACATATCTCGTGAAAAATACAATCAACACAAAAATAAGAAAACTGCAAATTCCAAGTCTCACATCAAAGGCACACATAACTGCTGCCGTCGTGGAAATTCCCTTTCCACCCTTAAATCCCATCTGGAACGGATAATTATGTCCAAGCACTACCGCAAATCCCGCCAAAAGTGCCACAATCCCTGTATTTTGTTCATTCAGATGAAATAAAACTGGTCCTAAATAATATTTAATCAAAAGAACCCATAAAAATCCCTTTAGAGCGTCCCCCAAAAAGGTGAGAAGAGACGGAAGCTTTCCCAAAGTTCGGAGAACATTCGTTGCACCCGAATTTCCACTTCCATAATCTCGAATATCGATATGATTCCTTCTTCCTATAAAATATCCTGTCTGGAAACATCCAAGCAGATATCCTATCGCCATCGTCACAATAATATAAATTATCATCTTACTTTTCCTTTCTCTCCCTAGCAATAAAGCGAATCGGAGTTCCTCGGAAACCAAATGTATCTCGAATCTGGTTTTCAATATATCTCGTGTAAGAAAAATGCATCAATTGCTTATCATTGATAAATAAGACAAAGGTTGGCGGTTTTACAGACACTTGGGTAATATAATAAATCTTTAATCGTTTTCCCTTATCCGAAGGTGGCTGCTTCATCGCCGTCGCCTCGGATAAAATTTCATTGAGTACACCTGTCTGCACTCTCAAAGCATGATTCTCAATAACCGCATCTATCGTCTCGAATAATTTTGGCATTCTCTGTCCCGTCTTCGCAGAGATAAAAATCAACTCCGCATAAGGCATATAGGATAAGGTCTCTCGAATCTTATTCGTAAACTTGTAGATTGTCTTATCATCCTTCTCGATGGCATCCCATTTATTGACTGCGATAATCATTCCCTTTCCTCTCTCGTGGGCAATTCCCGCAATCTTTGCATCCTGCTCTGTCACTCCCTCAGTTGCATCGATAACTAAGACAGCGACATCACATCTCTCCACGGCAGTGACTGTACGTATAATGCTGTATCTCTCAAGCTCTTCCTTCACTCTGCTCTTTCTTCTAAGACCAGCGGTGTCAATAAAAACATACTCCTTCTCGTTCTTCTTAACAACCGTATCGATGGCATCCCTCGTTGTTCCCGCAATATCCGAGACAATAACTCGCTCTTCTCCTAATAGTTTATTAATAATAGAGGATTTGCCTACATTCGGCTTGCCAATAATCGCAATCTTTGGTCTTACATCCTCCTCTTCCTCCTCATCATCTGGGTTAAAAAACTTCACTACTTCGTCGAGCATATCTCCGAGTCCAAGCTTGGAGGAAGCTGAAATTGGAATCGGCTCACCGAGTCCTAAATTATAAAACTCATATACATCCGGCATCCATTTCTTAAAATCGTCTACTTTATTGACAGCAAGCAAAATTGGCTTTTGGGAGCGCCTTAACATATCTGCCACCTTAAAATCCGCGTCGACAAGTCCCTGTCGCACATCTACGACAAATATAATCACATCTGCCGTCTCCATCGCTGTCAGAGCCTGTTCTCGCATTCTCGATAAAATTAAGTCACTCGTCTCTGGCTCAATTCCACCAGTATCTATCATTGTAAAATTATGGTTTAACCAAGAGACATCGGTATAAATTCTATCTCTTGTCACTCCTGGAGTATCCTTTACAATGGAAATTTTCTGTCCCGCAATCGAGTTAAATAACGTCGACTTTCCTACATTCGGTCTTCCCACAATCGCTACAATTGGTTTACTCATAATATCACCTTCTATTCCTCGCCTAATATTTTTATTAAAAAGTCTTCTCCATTTGATTGTACAATATCTATCGGAAGTTGTAAAGTTTTTTGCATCTCTTCCAACGTAATATCATCTAAAAAAATCGGATTATCTACATTCAAAACATTTGCCGGGAGAATTAAGCGCTCTCCAAGCTCCTGTTCTCTTAACTGATTTATAATATCTTGTCCCACAAGGAGTCCCGATACGGTAATCGTCTCTCCAAAAAATTCATTTCTAATACAGTATACATGGATTTTCGTATTCGGAAACTTCTCTTCTATCCTTCTCGCCACTTTATCAATGGTAGGATAGGCAAGTTTTGCTGTCGCGATGGATAGGTTTCTCTCCTTCTCATCTGCCTCTATCCTCGCAAAATCATTCTCAAAATGATTCCAAAATTTGCGCATCATACCGACACCATTTTCAAGCTGTAAATATCCGTCATAGCTCTCCTCCTGCGGAAATGGTCTGTCTGCCAATATATACCACTCATCACTCGCATGGACAAAATGCGTGCCTCCGATGGCGAGTGCCCTTTTTTGGAAACGTTCCACCTGGTCAATCAACTCATTTGCCTCCTCCTTCGTAAAGACAGTGAGTGGAAAAAGTCCCTCCCGATATTTGGTAAGCCCGACTGGAACAATAGATACACTCTGCATAACCGGATAATATCTTAATAACTCTTCTAATGTATATTCAAGTTCCTCCTTATCATTCACTCCCCTACAGAGCACAATCTGCCCATTCATCAATGTCCCACTCTCATAAAAATCATCCAAAAACCGAAGCACCTCTCCCGCAAATCGATTATGAAGCATCTTACATCGAAGTTCCTTATTCATCGTCTGAATCGAAATATTAATTGGCATCATCTTATAATCAATAATTCGCTTTATATCCTTCTTCGACATATTCGTCAATGTGACATAATTGCCGTATAAAAAAGATAATCTTGAATCATCATCCTTAAAATAAAGCGTATCCCGCATTCCTTTTGGCATCTGGTCGATAAAGCAAAAGATGCATTTATTATGACAAGATTGATACGAATCCATAAGCTCCGACTCAAACACAATTCCAAGCTCTTCTCCGTACTCCTTTTCTATCTCAAAAATATACTGCTCTCCCTCTGTTGTCTCCACCAGCACCTCAATATTTTCATTTTTCTCATAATAATAATAGTCAAACATATCTCTGATTATATTATCATCAATCGCAATCACTCTATCTCCTGGTATTATCTCAAGCTCCTGCGCGATACTTCCCGGGAGCACTTCTTTTACTTTATGCCCTTTTTCTTTTTCTTGTCTCACGCTTTTCAACCTCTCTTTTTTCTCTCTTTCTCGGCATAGAAATCGAATCTCCTACATTAGCGTATTCTCCCAATCATCGATTCCGTTCCCAATGTTCTCATCGCAGACACATAAACACTCCAAGATTTCCCCTCTTTCCCTTATTTCCTCTGTGGGAAAAGAGAAGGTCTTTATTACAGCAGGTACAAATATCCGTGATATCTAAGTTTTCTCTCAAAATTCCTGCCCCTGTTAAAATATACTCATTTACTTTCCAAAGGTCAAGCTGATATTTATGATTTTCTCTTGGCTCCAAAAAATCCTCTACCTGCTCCCTCGGAAATGCCTTCTCAAACTCAAGAGCGACATCCTCGCTAATCTCATAACAGTCTTTACAAATCGACGGACCAATCGCTGCGATAATATTCTCCGGTTTTGTGCCATAGAGCTTTTCCATCTTCTCTACCATCTTTTCTCCGATTTTAGAGACGGTTCCCTTCCATCCAGAATGTGCCATCCCCGCCACATGTTCTACCGGGTCATAAAAGAGAAGTGGGACACAGTCGGCATAAAAGGTCACCATCGGAATTCCTATCTCATTTGTCACAAGACCATCGATTTCTCTTAGCTCTCTTGGCTTGACAATTCCCTTCCCCATATCTTCCTTTGTCGCAACATGAATCGTCGTCTTATGCACCTGGTCGGAAAATACTAATTTCGTCTCATCAATTCCAATCGCCTTTCCCATTCTTCGATAATTCTCCCTCACATGCTCCCTATTATCCCCTCTTGTAAAACTTAAATTCATGCTTGAAAAAATCCCCTCACTGACACCTCCTATTCTCGTTGAACAGGCGTGAATCAAATCCTTTTGTGCGGATAACTTTGGAAATGTGAGATAAAGCACCCCATCTTTCTCATTTAAAATCGTCGATTCTTCCCTGGAAGCATATTTAAATCTATAATCCATTTTGCTCTCCTTCCTATTAAAATGATGTTAGGGTCAAAAGGTCTTTTGCCCCTTTGATACTGGATTGCTCCGCACAATGCGCTCCCGCAATCCTCAAAAACATTCATAATTCGCTCATTTTTCTTCAAAATACATCTCTCATCCATCTGATTTTATTGCCCAAAATCTCAATCGTATCAAATCGACAGGCTATCTCATCCCCGATATGATATCGATAGCGATAATAATTAGCCGTATAATAAATCTTCCTCTGCTTTCTTGGCGTCACTGCCTCCGCTGGATATCCATAGCTTATATCAGAGCGATACTTTACTTCCACAAAGGCCAAAACACCCCTATCCCATATAATAATATCAATCTCACCCTGTCTGCATCTAAAATTTCTCTCTCTTATCTGACATCCATTAGATTCCAAAAACTTACAAGCTATATCCTCCGCTAATCTGCCTTTTTTTGAATTTCTCTCTCTTCCCGTCTTCTTACTCCTATCCTTACTGTACCAATCCTTCTTCATCTATGAAAGCTGCTTGACGGAGCTTTCATAGTGCGCAGTAGGACACTAAGCTCGAAACTACCTCGCTAACTGTCCCTTGCATACATGAAACGTACCAATCCTTCTTCGGCTTACGCCTCGAACTCTTGGAGTTTCATAGTATATTTTTTAAAAATGTTTTTCGGTGAATGGTTGTCATTCCGTATTTCTTAAGTGCATCGATATGTTTTGAACTTCCATATCCCTTATTGCTCGCAAAATCGTATTCTGGATAAATATCATCAAACGCCTCCATCATATGGTCTCTTGTCACCTTGGCGATAATGCTTGCCGCTGCAATGCTTATGCTCTTGGCATCTCCCTTAATAATGGGAACTTGCTTTATCCTAACGTTCGGAATTGTAACTGCATCGTTTAATAATAAGTCTGGTTGCATATTAAGGTTCGAGATTGCCTCTCGCATTGCCTCATATGTCGCCTGCAAAATATTAATCTCGTCAATTCTCTCATGACTCGCCATTCCAACTCCGACCGCCACTGCCTTTTCCATAATCTCGTCATATAATTCTTCTCGCTTTTTGGCGCTTAGTTTTTTAGAATCATTTATGTAGAGAATCGTGCAATCCTTTGGCAAAATAACCGCCGCCGCAACGACTGGTCCCGCAAGTGGGCCTCTTCCAACCTCATCGATTCCACAGATATAAGAATATTCTTTGTACTCTCTCTCATATCTTTTCATCTTCTCTATCCTATCTAACTCTGCCTTCTTGTCTTGAATCTTTTTTTCCTCTCGAAGAATAAGATTTCTCACTCCCGCTCTCTCATCTTTTTTTAATTGCTCGAGCATCGCAAACTTCTCATCTTCTGTGCAAGTTTTTAGTTCCTCTTGAATCTGCTTTATACTTTTTCTCTCGCCCATCTATCTTTCTCTCCATTGTTGTCTCTATATTACCATATTTTTCCATCCATGAAAAGAGCCATATGCAAAACCTTATCTATTCACATATGACTCTCTTTTCATTCATTATTTCCATTTTCTATTTTTCCAAAGCGACTAAGCGGCCAAACTCTTAAAATTGCCCTGCCCTTAAGCTCTGACCTATCAATCAATCCCACATCCTCATACCGACTATCTCGACTGACTGGACGATTATCTCCAAGCACAAAATACTCATCCTCACCGAGAGTCAACGGTTCCTCTGCAATTCCATAATACTCAATCGGCGCAATTCCGTAATTTTCTCCTAGAGGCTCTCCGTCTATGTATACCTCCTCGTCGACAATCTGCACTGTCTCTCCCGGAAGTCCGATAACTCTCTTAATAAAATAAGAATTATCTCCATCTGGAGATGGAAAAATAACGATATCATACCTCTTAGGGTCCGAGAAACGATATGTCAGCTTATCCACAATTAAACTCTCTCCATCTCTTAGAGTATTATCCATGGAATGTCCATTTACAACGGTTCTTTGTCCTATAAAATGAATGGTAAAAAACACTAATGCAAAAATAATGATAAAATATAATATCGTGCTAATAATCTCTTTTTTTATATTCATAGTTTATTGCTCCTTTGGAACTTCCAATGTAATTTTTCCAATTTTTCCGCTTCTAAAATCATCCATCAAAAGAGAAGCCGCTTTTTCCAAATCCGCCTTATCTCCCTTTTGCTTACAACAGCGTGCAATTGCGATTTCTTCCAAAATCTTTACATTCTCTTCCTTTTCCTCTATACCATAGCGTTTTTTTAGCAAGCCCTCATAATGCTCCCTCAAAAATCCAATCAATTCCAGAGCAATCTCCGATGTGTTTAAGATTTCTTCTTTAATCGAACCGATATAGGCGAGGTTAAGCCCCACCTCCTGGTCCTCAAATTTAGGCCAGAGAAGTCCCGGCGTATCCAAAAGTTCTACATCCTTGCCAATCTTAACCCACTGCTTTCCCTTTGTGACACCTGGCTTATTCCCCGTCTTGGTAGCAGCCTTTCCCGTAAAACTATTAATAAACGTGGATTTTCCTACATTTGGGATTCCAACTATCATCGCTCTCGTCGGTCTATTTTTAATTCCTCTCTTAGCATCTCTTTCTTTTTTCTCCTTACACGCCTCGGCAAGAAGCTGCTTTACTTGTTTGATTCCCTGTCCCCTCTGAGCATTGGCACAGGCTACAAAATATCCTTTTTCCCTAAAATACTGCTCCCAAAGCGCTGTCTTATTGGAATCTGCCAAATCACATTTATTTAAAATAATAATTCGGATTTTATTTTGCGCTAACTGGTCAATATCTGGATTTTTACTGCTTAATGGAATTCTCGCATCCACAAGCTCTATCACAACATCTATCAATTTTATATTTTCCTGCATCATCCTCTTGGCCTTTGTCATATGACCTGGATACCACTGAAAATTCATTTTTCTCACCTTCTTTTTATGCGATATTATCTATTCATAAACTGTTCTCTTCCAACGCAGACTCCATGATAAGGAAAAGTTCATCCCAACTTCTCGTATATCATCTCGCCAATATCTTTCCTAATATCGCATCTTTTTTTATATTTCCTATATTTGCAAACCTAGAATCCTGACTGAAATTACAGTTATCCCCGAGAACGAAGTACTCATTTTGTCCTAGTTTGACGGGCTCTATCTCCACTCCCGGTTGTAAAATAGACTCTTTTATATAGGGACTATCTGTTTTCTCCTCATCAATATACAATACACCGTCCCTAATCTGTATTGTCTCTCCCGGCATTCCCACGATACGACTTAGCGTATAATGCGGCTGACCATCTAAATTCTCTGTATCGAATAAATTAACGTCAAATACAACAATATCATTTCTTTTTGGATTTGTAAATCGATAAGAAATTTTATTAACCAGCACAATATCTCCCTGCTTATAAAGAGGAGCCATCGAATCCCCGCTTACTATCATTATATTTCCAAAAATCTGTATAATCAAAAAAGCAAGAATAATACTGGCAATCATCGGAAAGACCCACTGAAAATATTCTTGTATTCGAATCACTTTTCTTCTTTTTTTAATCGGTTTTGGACTCATGTTTATCCTCTCCTTGACGAAGCTTATACCAATCCTTCTTCGGCTTACCCTCGAACTCTTGGAGTTTCCTGATGAAAGCCGATTGCTCCGCATTGCATGCTTCCGCAATCGCCAGCTGTATTCACACTTCAAGCTCTCGCTCTACGTGCTCATACAGCTTAGCCCGTCAAATATCTGTACATCTGGGCAAGCAAGCTTTCCCATCTGCACAGCTGCTTGACGGGACTTTCATAGTAAAAAATGTTCCAAAAGTCTTGGTCTTGTGATTTACATTCCCTCTCACTCTTGAAACATTTTTAAGAAATCTCCTAATAGCTCAAACTATATCGCTATTATTTAATTAATTCTTTTACTTTTGCCTTCTTACCAACTCTCTGACGTAAGTAGTTCAACTTAGCTCTTCTTACTTTACCTCTTCTAACTACTTCGATTTTCTCGATAACTGGAGAATGTAATGGCCATGTCTTTTCTACTCCTACACCTGAGGATTGTTTTCTAACAGTAAAAGTCTCGCGAATTCCACCGTTTTGTCTCTTTAAGACAGTTCCCTCAAATACCTGGATTCTCTCACGGTTTCCCTCTTTTACTTTTGCATGTACTCTTACTGTATCACCCACTCTAAATGGAGTGATTTCTGCTTTTAACTGAGCATTCTCGATATCTTTAATAATATTGTTCATTTGTGTGACCTCCTTTTATTTTAGATGTTCTTAATACTACTTTCCTCTACTGGCTGCTCTTTGCCAAATTTCTTTTCAAATATCATCTATACTTCTTGATGACTTCGTAACAGAGGACCATCTAGCTATTCACAACTATCCCATCATATCATATTTTTTTTTGTATTTCAATTACTTTTTTAAATTTTTTCATTGTTTTGACAACGGAAACGATATCTCTCCCTCTCGTCTTCGGAGAGCTCGGCCTTTTCGAGCAAATCTGGACGATATTTTTTCGTTCTCTCAAGCGACTGTTCCCGTCTCCATTTTTCAATATTGGCATGATGTCCCGAGAGCAGAACATCTGGAACTTCCTTTCCATGGAAAACGGCTGGTCTTGTATACTGTGGATACTCGAGGAGATTTCCCTCGTGGGATTCCATCTCCCCAGAGGAGGCATTAGTCAAAACTCCCGGAACCATCCTGGAAATAGCATCCATCATCACCATGGCTGGAAGCTCCCCGCCTGTTAAGACATAATCTCCAATCGACACGGGGTCTGTCACAATCTCTTCCAAGATTCTCTCATCGACTCCCTCATAATGCCCACAGAGAAAGATTAAATCTTCCTCCATCGCAAATTCCTTTGCCATGTTCTGGTTAAATACATTTCCCCACGGAGTGAGATAGATAACTCTCGTTTTCTTGCCGATTCTCTTCGCCAATTCCTCGTAGGCGAGAGAAATCGGCTCCGCCTGCATAACCATGCCGGCTCCCCCTCCGTACGGATAATCGTCCACTCTCTTATGTTTATCTTTTGAGTATTCTCTTATATCAATCGCCTCGATATGAAGTAGATGATTTTCCATCGCTCTGCCGATAATGCTTGTATTCATCCCCTGTTCAATCATCTCCGGGAATAAAGTTAAAACATAAAAATTCATCATTCTCCTATCAGCCCTTTCATAAGATGAATAATCATCTCCCCAGCCTCCATATCGACGTCCAAAATACATTCCTTGACCGCTGGAATTAACACGACACCTCCCTGTGAGAGTTCTACCTCATACACATCATTTGCGCCTGTTGTAATCACATTTTTCAATCTTCCAAGCTCAATTCCCGCCTCTGTGATAATCTTCATTCCGATTAAATCTGCGATAAAATACTCATCCTCCTCGAGAGGAACGGCATTTTCTCTCGTCACATAGAGGGAAGCTCTCTTATACTTTTCCACCTCATTGATATCGCCAAATTCTCTAAATTTTAGGATAACAAACTGCTTAAAAAAACGACAACTCTGGACATGGAGGGGAATTTTTTCCCCGTCACTCTCTAAAATCACCTCATCAAGCTCAAGGAAACGATTCACATCATCTGTCGTTGGAAAAACCTTTACTTCTCCCTTTAACCCATGCGTCGTCGTAATCACACCAACCTGTAATAAATCTTTCATTTTCATCTCCTAAAAATCAAGGGATGCCATCCAAAATAGCATCCCCTATTTTCCGCAAAAGCTCCATGAAACAGCCTTTACTCCCGCTGCCTGCTTGCAGGCAGGTCAATTTACTGAATAATCTCTAAAACTACTTTCTTCTCACCTCTAGAAGCGGCTGCCTTGACAACGGTGCGAAATGCCTTCGCAATTCTTCCCTGCTTGCCAATCACCTTTCCCATATCATCTGGAGCAACATGAAGCTCCAATAAAATGGCGTGGTCAGTCTCTTTCTCTGTCACAACAACCTGCTCTGGGTGGTCTACTAAAGAAATAGCAATTACTTCTACTAGTTCCTTCATAATCTTTTCCCTCCGTGAGTGGAAACCAAATTTATTTCTCGATACCTGCAGCTTTTAATAATTTAGCAACTGTATCTGTTGGCTGAGCACCGTTTGCTAACCATTTCTTTGCTGCATCCTCATTAAATTTGATTACGCTAGGGTCCTGATTTGGGTCATAGATACCAATCTCCTCGATGAATCTTCCATCTCTTGGAGCTCTCGCATCTGCTACTACGACTCTATAAAAAGGAGCCTTCTTCTGTCCCATTCTTTTTAATCTCATCTTTACTGCCATAATTTTACACCTCTTACATTTCATAATAATTTATATTGATTGTTCATTAAAAAGGAAGTTTAAAGCCGCCTAGGCCGCCTCCCCTTTTAGCACCTTTTCCCATCATTCCTGACATCTGCTTCATCATCTTTCTCGCCTGTTCAAATTGCTTACAAAGCTTATTAACCTCTGAGATATCAACTCCCGCTCCCTTTGCGATTCTCTTCTTTCTCGAAGGGTTCAAGATAGAAGGGTTTGCCCTCTCCTGCGGTGTCATGGAATAAATAATAGACTCAATACGGTCAAATGCCGCATCATCTACCTGTACATTTTTCAATTGATTGCCCATCCCTGGAATCATAGATAAAATATCTGCGATACCGCCCATCTTCTTCACCTGAGCCATCTGGTCTAGCCAATCATCAAAGCCAAACTCGGCCTTTTTAATCTTCTTCTCTAATTCTCGCGCCTTCTCCTCATCCACCGTGTTTTGCGCCTTCTCAATCAAAGTTAACACATCACCCATGCCAAGGATTCGACTTGTCATACGGTCTGGATGGAATTGCTGTAAGTCTTCCAACTTCTCACCCATACCAATGTATAAGATAGGTTTCCCTGTCACTGCTCGAATAGAGAGTGCGGCACCACCTCTCGTGTCACCGTCTAATTTCGTCAATATAACACCGTCAATTCCGACTTTCTCCTGGAACATATTCGCGACATTGACTGCGTCCTGTCCAGTCATCGCATCGACGACCAAAATGGTCTGTGTCACATCTACGTTAGCCTTAATATTGACAAGCTCGTCCATCATATCTTCATCTACATGAAGTCGACCAGCCGTGTCTAAAATCACCAAATTATATCCATTCGCTCTCGCATGCTCTATCGATGCCTTTGCGATATCGACTGGATTCTTTTTATCTCCCATCGAAAAGACGGGAACCTTCACCTTATCTCCGTTAATCTGCAACTGCTTAATCGCCGCTGGACGATATACATCACAGGCAACGAGAAGAGGATTTCTTCCTTTTTGTTTCATCTTCGCCGCAATCTTTGCGGTAGTCGTCGTCTTACCAGCACCCTGAAGACCAGCCATCAAGATAACCGTTATCTCTGACGCAGGTTTTAACTCAATCTCCGTCACCTCAGAGCCCATCAATGTCTCCATCTCTTCCTTCACGACCTTGATAACCATCTGTCCTGGATTCAATCCATTTAGCACATCCTGTCCGATTGCTCGGTCCGTGACTGTCTTGATAAACTGCTTTACGACCTTAAAATTAACATCCGCCTCGAGAAGTGCTCGCTTTACTTCCTTCATCGCCTCTTTGACGTCCGCCTCAGTCAAACGCCCTTTGCTTCGAAGATTTTTAAAAATATTTTGCAGTTTGTCCGATAAACTTTCAAACGCCATGCCCAATCCCCCTTTCCTCAAAATTCCTCTAAAATGGAATGAGATACTTTTTCGATTTCTTCTACCTTTTGTCTGATTTCTTGTTCCTTATCTGTAGTTAAAATGCTCGATGCCAGTTGATTAATCTGCTTTACCATCTCTTTTGTCTTCAAGAACTTTTCAAGTAAATGCAGTTTCTCCTCATATCCATATAAAATACGGTCGCACCGCTTTACTACATCGTGAACTCCTTGACGACTGATACCAGAAATCGATGCAATCTCGCTGGTGGATAAATCATTGAGTACATGTTCCTCGTAAATCTGCTTCTGATGGTTCGTCAATAGCTCACCATAAAAATCATATAACAATGCCTGTTCTACTATCTTCTCCATAAGCCATCCTCTCAAACAATCAGTCTCTCCCACAGCGAATGAAGTGGGCTTTTTCTTCTTTCACGTAAAGGTTTTCGCCTTTACAAGTGATTATTATAGCGAAGTTTTAAAACGATGTCAAGCATTTTTTCCAACTAAAATTTTTTCATATCCTCAAACGGTTCCAGACTTCTATCTAAGATTCCCTTTAAATATGCGATAAGCACTCCATAATTCACAATCGGAACTTTCGCCTCGCTCGCCATTTTGATACGACTTTTCATCTCCTTTTCATTGAGCATACAGGCTCCACAGTGGACAATCATCTTATACTTTGTCAAATCTTCTGGAAAATGTGCTCCGCTGCTCGTCTCAAAAATTAGCTTTTTCTTCGTATACTTAGAAATCCAGTTTGGAAGCTTCTGTGTTCCGATATCGCCGCATTGTCTATGGTGAGTGCATCCTTCGGACATTAAAATCCTATCTCCATCCTCCAAAGTTTCAATCGCTCTCGCTCCATTTACGAGTTCTCCAAGCTCTCCCTTATAACGGGCAAATAAAATAGAAAAAGATGTCAGACGAATATCTCTCGGAGTATCTTTTGCCACCTTCTCAAACGCCTGAGAATCTGTGATAACCATCGATGGCTTTGTGCCAAGTTTCCTTAACGTCTCCTTTAAGTCAGTCTCTTTTACAACGATAGATGTTGCATTAGCATCTAAAATATCACGGATAGTCTGCTGTTGTGGCAAGATAAGTCGCCCCTTTGGAGCCGCCTTGTCAATCGGAACGACGAGAACGACAAAATCTCCCGGCTCAATTAAATCTCCGACAATCACTTTTTCTTCTTTTTCGTCCTTCATGACATAGGAGGCAAGTTTTTCTTTTAATTCATCGATTCCTTCTTTTTTCAATGCGGAGACAGAGATGAAAGGAATATCCTGCTCAAATGCTTGTCTCACTTCTTCTATCTGCTCCTTCGTCAATAAATCAGATTTATTTAAGACAAGAACAGTTGGAATTTTTTGTTCTTTTAGCGTGGACAGAAGGTCTTTTTCTACTTTCGTCACCCCCTCTTTTCCATCTAAAATCAGCATTGCTACGTTTGTTTTTCGTAGCACTTCCATCGTCTTTTTTATGCGAAGTTCACCGAGTTCTCCCGTATCGTCCAGTCCAGGAGTGTCAATCAAAACGACAGGACCGATTGGAAGAATCTCCATCGCCTTGTAGACAGGGTCCGTTGTCGTTCCCTTTATATTCGATACAATGGCAAGTTCTTGGTTTGTTATTGCGTTGATGATACTGGATTTTCCAGCATTTCTTTTTCCAAAAAGAGCGATATGTAGTCGCTCTGACCTTGGGGTGTCATTCATACTCATTGTGGATTACCTCTTTTCTTATAATTAATAGATATTTATCGGAGTCCCCTCCTAATTATCTCAGATTACTTTTTGAATTTAAAGTATTAATGTGTTGACAAAAGTTTTTTTTCTGTTACACTATATATAGTTCACTTGACGGAACTTTTATTTTAAGATGAAAGCCGATTGTTTTGCACCCTCGGCGCTCCCACAATCACCACCTATATTCCTACTCCCGCACTACCGTGCTTCGTACTCATATAGGTTAGTCCGTCAAATATCTGTACAAATGGATAAACTTACTTTCCCATTTGCACAACTGCTTGACGAAGCTTTCATCTTAAAATTATACCATAACTTAGAAAGGAATGAACAAAAATGTCTCAACAAATTACAGGAAAAACAACTCTCTGCGGGTTACTTGGAAGCCCTGTCTCCCATAGTATCTCCCCAGCTATGCAAAATGAAGCTTTCAACCAACTAGGTCTCGATTATGCTTATTTGGCATTTGATGTTGACTGCGACAATTTAAAGACCGCTCTGGATGGACTTAAAGTTTTAGGATTTCGCGGTCTCAATGTTACAATGCCAGATAAAAATAAAATATGTGAATACATGGATAAATTATCTGACGCCTCCAAAATCATCGGCGCAGTTAACACAGTTGTCAATGATAACGGTGTTTTGACAGGTCATATCACAGACGGAACTGGATATATGAAAGCTGTCGAGGATGCAGGATTTTCCATTATCGGAAAGAAAATGACTCTGCTCGGAGCTGGCGGTGCGGCAACTGCTATTTTAGTTCAGGCCGCTTTGGATGGAGTAGCTCAAATCGATGTCTTCAATGTAAAAGATGCATTCTTCGAGAGAGCGCAAAAAACAGTGGATACTCTAAATGAGCAAACCTCTTGTAAATGTACACTCCACGATTTAGCCGATAAAGAAGCGCTCAGAAAATCTATCGCGACAAGTGATGTCTTAACAAACGGTACTTCTGTCGGCATGGCACCGAATACAGATAACTGTATTATCGATGATATCTCCATGCTAAGACCAGAATTAATTGTCACAGATGTCATTTATAATCCTAGACAGACAAAGCTCCTTCAGATGGCAAAAGAGATTGGATGCCCTACTATGAATGGACTTTATATGCTTTTATACCAGGGAGCTGCATCCTTTAAAATCTGGACAGGACAGGATATGCCTGTTGATATTATTAAGCAAAAGTTTTTCTCTTAGGAGATAAATATATTTAGCAAAAACTTTATTGCTTAGAATAAGTCAATCCATATATATGTATTCTATATAACTTTGATATACGTATTACATATCATCTAGCTTTAATACATGTATTATATATTGTCTGACTTTGGTAAAAGAAAAAAACGATGATGTCAAAAACACCATCGTTTTTTCTTTATACTTTATTCATCTTCTTCGTCAGTTTCTTTTGTTGTGGAATCTTTCTTAGATTCCTTTGTTGTCTTCTTTTTCGTTGATTTTGTAGATTCTTTCTCGGACTCCTCTGTTGTCTTCTTTTTTGTTGACTTTGTGGACTCCTCATCAGACTCCTCTGTCTTTTTCTTTTTTGTTGTAGATTCTTCCTCGGATTCTTCTTTTGTGGATTCCTCCTTAGATTCCTCTTTCGTTGATTTTGTAGATTCTTCCTTAGACTCCTCTTTGGTTGACTTCGTGGATTCCTCTTCAGATTCTTCGGTTGTTTTTTCCTCGGAATCTACTTCCTCGCTGGATTCTTCTTCGTCCATATCCTCCTCCGTCGTCGTCTCAGTATCCGTGGCCGTCTTCGCCGCTTCCACCTCAGACCATGGCATACTAAAATAAGAACCTCCATCTTTGAATTTCTGTCCTCTCGCCTCGTACATCTCGCTGACTGTGACAAGCTGGAATCCTTTTTCCTGGAATCCCTTATAAATCTTATCGGCTGCGTCTCCGCTGCTAGCTTGAATATCATGCATCAAAATGATATCTCCATCCTTCGCATCCATACAAGCTTCGTACGTCTTCTCAGAGTCTTTATGCTTCCAATCAAGCGTATCTACGCTCCAAAGAATCATAGGTTTTCCTACATTATCTCTCACTTTTTGATTATAAGCACCGTAAGGAGGACGCATAAGAGGAGCCTCTTCTCCTATAATATCCTCGATAATCTTATCGGTATCTTCCATCTGCTTTTGAATCTTTTTGGCAGTCAATTGAGTCAACTGTGGATGGTCATAAGAATGACTGCAAAGTTCATTTCCAAGATTCTTGCTTCTCTTTATAAATTCTTCCTTACCCTCAATATTCTCGCCGAGCATAAAGAATGTCGCCACCGCATAGTTCTCCTCAAGCGCATCTAAAATCTGCTCTGTGATAGTTGGATGTGGACCATCATCATATGTAATGGCCACCATAGGTTTTTCTGGGTCAATCTTTGGCAAAATACGAAACGTCTTCGTGACCTTAATATCAGAGCCATCATCCGAAGAAGCTGTAATCTTTACTTTGTGGTTTGCTCCCGCCTCTTTTGGAATCATCTTTCCATCTTCTGTAATCTCAACATACTCATCGTTGCTACTTGTCCAGATAACTTCCTGATAAGTCGCATCCTCGGGAGTAATCTTGACTGATAACTGAACCGAATCTCCCACGCGGAGAGTTCTCTTATCGGCTACCATCTGCATCTTCGTAATCTCAGTCTCGATAACATCAGGTCTCTTTGTCTTCGTTGATTCTTCCGCCGATTCATTTCTATTCTGGTCAGTAGAAACCGCCTCTTTTCTTCCCCTTATTATATCTACTACAAGTACCCCCGCCACAGCTACAAGCGCCAAAACCAACACTACCGCCAAAATCTTGGGTACTATACTCTTTTTACGCCTTCTACTATTCCTATTATTCCTCATACTTTCCCTCCTAAGTATACTTAACTGATACTTTTCTATTCAAAATATAAGAGAAGAAATCTCATTATATTTTTTAGTAAATAAGTACAATTTATTCCCATATCATTTTTTAACCGGAAGAAAACTTCCTTTGCTTTCTCCCGGTTTTCTATCTCTTATTATCTATACTCTAGATAAATACTCCCCTGTTCTTGTATCAATCTTTAACTTATCTCCTAAGTTTACGAAAAGTGGAACATATACAACGGCACCTGTCTCAACCGTACATGGCTTTGTGGCACCTGTCGCTGTGTTTCCTTTCTCACCCGGCTCACATTCTGTAACCTCTAACTCTGCAAATAGAGGTGGCTCAATATCGAATACTTGTCCCTTATGAGATACAACCTTAACATTATCATTCTCTCTGACGAATTTTAGGGAATCTCCAATTACCTCGTCGTTGAGAGCGATCTGGTCATATGTCTCTGTATCCATAAAATAGTATAAATCTCCGTCAGAGTATAGATACTGCATCTCTTTTCTCTCGATAATTGCATTCTCAAACTTCTCTGTAGGACGGAATGTCTTCTCTACAACGCTTCCTGTCTTAATATTTTTTAATTTTGTTCTGACAAAAGCAGCTCCCTTTCCGGGTTTTACATGCTGAAATTCAACAATCTGAACAACGTTTCCATCCACCTCGATTGTTAATCCATTCTTAAAATCTCCTGCTGATACCATAATAGTTCCTCCTTAAAATTTATTTTTCATACGTTATGGTTTTTAGAAGTTCATTAACTTACTATCCTAAAAATTCTTTTACAGGATATTGAAGTTATATCTCTAGTTATCTTATAATAAATAAGCCATTATTTCAACCATTTTTTCTTTCTTTTATCTTACTTTTTTTGTCTGAGATAGAAAAATAGTACGATTTTTTCTAAATATCTCTTCAAAACAATCTGAATTTCTTCCTTTGGATGAATTGGTTTCACCAAAATACTATAAATTCCAGCCAAATTTGCACCGTACACATCTGTAAAAATCTGGTCTCCGACAAAGAGCGTATTCTTTTCATCTGTCCCCATAAGCTGCATTCCCTTTCGATAACTCTTTGGGTTTGGCTTACTCGCCTTATACACATAGAAGGCTCCGATTGGCTGGGCAAATTTTTTCACTCTCTCTTCCTTATTATTAGAAATAAGACAGGTCTGAAATCCTATCTTCTTTAATCGGTCAAATAATTGCTGCGCCCTGGCATCAATCGGAGCATCATGGGGAACGAGAGTATTATCTACATCAAAAATAATCCCTCGATATCCCCTCTCATATAATTTCTCAAAATCAATCATATATGTAGAATCTACATATTCCTTTGGATAAAAACATTTTATCATCTTGTTCCTCTTTTCTTTTCTTTTCTTCCTTTTGCCAAATCGGCGGAAACTGTTCGCTCACGAAAACTCTTCTTCAGCCGTTCCAACGCCTTCTTCTCAATTCTTGAGACATAGGAGCGAGAAATACCAAGCAAAGATGCCACTTCTCTTTGGGTGAGTTCCTTTCCTCCGTATAACCCATAACGAAGGATAAGAACTTGTTTTTCCCTGGCATCCTTGATATTCTGCACCTCTTCGTACAGCTTTGAAATATTGCTCGAATAGATCAAGATATTAATGATATTCTCATCTTCGCAACTAATCACATCAAACAGGCTAATCTCATTTCCCTCTTTGTCTGTGCCAATTGGCTCATAGAGCGAAATATCTCGGGAATACTTTTTTTCTTTTCTTAACATCATTAATAGCTCATTTTCAATACACCTTGATGCATAGGTTACAAGACGGTTCCCCTTCTGGTCATTGTACGTATTAATCGCCTTAATCAACCCTATTGTCCCAATCGATATCAAATCATCCATATCTCTCTCAAGATTATAATACTTTTTTACAATATGAGCAACCAATCTTAAGTTATGTTCTACTAAAATATTTCTCGCCTCTAAGTCGCCCTCTCTACTTAGAGATAAATAATATTTTTCTTCTTCTAAAGATAATGGTTTCTCAAAAGATTGCATGGGATACCTCTGAAACCTATTTTTATTACTATATGCAATCTTTTATTTCCCGTGCTTATCCAATTGTCTTTCTTTTTTCTATTTTTCTAATAGCTTAGATTTCTCATGCAAATAAAAAACAAGCCAGCGACTTGACAGTTCAGCCAAGTTACTGGCAATTTTACTTAATATTATAGAAAAGGTATCTGGATAATATGATATCATCTTCCTTCAAATACCAAGCTACAAAACTCTTCTCCATATCATTACACATAATTTTACTAATGCAGGCTGTTCCACCCCTACTTGAAACTACACAATAGTAGCATTGGTATTAAAAAAACAAGTTATAATCTCTTTAAATATTTTTCCTGTTCACTTTCTGGAACTTTCAATGCTTCCATTGCCTGTTCTGCCGACCATTTCATCGTATCCATCAAATTTTTAACAGATTCCAGCAATGTTTTTTCTGCTCCTTCTTTAATTCCTTCCCTGATTCCTTCTCTTTTTCCTTCCCTGATTCCTTCTCTTTTTCCTTCCCTAATTCCTTCTTCTAATGCTTTTCTCTTCATATTTTCAACTGCAACACACATATCAACAACCTCCTTACCTTTTTCAAATTCCAAGGTAGAACCAGTTTATGCCTCAAAATGCAATCATCTCTTAGTTAATTTCATCTTAACATAAACCCCTCAGCTAGTCAATATATCCAAAAATTGGAAAATATATTTTTAATATTCCTCTTCTCCTCTTTTATTTTCTAATTTTCTTCTGGTACCTGAATATTTATTTCATCTGTATAATCTAATATCTCAAATTTCTCAATTTTTCCTAAATTTTTGACATCTTTTACATTAGCTTGAGCAATTTTTAAAGACACACCATTTGTAGAAATATCATTTGCCATATATATTTTCTCATTCAAATCGGTTAAATCCGTCTCAATTCCTATTAAACATTTTTCTTTCTGACTATAATAGTATTTTTGTTTTACAGTCGCTGTTAAATTTTCTGAAATTTTATAATTTTCTCCAATATTCACTTCGTACTTTGCAGGATAAATATCAATTCCATCTTGCTCCGTTTTTTCATCTAATACAAATATCACTTCTTCTCCATATCCATAAGGATTTTCTTTTTTTATTTTAGTTTTCTTCCATTCATTACTATAAAGTAATGCATCAACTACATCTCCATTTCCATAATAATATGCCTCATTCCACAAACTCTCACCCTTCCCCTCCTCAAGCAACATTATATGTTCCTTATATGGAGAATTCATTCGCTCTCCAGAAAATTTATAAATATTTTTTCTCCATTTTCAAAAGTAATTACCGTCTTCTGATATTTATAATCACTTTTATAAAAATTCTGCACCGCATTCTCAATCTCTGTTTCCGAATCAATCTTATTGCAACTATTAAATGCAAGTATAAAAATTACTAATGATAATATATACATTTTTTTCAAATCTATCACCTCAAGATACTTTTTTCTATTGTCCAAAAATAAACTCTATAAGAGCCAATTTTAAAAATTTGAGGCACTATCAAAGCCTCCTTCCTGAGAAAACTCTATGATTAAATGTGCGGCTGATTCTATAAATTCTTGTAGAGCTTTTAATTCATCATTGTCAAAACCGTAAATATCTTCCCATCTATAGCTAGGAAGATAGCATGTGGCGTGATGAAAGCCATCTTTTTCGTCTGGTTTTTCAAAATACACCTTAACTTCGCCGTTTGGTAACATTTCAGAATGAACAACTTCTGTTTCGTCTTCTAAAGTCATAAATGGATATATCATTCAAATCACTTCCTTTCTAATATTCCTAGTATTGGCTCAAAATATACAGTGTAATTATTTTTCTGTGAATTGTTACTACTATCTCTATTTACCTGATATAAACTTCTTTGCTCTACATTTTATTCAATATTAATTTTATTTTATACTTCAAGACGCAATTATCTCCTAACTAATTTTATCTTACCATAAAGCTTTTATCTAGTCGATGTATCCAAAAATTGGAAATTTTGAAGTTGTCCGCTTCCCTAAAAACAAATATCATTCTATTTTTGTAAAACAAAGTAATCTGTGTAAATCTTTTTATCATGCCCTCCTATCAATTTTTCCTCAGAAGCAGTAAAGCCCAACCGTTCTATCGCCAATTTTCGTTCAAAAGCAAATGGTGGAACCTTTGTTGCAATCATGTCACAGTCAAACAATTCAAATGTTGACGGTATAATAATCGACAATATTTCAAAGATTTTTTCCTCGTATTCATAATCACTTCTCAAATCAAGTCTCAGCAAACCACAATTATTAAAATAATCATCTGCTTTCCGATTGAATAATTCAATGGTGCCTATTGCATGAGAAATATTTTTATCTAAAATCGCCCAACGCACATAATATTTTTTCTTATATTCCTGCTGCCAAAACGCAATCGCTTCCTGCATACGTTTTAATGATGTATAATAAAAATTATCACCGTTACAATTATCACTATTAAAGAAAGGTACCGCTTTTTTGTCAGAGTACACAAGGAATAAATCCGATACATCTGAATCATCAACCATTCTTAAAAGATAATTTTCATTTTCATACACAGGACATTTTTCATAAGGATTTCTCATAAGGTTACCTCCATTTTTTATCTATACTATATCGCAATTTCTATTTATCCATTTCTCTGCAGTAATTTTATTATACAAAATATATACGACAACTATATGTCGTAATTAGACAAAAATTTTTGAGCTGTCTCAATCAGCTCTTCTCTATATTGCTCTGGTCCAATCACTTTTACTTTATCTCCAAAACTAAGTAATAACGCTTTCCACAATCTTTCTTTTTCAGGGACCTCAATAAATATACGACTTGTTGTTTCTGTCAATGGTTCTACAAGGTAATCAGGAAAATATTCTGTTATCAAACCTGTTTCTTCATTAGCAAACTGCACCTCAATGCGAATGCAAGTCTGATAATATGCTTGTTCAGAACTTTTCATAAGTTCCTCAATATCCCCGTGTTCGATTATTGAAATTCTATCACTTATTTGTAAATTCTGCATTCTTGCAACTTTAAACGTACGATATTGTTTCTTTTCCTCTGAATATGCAAACAAATACCATGCATACCATTTATAATGTATTGCCAATGGTTGTACAAAAGGGGATGATTTTCCTCCCTTTGCATTGCGATACTCAAAGCTAATATAGTTCCTTCCCGTGATAGCTTGTTCCAATAATTTATTCATATCTTGCACTTGCTGATTTTCCTTAGCTACACTAAAATCCCAAAATACTTTTTGTCCACCCTCTTTTTCTATCATTGCATTATACTTCTCAATTAATGATTTTAATGTATCACTTGTATAAGATGTCGCCAAACTTTCAAGAGCCTTTCTAATCATTTGCTGTTCATCACTTCTAATATCACTATTTTTTATTTTATAAGTTGGCAAAATAGAATAGCCTCCATATTTTCCACTTTCTGAATATATCGGTATTCCTATTGATGAAATGCTCACTATATCTCTTTGTATTGTTCTAACAGATACATGAAATCGTTCTGCTAAATAGCTTGCAGGCACATTATCATGATTAATCAAATAAATAATAATTCCCAAAATTCTGTCTATTTTCATAATTTTCCTTTCATTTTATTGTCTAAATCTGGAAGATATTTCTCTATCCAAACCGAGGACAGGTAACTGACTCGTCAACTATTAACTCAAATATCTCTTTCTTTATAAATTGATAAATTTTTATTTCCAAAAAAGAGAGAGAATCGGCCAGATATTACTCTATGCCGATTGACTCTCTCCCTTTTTCAAAACCATTCTTCTTCCTTCCAATACCAAGCTAGAAAACTCTTCTCCATATCATCATACATAATTTCACTAATGTAGGTTGTTCCACCCCTGTGTAAAACTACACAATGGCAGCATTGGTATAACAAAAAAACAACTTATAATCTCTTTAAATATTTTTCCTGATCACCTTCTGGAACTTTCAATGCTTCCATTGCCTGTTCTGCCGACCATTTCATCGTATCCATCAAATTTTTAACAGATTCCAGCAATGTTTTTTCTGCTCCTTCTCTGATTCCTTCTCTCTTTCCTTCCCTAATTCCTTCTTCTAATGCTTTTCTCTTCATATTTTCAACTGCAACACACATATCAACAACCTCCTTACCTTTTTCAAATTCCAAGGTGGAACCAGTTATCACATTAATTAATTCCGCTGTCCTTCTATCCACTGTGCGAAACTTCTCATTCTCCTTCAACACTTTCTCCAAAGCTATCTCATCTCTCGAGTATTTGATATATTGAAAAGCCTCTGCCAAACCTGTTTTGAATTTCTCAAAATCAGAGTCACTCATCATTCCTGGCGTAATTAAATTCATTTTATAATCTGGCACCAAAGAAAGTATTTTTTCATCCTTCACAGAAAACATATCATGAATGCTTACCGGACCATCCCACTGTTCAGGAGACCAATAAATCACCAAAGTAATGACTGGAAGCAAATGTTCCTCTTTATAAAAACCACTCAGATATTCATCACTACTAATTTTCTTAGTGATAACATCTTCTCCTTTTGCTTTTCTCTTTTTATCGTCACGTTGTTTTTTTCTGTGAGCTGCTGCCGCCGTCTCTATCTGCCTGGCATATTGACCCGCATCATAAAGCATATTTCTCACAGGCATCGCATAATGAATATTAGACTGGTTTTCAATCCCTAATAATAAATATGCCGCTCGTTCATCATATCTTGCAGATAAATATTTTAGTACATCTCGATACTTTTGTATGGAATCAGACACACCTTCTTCCCCATATGGTAGAGAAATCACAGTCGTATCTAATTCATAAAGGTTCGCAGAATCAATCACTTGCTCTCCATCGTAAATAAAATAGTTAAATATATCGGCAAATCGCTCATTGTCCGACATATACTCCTTCGTCTTTGCATCCTTATCCGCCATCGGCTACCACCACCTTTACCATATGTCTCAAAATACAATCATCTCTTAGTTAGTTTCATCTTAACATAAACCCCTCAGCTAGTCAATATATCCAGAAATTGGAAATGTTAAAATTGTATGTGTACAAATTATTCTAAAAAATATAGAGAGTTAAAAATCTTGTGAAATCTAACTCTCTATACGGTCATATTTTCATTAATCTATTTCTTGTCTCTTTATCAAATTTTTCAAGTGCATACCTATATGCCACCCGTGGCATTCTCTCATGATTTGCAATCAAATATTCCTCAACACAATGCGGCTCTACTTTTGACAAAGACTTTAACATCCAACCATATCCCTTCAAGACTAAATCATTTTCATCATTCATCAGACGATCTGATATTTCCAATGGATTCATTCCATCATAATCATTGTTTAAAATTGCAGGAATCAAAATAACTGCGGAAGCTCTCCTTACCCAAAAATCTTCATCCTCAGTCCACATAATTATATTGTTAAACAAAGATTTTTTCTGCCTAAGTAGTTCTCCAAATGCGTGAGTGCAAAAATCATCACAATCTCCCCAACCTCTCACATAATCTTTCAACCAGTGAAAAAAGAAATCGTATGTTAAATCATTATACTGCTTTCTTACTCGATATGCAAAATCATAGGCTATCACCCCTAATGCCCATCTGCGTTGTTCCAGCAATTCTTCGCACAAAGCAAACACATTTTTAATTCTTTTATCTTGTATTTGCCTAAATAATTTAGAAGACAACTTCCTTATATCTCCAGTAACAATATGTTTTCCCTCTGGAACATCCTCTTCCAGCTCATAAATTTTACTAATTGCTTTCTCAACAATTTCATCCATATAAATACTCCCTACTTTCTATTCTTTCGCATATCCATTCCTCTCATATAGTCCAGGAATTCCCATCCATTCTTCTTCCTTCAAATACCAAGCTAGAAAACTCTTCTCCATATCATCATACATAATTTTACTAATACAGACTGTTTTACCAGTACACAGCGAAGAGAGTCCGTCGATATATCCTCCAAAAACGATAGAGAGTGGAGCGGTTTTTCGATATACTTAGCTTTGCCGCTGGAGC
>JAUUSJ010000236.1 GCA_030841965.1 Blautia sp.
ATGGCTATAGTTTTACGGTTGTTTTAAACTATTCTAACTTTTCAACTGTAATCATAATTATATTTTTGTATTCACCTTGGATTATGTTCCTATTTCAAACTATTAAAGACAAAATATGAGATTAGTCAACAGATACAGCTCCATATCAATTTATGAAGTTTCGGAAATTTCCTCGAAACTATCAAAAATAGTGTCGCCATAATAGAAATATTGAAAAACTATACCCTTATGGGATTTAAAAATCTACTTTAGTAAAAGATTCCCATTTGTTTCGCCAATACACAGCCAAGAGAGCAAGCAGATATCTCCTCCGAAAACGATAGAGAGTGGAGCGGTTTTTCGATATACTTAGCTTTGCCGCTGGAGCACTGTTTGAGCGCCAAAGGCGCGAGTTTGCGGGAAGCGGCAAAAATCAGCGTATGTCGAAAAACCGTGGGAACGAACGTGTTTTCGGAGGAGATATCTGCTTGCTCTCTTAGCGTCTCTTCTCACTCCTTAGCATCTCCCCACTCCCTTAGCGTCTTCCCCACTCCCTTAACGTCTTCCCGTCTCCCCTTTTCCAATCTACCTTATCTTAATAACCTGAGTCCTATCTGAAAAGACAATCGTATACTCATCCTTCTCATCGGTTGGCACAACATTCTCAATCTCTTCTTCAAACTCCCCAGCGTAATACCTCCAACCACTCTCATTAAATATATACATCTGACTTCCCTTCGTCGCAATAATTTCCTTTCCATTCAATTGCAACTTATCATAATTTCCCGCATCCGCCTTACTATAAAGCTTCATTCCCTGCTTATTATATAAAGCCAATATATATCTGTTATATTCCTCCTTGCCAATCGAACTCTTATACAAATACCCTATATAGTCCCCCTCTATAACGATACTTTGAATTTCTCCCTCCACTTTCATCGTTTTTTTCTGCTTTACCTCATCCCCAAAGGAATAAATAATCGTCTTCTCATCTCCAACCGCAAATACCGTATTATCGTCCAGGAACTCTACCTTCCCCACTAAATTCGATTTTTGGTTATCCTCTCCGACCAAATTACTATTCTTATTCTTATTCTCATCACTAAAGTCATAAAAAGAAACTTTATTTTTGATGCCAGAACCTTCTATGCTAAAATAGCTTACCACCATTTTCTGCGCATCATTAGAAATAGAAATATCCATAGGATACCCATTCTTTCTCGTCTTTGACTTAATATCCGAGATTAAAGTTCCCTCCTTCGTGTACATTTTTATATAATTTTCCTTCTCTCCCTGTAAAATAACAGCTATAACTCCCTGCTTTGCTACCTCTACGTCGACAATAGGGTACGGCATCGTAATAGAGCCCACTTTTCCATTCTGATCAAAAATATACACATCATTTCCACTATAATCCGCCACTGCGATATATCTTCCTCTACTAACAGCCTTTGGATTCGTCATGGAATAACTCTCCGTCCACTGTATGGATTGGCTCTCTATATTCTTCAAGTAACTAACTCCGTCCTGTGTGTATTTAAAAAATCCTGTATCTGAGCTGATATACTCCGCCACATTTCCCTCTGTGTTTGAAATAGAGACAATTTGCTGATAGCTTCGATATACTCTCGTACTATATAGATAGAGCGATAATAATATTACTATTATAACAATAGCTGTATTTCTTATTGTACTGCGACTTATCGTTGTATCCATCTCTGCCTCCTAATAAATCTTCTTTTGCTAAATCATTTCTTTCTGCTACTACTATAAATGATTTTTTTTTGAAATTCAACTGGTTCTTAGATTTTTAACAAAACATATAAAACTTACTTGCGAAACAGTGCACTCTATACGACAATCCTATCTTTGTTTCAACAAAACATATGTCGTTCAATTACCTCATGCTCGCCATAATCGGCAAATCACAAATCTCTGTTTCAACAAAACATATGTCGTTTAATTACCTATTTCAGCAGGAAGAAATGAAGAATTAAAAAACATGCTTTAACAGAACATATGTCGTTTAATTACCCAGATGATACCTGAACGATTAATCCTTTGGCGGAAGTTGGAGTTTTTGACCTGGGTATATTTTATTTTGGTCTGTCAATTTATTCAGCGCTGCAATATCCTCCACATAATCTGTCGATTCATAGACTCGATTGCTTATGGCGGCTAAAGTATCCCCTGGCTGTACTGTATAATACGAGCCCGCCACCCCCATCGTCTCCTCACTCTCAGCTGTTGTATCATTTGTTTGTTCCTTTTCCTCTTGTATATTGGAAGAACTTTGCTCTAATTCTTCCCCATCAGTAGAATCCGTAGAACCCGTCTTCTGCTCCTGAGCCGTCGTTGTCGTGCTTGAAGAATCCGATGAGGAATCCGTTTTTAGTTCTTCCTCATCGATAATATCACTCTCTGTTATACCCTGACCAGTATCTGTGGAACTAGTATTATCGACATCCTCCACAAAATCCTCACTACTCTCTTGTGAGCTCACTAACGGAGCATCCAATCCCTCTCCGCTCTCTACGCCCTCTTCATTCCAAGTCTCCTCGACCGTATTATCTTGTTCTTGAAGAATATCTGATAGATTCGCCATCGCATTTTCCTCCTCCCCTGGACCTCGAGAGAATAAGAGGAATCCCAAAACTGCCACTAAAATAGCACAAGAACCCACCGCAGCATAAAATTTTCCTGCGACTTTCTTTCCCTTTTTCTGTTTTTTCTTATTTTTTATCATATTTCGATACGTTTTTAAGACACTCTCATCCCTCTTTATAATCGGAGTTTCTTTATTTTCGGTCGTTTTTTTCCTCGAACCTTCTCCCTGCACTATCATATACTCTTGCATCTGCTCATTTTTCTCATAATAAATATAATATCCATCCGCTCTTTTTAGCTCTCCTCTCTCCCAGAAGTAAAACGCATCTTCTCCCTCTAAGGTATCCATCATATACAAAACCTTATTCTCTCCCGAGAAATTTTCCATATGTGTGCGGACAATTTTGTCATTTAACTCCACAGAAAATCCGATTCTCGACAAAAACCATCCTATTATTTCTAGATTTGGAAAATATTTTTTCATTCTTTCTTTTATTTCCGCCCAAATTTCATTGGAAAATATCGTCTCATCCAAATCTAATTCCAGATTTTGTGCCTCCATAGCTCCCTTTATGAAAATTGCCTGTCCCTCTTTCGTATTCTTTATACTTCCAAGCAATATCGCTCCTCTTGCATAAATATTTCCAGGCTGTGCAAGCTCTGTCAAATATGTTACTACATAATCTTCGATATAGATTCTTTTATTTAATCTAGGCTCTCCTACTTGACGAAAATTTTTTGGTAACTGAGTCATTTTTCTTTCTACCTCTCTCACGGAAACACCTTGCCTTTCTATATTTAACAATCAACTCTTACTCATGTTTTAAGATATTTTCAATACAAACAAATACAAAACTAACGATATAGAACTAATACTGCGTTCTTTAAAACCTTATGATGAATTCCAAAATCACATGACAATTATTCTTCGATGAGTTTTTCCTTTTTTCGCTAGGTTTAAAACAGGAATATTTCGTCAATACTTCCTATATCTTATAAAAACTATTGGCAAGACTATTCCTTATTGGCTTCTAAAAGGATATACTCCCCCTCGAGAAGTAATAGGATATAGTATTGTCTATTTAAACTTTGGAGAATAAGCTATGAGACAAAAACAATTTTATTCATCGACATACTATTTTGATAGCACTCAAAATAATTATTATCAGTTTGGAAAATTATTGCATAAAAAAATTTTAAGAGAAAAAAAAGAACAACAACAGATCATTCTCATCTGCATTGGCACTGACCGAGTCACCGGAGATTGCTTAGGACCTCTCGTTGGTCATAAGTTAAAACGAGTTCTTCCCTCAAATTATACTTTATACGGCTCTCTCAGTCATCCTGTCCATGCACTTAATTTAGAAAATACGATTCATTCTATCCATGAAAGGTATAAGAATCCTTTTTTTATTGTCGTAGATGCTTCTCTCGGAGATAGGGAGCATATTGGTTATGTGACATTATCAAGTTCAACTTTAAGACCAGGTCAGGGAGTGCAAAAGGACCTTCCGGCTATCGGGCATATTTCTATTACTGGAATTGTGAATCTGGCATCAGAGCTTAATGCGAGTACGATTCAGACGACTAGACTTCACACTGTTATGCAGTTAGCTGATTATATTTATCAAGGAATTTTATTTGGATTATATTATTCTGGTTTTTGAATTTTTTATGGTGAAATTAGGATGAAAAGTCAATGTTGATAGGGTGGAATTTGGGGGTGATGGAGGTAGACGCGAAGGTGTGATGGAAGTAAACGCAAAGAGAGGCAGTGGATATGTCCTCTAAAAACACGTTCGTTCCCACGGTTTTTCGACATACTTAGCTTTGCCGCTTCCCGCAAACTCGCAGCTACGCTGCTCAAACAGTGCTCCAGCGGCA
>JAUUSJ010000237.1 GCA_030841965.1 Blautia sp.
TTTTACCATAGAAGACCTTCTAAAACATTATTTACAGAAAAAGTTTCACATTCTCTTATATCTGATTTTTGATTATCCGCATAAACACTATACTTTCAAACATTTTGAAGTATAGAAAACTATTCATTTTACCACGAATTTACCACGATTGAATGAGCCTTGATATGACACAAAAACAACATGGGAGATAGCACAAATATCTGTGTATCTCCCGTTTTTCATTCATGTAGTATGATTATTTTACTCTGATTTCAAATTTCAAGATTGCTTTCATCATTTCTGTATGGATTTGACCTTTTAATTCTTCATCAACCTGCATAATGATTTTACCACTTTCAGAGTGGTAAAACGGACGCAAGCATAATTTACATATATAAGCGTCATAAAGCTTCAAAATCTCTCTTATGGCAGTTTCATTTCCAGCAGACGCTTGACATATTACTTTTAATGTAGGGTAGCCATATTCTTTTTTCATTGGTTCAATTCCTTTCTTTCAATACTGTTTTTAGTTTCTTCAATCCGTTACTTCTTCTGCGATAAATAGCAGAACGTGATACATGATATAATTCGGCTATTTCTTGGTCGCTCATACTTTGAAAATAGCGTAATAGAATTACATCACGCTCTTTATTCGATAACTTATATAAAGCAACAGCAAGTTTCTCATTTGATATTTGAATTGTAAAATTCAAGACTTCAAACGAAATGTAATCACAAGAATAGTTATCCTTAGTTACACATTCAACATTTTTCGTATCTGATAATTCACAGAATAAAACTTCACGCTTAGAACGTCTTGCAAACTGTCTGTTTCTGTTTTTTACTGTGCATTTAATAACAGTCATCATCAAAGCATTAAACTGTATTCTAACGATATGCTCGAAAGAAGATGGGTTCATAATCTCACCTCCTTTCCGCATACGCTGAAATATATAAACGGAGATACCGTCTATATCTTTGGAAAATACAAAAAGAAGAACAAGAAAAAAGTCCGTACAAAATATACCGTCTGTACGAACTTTTAATATTGTAAAATATTTAGTTGTTGATAAAATGCTGTTAGGTAGTGCATAATCGTATAAGATTATTCCTAAAACTTTCCACAGCAGTTACTTTCAATGCTTTTATATCTTGCTTTTTTAGTCCTATCATAAAGTTTTCCATATAACCGCTTAATAATTTGATTACTTGTTAAAATAGTTATAATGCAGGCGACTATGTGACTGATTAAAATCGCTATCCAAACACCATTTAAATTTTCTGCCAGCCAAGATAATAGATAGGCAAAAGGAATACGAATAATAATATAGTAGAATATCATTAGTATCATACTTTTTGTTGGTTTTCCTATACCATTTAAAGTACCTAAGTAGCAACTAGTAATAGTGTAAAGAACATAACCGATACTAACAATTAAAAAATAATGGCTGACAACATTTGTTACAGCTACGTTGGAAACAAACAATTTTGCCAACTGTTTAGAGAAGAAAATAACAACTGCTGATAATACACTTGAAACAACAATACCATATTTTAACGCCAATTTCAGATAATTCTTTGCTCTGTCGATACGTTGTGCTCCAATACATTGCCCTACGATTGAAGTCAACACCATATTAAGAGCCATAGCAGGATAAAATAATATCATTTCTAATTTTCCAGCAACTCCGTAGCCAGCAATAGCAGAAATACTATAAGTACTAACAATAGCAGTTAAAAATGTTGTACTAATAGCAGGAATACTTTGTTGAATGACAGACGGCACAGCATTTTTTACAAACGGCATAATCTCTTTTGTATCAAAATCAGATAGTGAAAGGTTAAATAATTTTTTACGATAAATATAAATGCACATAAACGCCAAACAAATAATCTGTGATATTAAGGTTGCGATTGCCGCTCCGTGAAATCCAATTATGTTAATGAAAATAGGATCTAAAATAGCATTCAATAAAGTAGACACAAGCATTGCAACTGCTTGAAACATAGTATTGCCAAAACTTCTTAAAATGGCTGTAAAGTATAAATACAAATAAACTGCTACATATCCCAAAGCATATATAGATAAGTAATTTTTTGCCATATCAAAAATTTCAGTCGGTGTATTTAAAACTATCAAAATAGGCTCTAAAAAAATCTCCAACACAATTGTCATAAACACTGAAAGAATTATAGATACAAAAAAAGAAGTAACTATAATATTCTTTTTCTTTTGCTCATTTTTCGCACCAATTACCTGTGATAATAGAATGGCTAACCCGTTTGTTGCTCCCATACCAATTGAAGTTAAGATTAAAATAATAGGTGTCGAGTTTGTTAACGCTGCGTATGCCTGCTCACCTAACAAATTTCCAATCCAAAGACTGTCTACGAGATTATATGCCATATTTAAAAACATAGCTATTATCATAGGAACAGTCATTTCAAGTAAACATTTTTTTGTGTTTCCGTTTACAAAATCAATATTTTTGTTCATTTTAATTCCTCCTATTGAATGAAAATTATTCATTTAATTTATTTAAATATTCCCTGCCTTTTGGCAGGGGAAGATTTAAAGCCTAAACAAGTCCCTAAAAAATGCCTTTATCCGTGAACTCTTTTCTTTAATTGATATATCGGTATTTAAAATAATTCCTAGTTGTCCATATATGCAAAAACTGGCATACATTTCAACATCATTGACTTGTATTTCATTTGTGTAATTTGCTCTTTCAATAATTTCAGATACAATAGGAAAAAGTTTTTCACATACATTCAATGTTAATAAATTATGGAAATTTTTATTTTGGTTATTATGAAAAACTGGATAATATGTATCATCTTCTTGTTCTGCAAAAAGTATCATCTTCCGCAAAATATCTTTTAAACTATCCTTTTTTATATTTATATTTTTTGTCATATTGGCGACTAAAATATTTGAATATTCATTGATAGCAGACTGAAAAAGTACATCTTTTGATGGGAAATATCTATAACATAATCCTTGTGCTATTCCAATTTCTTTTGCTATGTCTGATATTGAAGTTTTTTCAAACCCATTTACACTAAATAATTTAATGGCTGTTTCTAAAATTTCTTGTTTACGTTCCTCTGGTTCTTTTGAAATACGCATTGTTTTCTTTCCTTTCTTGCGGTTTAATTATTGTATGCTATAATTAAACAAGATCTTGTGCCAAAAGATTTCCATTCAATTTCGTGGAAGTCTTTTGATAATAATAACAACATTTCCTTTTTTGAATAAATCTTTACATCTCCACTATTGCTGTGTTTCATATAGTAATTCATTATCTGTCTTGCTCCGATTGGTTGCCAACAATCACCGATAATGAAAACTCCATTTTGCTTTAAACACCTAGACACTTCTTTCTCTACAATATCTGGTTGTGGATAATGATGAAATGAGTCATTACATACAATGGCGTCAAAAGAACTATCTTCAAAAGGTAATCTCTCAGAGTCGCCTAAGATAAGTGTTGCATCATTTCCTAGTTTATTTTTTGCAATTTCAAGCATATTGGGAGATATATCTATTCCAAATAGTTGTTCTGCTATATTTAATTCTTTTATTTCTTTAAGTAACGCACCCGTTCCACAACCTAAATCTAATATAGAATGTATATTCTTATTTTTTAAATTTTCTATAATCGGCTTATAGAGTTTTCGAGCATGTTCCCCCTGAATATTTGTATCATAATCGGCAGCTTGCTTATCAAAAGTCTTTTGTGATTTTTGTTTCGTAATATTCATGTAATCAACTCCTTTCACTAAAATTATATCTCGTGAATGAACGATTGTCAATGAATAAAATTCATTGAATTTCATTCATTTCAAAGACGTGTATCTCTGATTTAAAATACACGCCTTTTTGATTACCCTACAATCTTCCAGTTACTATTCCTTATATAGCCCAAATTTGTACCGTGACAATTTCATTGATATTATCCGATTTACCACAAATCAAATTTTATCTTTTCTTCCTCTTGATTACCCTCCACAGAAAAGAAAAAGCCCTGTCAAGAGCCTTGCCACCATTGGTGGTGCTTTTCACTCTTTACTGGGCTTTTTGTTTGCTGTATCTTCTACAAAGAGGGAAAAAGTTATTCGTCCTCATCATCAAAATGGTTATTTTTCAATACTTCCCGTAATAATTCCATATCTTCTTTTGAATTGGGGTTTATCATTTTTACGACTTGATAAGGTGTCCTATATTTATGTCCCTCTATGCTTTCCCCGAACATATCCATGCTGTATAAATCATCATAGCGGTCTAACAGTTTTTGAAACTTCAAATGCTGGATAAATTCTTTGATTGGATAAAGGTCGGACGCTACAATACTTTTCCCGTTGATGTAGTCGGTAATATATTCCCGTAACTTTTCCAACTCATATTCCAGCCATTCTTCCTCGCTGTCAAAGAAGTTGTCATAATG
>JAUUSJ010000238.1 GCA_030841965.1 Blautia sp.
CCAGCGGCAAAGCTAAGTATATCGAAAAATCGCTCCACTCTCTATCGTTTTTGGACCATATATCTATCTGCTCTCTCGGCTGTGTATTGGCGAAACTTGAGAAACTTGATATTGAAAATGTATAGTGACTATGTCTTGTATTGCTATTCTTGGATATGTATTGGTAAAATATGATAGTTTTATAGTTTGAAGTCCAAAGTTTGGAGGATGAAATTTGTTTTTGGGATTAGGTTATTATATATTCTTTCTTTCGACATCAGTATATTGGGATGAAGGAATATATGCAGGGTTTGGGAATTATATATCTTTTCTTTCAAATTCGTAAATCGTAAGACAGACGGAAAGAATGGATAAAACTAGTAAGGCAAAATAGAATTTGATATTTCCCATTAATGTGTATTGTCCTATGTTTCCCTGAGTAAAGCATACTAAAATTACGGAACTGATGATAGTTGCTTTTACAGATTTCATTATTATGCCAATTAGCAAAGTGACAAAGCATATGCTTATCATGATTTGTAGGTAGAACGAGGCTTTGTTCCAGTATATGAAATTCAAATTTATGTGGAGTGCGTGACTTATTAGGCTTATCATTGCATAGGATAATAATTTGGTGATTATTAGGCAAATTATATTGAAAGTCCAGACGGATAATATTTGGGCTACTATAAGCTTTCGCCTTTTGATTGGATAGGAAAGCATGATATAGATAGTTTTATTTTTGTAGCTGCTGATAATAAATGATGCCAACATTACGCTTGTGAAAATCATATATGATATATTGGATAATAATTCTATACATATATTTATTAGAGAATTATGATAGGACTCTATTATGTTTGTAGCTTTTACTTCTCTGACTAATGGCAAGAATAGTAATAATAGGATTCCTGTCATAATGGCTGCATTACGTATGTATTTGGTCATATTATTTTTTTCCCATTCTAATTTGATTAGTTTTATCATTTTATCTATCCCTATCCTCTTCTATTAAATGCATAAAATAATTTTCTAGATGCTCGGATTTTTTTCCAATAGAAATTATTTCGTTTCCGCTGTATAATAATGCTTTTGATATTTCTTGTACAGTGATGTCTTTGCCATAGATATAAATGCTGTTTTGAGCTGTAATCTCGATATTATCTATGTTGGACATTTTGTTTAAGAAATCTATTGCGCTTTTTGTGTCTTCTACTTTTACCTCAATATAGGCAGACTCCAGCTGCGTGAGTTCTTTTATAGATATTTCTTTTTTTATTTTGCCTTGAGCGATTATTCCGACAGTATCTGCCATATTCTCTATTTCAGAGAGAATATGGGTTGATATCAAAATTGTGACTCCTAGTTCTTCTTTTAACATACGAAATAAATTTCTGATATGTTTCATTCCTATAGGGTCTAATCCGTTGGTCGGTTCATCTAGAATTAAAATTTCCGGCTCAGTTACTATGGCTCTTGCAATTGCCAATCTTTGTTTCATTCCCAGGGAATAATGCTTTACAGGTCTTTTGGCATCTTTCGACAATTCCAATAAATCAAGTACTTTTTCTATATTGGACTGGTTTTTATATCCCATATACTTACAATGTATCTGTAGATTTCTCTCTCCACTGAGATGCTCATAGAAAACAGGGAACTCTATGATACTCCCTATCCGACTTAAATATTTATATGATTTTGGAGTCAATTTCTCACCAAATATTTCAATTTCTCCACCTGTCGGTTTCCAATAATTCATAATCATTTTCATGACCGATGTTTTTCCAGCTCCATTAGGTCCCAAAAGCCCATAAATTTCACCTTTTTTAATATGAATATCCAATCCAGAAAGAATACACCTTCCGTTGATATTTTTTTCTAGATTCTTTGTTTGTAAAATGTATGACATATTCCCTCCCGCAAGTTAATCTGTATCTGACTCAATTATTTTTGAAAGAATTAAGAAAAAATTTGTTAATTCTAAACATTTTTGTTGGCTCATAGATGCATGAGTAGTTTAGGTTTATTTATTTTTAATTATATATTTATATATTTTTAATTCTACACATAACATAAGAAAAAAAAGTAATATACACAAAATTAAGCTTTCATAAGCTGGTTTAAACAGCCAAAATGTACTACCTATTTTTTTCATATTATTACATGTTATATAAGATAAGTACATTCCTACTAGCCAAGAAAAAAATATTGAAGGACAATTGCTGATTACTTCTTCTATCGATATTATATTTTTTATATTGGAATCATCCATTCCCAATGTTTTCAATACTTTGAAATCATTTTTTCTAATAATCATATTCAAAAATTTTGAATTTACTAAAATTGAAATTGCAAAGAATATTAATATAATCATAATTGCAATAATTCCAACTATTATTATATCAAATCCCTGTTTTGTCTCGCTTACATAAGAGTTCATATCAGCAATTTCTAATGTTTTTCCTTTTATGAGTTCTGATATTTTTAAACATGTTTTTTCATTTTCCTGTGCATACACCTCAAAAGATAATATTGGTAAATTTTCTGTCATTCTTTCAATACATTGTTTGGTCGCATATATTGTTGTTGCCTGTGAATCATCTACTATAATTTCTTTTACATGAAAAGTCTTACTTTTTCTTTTATTTCCATCAAAATATTCTATTAAAGTTGTTTTTTGAATCATTCTTGTTATCTCTTTTAAAGATGAAGTTCTAGTGCTAATTATAATTTCATTTTCATCTATATTTTGGATACCCGTTTGAACAGCAACATTATTATTAAATTCTTTTATAGTTGTCTCCATTTTTTCCTTAGGAGTCTCCAAAATGGCTTGTACTGAATAATAAGGTATAACATCTCTCACTCCACTTATTTTCAATATTTCTTGTCTCATTTCTTCGGTTAACGGATTATTTTCCTGCAAAATATGATAATCCCCTGTTGTATCTCCTTCTTTATATAAAGTAACTTTATAATTGGCATCTCCCCATGTATCTGAAATGTATTGTTTTAAATTTATTGATTGTATCATGGATATAGAATAACTGATTAGAACTCCGCATATAAACATTATTATACTCACGGAAACTACTCTTTTTATATTAAACGACATATATTTTAGGGAGATATCTAATATATTCATTATTTTAGGAGAAATTGATTTTTTCCTTTTCTCCATTTTCATTTTTTTAGGTTTAGCTGGCTCTAGTATTTTTTTTGTACATTTTTTTAATACATTTTGAAATAAAAAATATGTTATAAAAATCAATATTCCAGCTGTCAGCACACTACCTTCTTGTTTATATTTCCATGTTAATAAAAGCCCCACTCCTATTCCCAGTATTCCCCCTGATAACAAGCATAAAAAAAACATATTGTACCCAAAAAATTGTATACTCTTCAATAATTCTTTTTTGTTAAATCCACACTTTAATAAAATATCAAAATTTTTTTGGTCTATATAAAAATTCATATAGATAATAGAATAAAATGTTATCCAAAACAAACAGAGTAAGAAAAATATTCCTATAATTGTTATAAGCAACGTATCTTCATTACCCAAAATTGTAATTTCATTAAACATAATTACAGCAATACATGTCTCAAAAAATGACAATACAAATACAAGAAGTTTTAGAAGAAAATATTGTTTTTTTCTATACAACGACAATTCTTTTCCTAGTTTTTTCAACACATTATTATTTTTCATAAACTTTTCCATCCTTCATATCCATTATATAATCACATTTTTTTGCCAAATCCAAATTATGTGTTACCATTATCACTGTTTGTTTGAACTCTATAGATAATGTTTTAAGTAACTCAAATACTTGCTGTGTATTTTTACTATCTAAATTTCCTGTCGGTTCGTCTGCCAAAATTACTTTTGGTTGCATTAATACTGCACGCGCTATAGCTACTCTCTGCTTTTCACCTCCCGAAAGCATATTAGGATATTTATTTATTAATTTAGAAATTCCTAATCTTTCTAGTATGTACTCGTACATCTTTTTATCTATCTTTTTTTTACTCAAACTAATTGGCAATATAATATTATCTTGGACATTTAAGAAATCTACTAAGTTATAATCTTGAAAAATAAATCCAATATTTTCTCTTTTGTAAAAAGTTCTTTTTTCCTCAGTTAAATTCAAAATCGACATATTATCTATCTTTATTTCACCACTAGTAGGTATTTCTATTCCCCCTATTAATTTTAAGAGAGTAGTTTTTCCACTTCCCGAATCGCCAATAATAGCCATAAAAGTCTCACTTTTTATATACATATTAATATGATTTACTGCATAAACTGGCATACTATCAACATTATATATTTTAGATACATCTTTTAAAACAATTCCCACTTTGTTTATCCTCCCTATTATAATAATAACTTCTCGGAATCTTCAGCCCTGATTTTATAAGGCTTTCAGACTCTTATT
>JAUUSJ010000015.1 GCA_030841965.1 Blautia sp.
GCTAAGTATATCGAAAAATCGCTCCACTCTCTATCGTTTTCGGGGCATATCTTGGTTTGCTCTCTTGGCTGTGTATTGGCGAGATAGTTTAGGGAAGGCTGTTTTTGTAACCGAGAATTCCTGTTTAAAATTTTTTATTTTTTTATTTATGAGAATGGGATTGGAAAAGAGGGAGGAAGATTTGATATTTGGTGTTGAGATAAATCATAAGATTTTGTATAATGGATAATAGGTTTGAGAAAATCTGAAGAGATTTGAACCTGATTTTAGATGAATGTAGAAAATATGTGTTTGTCAGAACAGATAGTTGTGAATGGAAAAGAAAAGTGAGGAAAAACAGATGAATTTTAAAAAGAAGATAGAACAGTATAATAATTCTCGTACTTTTGGAACGAAGATAGGAGTTAAAGTATTAGATTTAAAAGAGGGATATGCGAAGGCGGTTATGCCGATTGATGAGGATGGATTGAATCCACATGGAACGGTTCATGGAGGATGCATTTTTACTTTGGCAGATATCGCAGGTGGATTTGCTGCTTCTTCTCACGGTGGAAGAGTGGTGACAGTTGATTCAGATTTGCATTATTTAAATGCGGGGATTGATACAAAGGAAATGATTGCAGAGGCAAGAGAGTTAAAGGCGGGAAAAAGGATTTTGACATACGAGGTATCTATTATGGACCAGGATAATAAGGTTTTGGCGGATGGAATTTTTACTTATATGAATCTTGGAGAGAGCGATGGAGATGAGCTGAGGTTGCAGGTTTAGGAAAATGATAGGCAATTGTTTGGATGCCTTAGGGGAGATTAAGAGGTTGAAAGTGATGGAATTAATTAGTAGGAAGGAGGGCTCTTTTTTAGCAATAAAAATATGTTTTATATTTTAGAGTCGGTATGTTGTATGCGTCTGATTAAGATGATATTGCAGTAAGGCATATACGTATAAAAATATTGTGAAAAATTGAGCAAGTATGAGATGAAACCTTATATACATGAAGTAAAATATTACGAGACAGACCAAATGAAGATTACACATCATTCTAATTATATTCGATTTATGGAGGAAGCACGTATTGATATGCAAAAACAAATCGGATGGGAATATATTGATTTTGAGAGAGCTGGTATAGTCTCTCCAGTTGTGTCTGTTTGCTGTAGCTATAAAAAGACAACGACGTTTTCTGATATAATTGAAATTGAAGTGAAAGTAAAAAAATTCAATGGAGCAAAGCTTGCGCTATCTTATATTATGACTTGCAAAGGCGAGGTTGTAGCAACTGGAGAGAGTGAGCATTGTTTTATGGATGAAAAGGGAAGACTAGTTAATATGAAGAAAAGATATCCTGAGTTTTATGAAAAAGTGAATAGTTGTATAGAAGATTAATAATAAATAAAGCTTCACAAATGGGAGAAATGAGTCATTTGCGGAGCTTTTCTTTTATTGGAATGTTTATAAGAACTAGATTTTTTAGTATGCACTCGTGAAGATGAGTGTTCTAAAAAGAGATTGCAATTGTTTAAATGAGCCAATATAATAGAAATATATTTGAAGATTAAACATGTAGAGGAGATGAGATTATATGGATAATGATGAGAGACTGTATAAAATTATACTGAAATATAGAGAAGCGTTGCAAGAAAAGATTAAGAAGAGAAAAATTGAAAAATACAATTGATGAAAGTCCTAAAAATATAGAAATTGATTGTTTAGTTGGAAATAAAGCGTATGAAATAAAATGGAAAGACGCAACAACAGATGGAGATCATATAAAAAAGGAGAATAAAAGAGTAAAGGTGATTAAAGAAGCAGGATATATTCCAATTAGAATTATGTTTTTTGAACCGAATAGAGAGAGTGCAATCCGTATACAATCATCTTTGAAGAAATTGTACGAGAGTATAGGTGGAGAGTATTATTCGGGAGAAGACGCATGGACGTATTTATTACAAGAGACAGGAATAAATCTTAGAGAATTATTTGAAGGAATGAAGGAATGATATTATGAATTATAATGAATTAATATGTCAAGATTCACTTGAAGTATTAAAAACAATGTAGGATAGAGAAATAGATTTAATATATTTAGATCCACCCTTTTTTACACAAGAAATACAAAGATTAACTGGAAAAAATAGGAATACTGAATTCTCTTTTTCGGATAAATGGAAAAATATGAACGATTATTTAGAGTATATGAAAGAACGATTAATTCAATGTAGAAGAATACTTAAAGATACAGGAAGTATATTTGTTCATTGCGATAGAAATGCTTCTCATTACTTAAAGGTATTGATGGATGAAATATTTGGAATAAATAATTTTCAAAGCGAAATCATATGGTCATATAAAAGATGGTCTAATTCCAAAAAAGGATTACTAAACAACCATCAAGTAATCTTATTTTATAGTAGAACAAGCAAATTTAAATTTAATAAGATATATACAAATTATTCAGAAACAACAAATATAGACCAGATTTTACAAGATAGGGTAAGAGACAAACAGGGAAAATCAGTTTATAAAACGGATAAAAATGGAGAAGTAGTATTAGGAAAAGAAAAAAAAGGAGTTCCATTGTCTGATGTTTGGGAGATATCATATTTGAATCCTAAGGCAAAGGAGAGAGTGGGGTATCCGACACAAAAGCCAATTATCCTTCTTGAACAGATTATAAAACTTGTAACAGATGAAGATGATATCGTGATGGATCCATTTGCAGGTTCAGGAACAACTTTGGTTGCTGCAAAATTGCTTAATAGAAGATATATTGGGATTGATATCTCCAAAGAAGCAGTAGATTTAGCGAAAGAACGATTAGAAGCTCTAGTAAGGACAGAATCAATTTTATTGAAAAAAGGAAAAAAAGCATATCAAAATTTAACAGAAAAGCAGATGGCAATATTGAAATCTATAAATGCGATTCCAGTTCAGAGAAATAGCGGAATTGATGGTTTTCTTAGTGAATATATTAATGGAAAACCCGTATCTGTAAAAATACAAAGAGTAGATGAGACCCTTAATGAGGCAATTGAAAAATTGCTTTAAATTGATGAATTTAGGAAAATAAAAATATCCCCAATTAATATTCCATGACCAAACATCTTAACTTGACAATTCACTCCATAATTTGCCAATACACAGCCAAGAGAGGAGACCGATATCTGCCCCGAAAACGATAGAGAGTGGAGCGATTTTTCGATATACTTAGCTTTGTCGCTGGAGCACTGTCTGAGCGCCAAAGGCGCGAGTTTGCGGGAAGCGGCAAAAATCAGCGTATGTCGAAAAATCGTGGGAACGAACGTGTTTGCGGGGCAGCTATCGGTCTCCTCTCTTAGCGTCTGTCCCCATTCCATTCTTACTCTCTGCTCCCATTCTTAGCGTCTGTCCCCATTTCTAGCGTCTATCCCCATTCTCATTTCTCAAACTGCATCCGATAATACTGAGCATAAATTCCATTTTTCAAAAGAAGCTCCTCATGTGTTCCTCTCTCCTTAATCTTATGCTCATCTACGACAAGAATCTCATCTGAATGTTGAATCGTAGATAATCGATGTGCCACAGTAATCGTAGTGCGATTCTTCGCAAGCTCTTCTAAACTTTGTTGAATTAATCTCTCACTCTCATTATCCAACGCACTTGTCGCCTCATCTAAAATCAAAATAGGAGGATTTTTTAGAAAAACTCGTGCGATGGAAATACGCTGTTTTTGTCCGCCAGAAAGCCTCGTACCCCTCTCACCGACATAGGTATCATACCCATCTGGAAGCTCTGTAATAAATTCATGTATATTCGCTTTTTTTGCAGCCTCGATAATCTCATCTAATGAGGCATCTGGTTTTCCGTATGCGATATTTTCTCTCACTGTTCCACCAAAGAGGTAGACATCTTGTTGTACTACACCGATAGAACTCCGAAGACTATGCAATGTCACATCTCGGATATCTTGACCGCCGATTGTAATACTTCCGGATAGAATATCATAAAACCTAGGCAAAAGAGAGCAGATTGTCGTCTTTCCACCTCCAGAAGGACCGACAAAAGCGATGGATTTTCCAGGTTGAATGGAAAAGTTAATATTATTAAGAACAGGCTCCTCTTCATTATAAGAAAAATGTACATTCTTAAAACAAATCTCTCCCTCTGGATTGGTCAAAGCAACTGCATCTGGGGCATCCACAATTGTAGGCTCCGTCTCAACGACATCGAGAAATCTCCGAAATCCAGATAATCCCTTCTGAATCATTTCTGTCAACTCGACTAAAATTTGAATTGGACTGATGAAAATTCCAATATAGAGAGCGTACATCGCAAGGTCAGATGCGTCCATCTCCCCTTTTGCGATAAAATATCCTCCGGCAATTAGAGTGATGAGATACATCATTCCCTGAAAAAATGTATTGCCACTTTGGAAGGTTCCCATTGCGCGGTAATTCTTTTTCTTGGAGACGAGAAATCCTTCATTTCCCTTTTTAAATTTCTTTCTCTCAATATCCTCATTGGCAAAAGCCTGAACGATACGGATTCCAGCCAGAGAATCCTGGAGCGTCGCATTGATTTCCCCAATCTTTTTTCGGTTATCCATAAAGGTTGCCTGCATCCGCTTATTTTGCATTGCGCTGAATAAAATCATGAAAAGGACAACAAAAATCAATATGATTGCGAGCTTCCACTGGATGAAAAAAAGAAAGATAAAGGCTCCGATAATCTTGACAAGAGAGATAAATAAATTCTCTGGTCCATGGTGAGCAAACTCGGAAATATCAAATAAGTCAGAGACAAGACGGCTCATCATCTGTCCTGTATTATTCTCATCATAATAAGAAAACGAAAGCTTTTCATAGTGGTCAAAAAGTTCTTTTCTCATATCTCGCTCCATTCTCGCTCCCATTACATGTCCTTGGCAGCTGACATAATATTTGCAGGCTGCCTGTAATAGGTAGGCGATAAACATAAGAATGCCAATGATTGGGAGTGTGCGAAGAATGCTAGAAGAATCTTCGAGGAATAATGTTTTTGTCAAAGAACGTAGTAATTGTGGAAATGCCAGGTCCACTATACTAATAAAGGCTGCACAAAATAGATCTAAAAAAAATACAGCCTTATATGGATAATAATACTGAATAAATCGTTTGAATGTATGCATAATTTCCTCCTCCGTATGAAATGAATCGATTTTAATATAGTTCAAATGCGAGAGAAAGTCAAATGAGAAATTTCTCTGTGATAAAAATTAGTCAAAAAAATGTAACAGTTCAGCTATATACAAAGGGCATAAAAATGATATGGAAAAAGAATAAAATTGGAAAGTTGGCACGAATTTTGCGGTTAAATTTCATATAAAATTTAATAGATAAGGAGAAAAAGATTATGAAGAAGACATTTGATTTAACAGGAAAAGTTGCGGTTGTTACGGGGTCTACGAGTGGAATTGGAATCGGAATTGCGAGAGTAGTGGCAAGACAGGGCGCCCAGGTTATTGTTACGGGAAGAAGAGAAAATAGGGGAGAGGCAGTGGCAAAGGAGCTAAGAGAGGAGGGAGGATTGGCAATGTATCATAAATTGGATATTATGCAGGAGGAATCTGTGCAAAATCTTATTGATGATACAGTGGAGAAATTTGGTCATCTTGATATTTTGGTAAATAATGCAGCAAATGTAAATGCAGAAGATGGAAATGTAGCTGATATTACACTGGAGCAGTGGGATGAGATGCTTGAGTCAGATTTGAGAAGTGTTTTTATGACTTCTAAGTATGCGATTCCTCATATGATAAAGCAAGGAGGCGGTTCGATTATTAATATTGGTTCCACGGCAGGAGTGGCAGGAAATCTTGGATGGAGCGCTTATGGTCCAGCGAAGGCAGGTGTTGTGAACTTGACAAAAAATATTGCATATCAGTACGGAAAGGACAATATTCGCTGTAATTGTATTCAGCCAGGTTTGATTATTACCCCACAAAATGATGCTCAAGTGGCTAAGGAGTTTAGAGATATTTATCTTGATGAGATAGAGGTGAATCGTTATGGATGTCCAGAGGATATCGGATATATGGCTTTATTTTTTGCCTCGGATGAGAGTGGTTTTGTCACTTCTCAGATTATCTCGGTAGATGGAGGAATGATGGCGCATGCACCGATTAACACTCCATTAAAAAAGATGGCAATGAGCCAGATGGAAAATAAATAGAAAAATAAGAGATAAATAGAGAGTTGCCAAGAGAAAAGGTTAGATTTAAATGATAGAATAGAGAAAGAGAGGAACGATTATGATAAGAAAAGAAGATTCTTGTGTACAGACTGTGACAGGCTCCGTATATGCAAAAAAACTTGGAAAATGCCTTTCTCATCAGCATGTTTTGTTTGGGTATCCAGGATGGGAGGGAGCAGTTTTGTCTCCGTTTTGCTGGAAGGAAGCGATGGATGAGGCAGTGAGAGTACTATTGGATGCAAAAGAACGCTGTGGTCTTCAAACGATTGTAGATGCCACTCCCGCTGATTGTGGTCGTAAGGTCGAATTTTTAAGAGAATTATCAGAGAAAACTGGAATTTATATTATTGCAAGTTCTGGATATTATTATGAAGGTGAGGGAGCACCAGCCTATTTTAAATTCCGTATGGCTTATGGAAATGCGGCAGAAGAAATTTATGAGATGATGAAAAAAGAAGTGACAGTCGGTGTGGGAGATACAGGAATCCGAACTGGAGTAATGAAGGTGGCGACGAGCAAAGATTGTATTACAGAATATGAGGATTTGTTTTTGAGAGCGGCGGCGAGAGTGTCCAAAGAGACGGGAACGAGAATTATTACGCATACGCAGGGCGGAACAATGGGTTCTGAGCAGGCGAGAAGATTAATTTCATATGGTGTAAAGCCAGAGCATATTATGATTGGGCATTTGGATAATTGTAATGATATGGATGAATTGCTTAAAATTTTTGAGCAGGGTGTATACGGCGGATTTGACAGAATGGGAATACAGGGTTTTACTGGGGCATTGCCAGAAAATCGACGTATGGCGATGATAGTTGGAATTGTTGGCAGTGGCTATGGAAATCGAATTATTTTATCTCATGATAGTATTATAAAAATGCTTGGAGACCCATGGATTTATTCTAAGAAGGATGAGGAGGATTTAAAAAACTGGAATTGGACTCATGTATTTGAGGATATTATTCCGACCCTTCAAGAAATGGGAGTATCAAAGCAGACGGCAGAAGCATTCGTCGAGGCGAATCCGCAGATATTTTTTTCGTAGGTGCTTCTCAGAGGGAGATTTGGGTATCTTTGTCAGCAGATACATTACGAGGCTATAAAATTTTGATTCTATCTGAGTGGTTTTTTGATTTGCAAAGAGTGAGTAGATATGTCATTATGCCGTAAAAAGGTAGTTTTAGCATAGAAAAGGAAGAAGGGGAGAAAGATAATGGAAATGAAGCAGGAGTTTCGCCAAGTTCAAACGATGAATCAAAAAATGATTCAAAATATTGAAATTTTATCTATGAGTGCTCAGGAGTTAGAAGAGTATATAAGAGAGTTCTCTCTCGAAAATCCAGTAGTAGACCTTGAAAAGAAAGAAGAGATTCCTTCCGACGAGGCAGATAGGCGAAAAAAATTAGAATGGCTGAATGCTACAGATAGTCAGAACCGAGTTTATTATACGCAAGATTATGATGAAGATTCAAGGGACGAGTGGAACTTTGAGGAGAAAAAGGGAGAGAGTTTGGCGGATTATCTGTTTTCTCAGCTTGTCGATGTCGATATGCCGAAAGAGGAATATGAAATTTTGAAATATATGATATATTCGCTTGATTCAAGAGGATATCTAAAAGAAGATTTGCAAGAGCTGGAAAGAATTTTTGGAAAAACTGAGTACGAGATAGAAAAAGTTCTCATTCGTTTGCAAAACCTTGAGCCAGCGGGGGTTGGAGCGAGAGATTTGAGAGAATGTCTTTTGTTGCAATTAAAAAGAAAGGGAAACAAAAATATTATTTCAGAGAAAATTGTATGTGAATATCTCTCGATGTTAGGTAAAAATCAACTTTCAGCTCTTGCAAAGAAATTAAAAATATCGATGGAAGAGTTATCTGTTGCAGTAAAGATAATACAGGAGTTAAATCCAAAGCCAGGAAATAGTTTTTCTTCCAGGGAGAATCTTCGTTATATTGTTCCAGATGTCACGATAGTAAAGTTTACGGATTATTATCAGATTTTGATTAATGAGTATACTTATCCAGAAATTCATGTGAATCGATATTATAAAAATCTACTTCAAGAAGATGGAATACAGGAGACGAAAGATTATGTGGAGAAAAAAATTAGACAGATAGAATGGGTAAAAGATTGTATTAGTCAGAGAAATGCGACGATGCTTAAGGTGACAGAGGTGATTGTGGAGAGACAGAAAAAGTTTTTTGCAGAGGGACCAGGAAATTTGGTTCCGCTAAAGCTTTGTGATATTGCCGACGAGGTTGGGGTACATGAATCTACAGTGAGCCGAGCATTAAAAGATAAGTATTTGCAGTGTTCATGGGGCGTCTATCCGATGAATTATTTTCTTTCCACAGCGATAGAGAGAGTTGGTGCGGGAAGTCAGATATCGACAGAACAGATTAAATACATGATAAGGGAATTGATTGAGACAGAAAATAAAAATAAACCTTATAGTGACAGGATACTTACAGAACTTTTAAGAGAGAAAGATGTAAAAATTTCTAGGAGAACGGTGGCAAAGTATCGAGAGACAATGGGAATTTTAGATGCGGCAAAGCGAAAAAAATTTTAAAAATTATTTTTAGTTATTAAGAAATGGTTGAGGATATGAGGAAGGAATAGAGAATACTTATAGCAGAGAAAAAAGGAGAGTTGAAAATGACAAAACAAGAGTTATATCAATCAAAACTTGGAAGTTTGGAGGGCGCGCTTTTTATGGTTCAATCGGGTGACACGATTGCGGCGAGTATTTATGGTTGTGAGCCGAGAGATTTTATTCGCAATTTACATACAATAGCAGACAGAGTGACAGGAGTGACTTTATGGACAATGCTTATGATGGGAGATTATCCAGTTATGAGTGATGAATCTTTGAAAGGAAAAATTGATATTATTACATTCTTTTATAATGCAGATTGTCGAAGAGGACATGAGAAGGGGCGTTATGAGATGGTTCCTTTAAATCTTCACTCTGTGGGGGAAGTTACGGTGGCAGCGAAAAAACCAAATATTTTTGTGGCTACAGTTTCTCCTATGGATGAATGGGGAAATGTATATTTATCTTTTGACTTGGAGGGTTCTCTTGAGTGGCTTGAGGCGGCAGACAAGGTGATTTTTGAGGTGAATAAAAAGGTACCAAGAGTGTTTGGGGAGACGGCGATTCCGATTGAGAAGGCAGATTATATTTATGAGACAGAGTATGAACTTCCTTATGCACCAGAAGCACCTTCCTCTGAGATAGAAAAAAAGATTGCCGAGCATGTTGTATCGTTGATTCATGATGGCGACTGCATTCAGCTTGGAATCGGAGGAATGCCGAATGCAGTTGGGGAGGCATTGATGGATAAGAAGGATTTGGGGATTCATACAGAGATGATTACGTCCTCTATGGGAAAGCTTCTTCGAGCAGGTGTAGTTACGAATGAGAGAAAAACTTTGCATAGAGGAAAAACAATCGGCGCCTTTGCCTGGGGAGACCAAAACTTATATGATTATATGGCAGAAAATCCATTGGTGGAGCTTAGGAGAGCAGCTTATGTAAATGACCCATTTAATATTGCGAAAAATGAGAATATGGTATCGGTTAATGCGGCTATTCAGGTGGATTTAACAGGGCAAATTTGTTCGGAGAGCATGGGATGGAGACAGTTTTCTGGCACAGGTGGAGCGAGTGATTTTGCCTATGGTGCTTTCCACTCTAAGGGAGGAAGGGGAATTATCGCGCTTACTTCTACGGCGAAGAATGGGACGATATCTAAGATTTCTCCTTGTCTGCCAGAGGGGGCTGTTGTATCTATTTCTAGAAATTTAGTGGATTATGTGGTCACGGAGTATGGAATTGCAAAACTTAGAAATAAGTCTATTCGTCAGAGAGTTGAGGAACTGATTAGCATTGCGCATCCAGATTTTCGAGAGGAGCTTAGGAGAGAGGCGAATGAAAAGATGATTTGGTGATGTAAAGGGTATGGAATGGGGGAGACGCCGAGAGAGCCAATCGATATATGTCCCGCAAACACGTTCGTTCCCACGATTTTTCGACATACGCTGATTTTTGCCGCTTCCCGCAAACTCGCAGCTACGCTACTCAAACAGTGCTCCAGCGGCAAAGCTAAGTATATCGAAAAATCGCTCCACTCTCTATCGTTTTCGGGGCATATATCGATTGGCTCTCTCGGCTGTGTACAGGCGAAACACAATAAAATGATACGTTATTGTTTTATTATCTTTTGAGTTGTATTGTATCTTATGACTTTGGGGCGAAGCCCTCTTTTTTTTGTTTCATAAATTAAATTCTTTCGTTTTCGTAGGCGGAAACCCACTGCCTTTAGGCGATGGGTAGTTGACAAGGGATAAAAAGTATACTCTTTTAAAAATGGGATAAAAAATATACCCTCTTATTATTTTAATCCAAATTTCTCTAGTTTCATATAAAAATTTCTTTTTGATATTCCAAGGATTTCTATTGCTTTTGCCTTATTTCCTTCTGTAATAGATAAGACCATGCGAATTGTCTCGTATTCTACTTTTTCCACAATCTGTTTTAAATTGTATTGACTTAAGTCGGGCAGTATTTTGTTGGATTCTAAGTTTTTTTGTTCTAGATTTGAAGGAAGGTATTCTATGCCTATGCATTCTGTAGGGCATAAAATAGCCATTCTCTCGACGCAGTTTTTTAGCTCGCGGATATTTCCAGGCCAGTTATAGTTGGAAAAAATATAGAGTACTTCCTCTGAAAAATGTCGATTTTTCCATTGGGGTTGGTCGAGAGAGGATAAAAAGTAGTCGGTTAGGAGAGGAATATCGCTTTTTCTTTCTCGAAGAGGTGGTAAATAAATTGGGATGATGACAACTCGGTAATAGAGGTCTTCACGGAAATCACCATCTTTTACCATCTGTTCAAGGTTTCGGTTTGTGGCAGTGATAAGGCGAAAGTTTAATTTGATGGTTTTATGACCACCGACGCGGCAAATTTCTCTCTCCTGTAAGGCGCGTAAGAGCTTTGCCTGCATAGATTTTGGCATTTCTCCAAGCTCATCTAAAAAGAGAGTTCCGTTGTTTGCAGCTTCAAGTTTTCCGATGCTTCCACGGCTGTTTGCGCCAGTGAAGGCTCCTTTTTCATAGCCAAAAAGTTCGCTTTCCATCAGGCTTTCAGGGATGGAGGCGCAGTTAACTCGGATAAATGGTCCGTCCGCATAATTGCTACTGTAGTGGATTGCCTCTGCGAGTACTTCTTTTCCGACACCGCTCTCTCCCAGAATGCAGACAGAGCCGTTGCTCTTGGCTACTTGGGCGCTTGTCTGGAGAATTTTAAGGAAGACATCGGATTCTCCGACGATTTGGCGAAAGCGAGGAGGCAAACTATCCTTTATAATTTCTTTTTTTTGAAGACAGGAGAGAAGTTGACGGCAGTGATTGAGCTGTTTTGTCAGTTTTTCAAGCTGTGAGCTTTGTTGTTGAAAGACCGCTGTTCCAGTGAAGCTTTCTGTCTCAATAGGGATGATATCCGCTAGACCAGAGTACTTTGTATCAGGTTCTAGAAAGAATTCCATTGGTCTGGTTTCCCTTGATTTTAATAGTTTTAGAATGAAATCTCTGGCATCTCCAGTTAAGTCAGATAGTTTATGGTTTAAAATTTGTTCAGGACGTATGCCTGCATTTTGAAAATGTTTTCCATATGTATCATAGTACCCTTTGTTGATAAAGCGAATGCGGGAATCGGAATCTATAATAATAATCTGTGCATCAATTGCATCTAAAAGCTCCAGTAAAATGTCGTGAGACTCTGCCTTTGGCAGTGAGGAGCGGAGTTCTCTTGAGAGAGAGTTCATATCCATAATAAAACCTCATTTCTTTGTAGGATTGCAAGGATAGATGAATACGGGGCAATCCATTATTTTTTATACTTTTATACTACATGAAGTAGAACTTAAGGTCAAGGAAGAAAGTTTTTGAAAAAAAGCAAGGTTGGCATGGTATTTGCGACTTAATAAGATATAAAAATAAAAATTAGGAGGGAAATATATGGAACGAGACGAAATGGGACGTTTAATTCGAGAAGTAAAACCTCTTGAGGGGATTCGAAAAGTGATTGCCGAGAGAATGACATTTAGTAAGCATGAATATCCCCAGGGAACAGGTCAGGTGCTATTAAATGTAGATAAGATGATACAGTTTCGAAAGGAATTACTGGAACAAAAAGGAATTAAGGTGTCCTTTGGCGATATGTATGTGAAAGCGGCAGCCTGTGCATTAGAAGAGAATATGGCTCTTAATGCATCTCGTCAAAAAGAGCAGCTTATCTATTATGATGATATGTATTTTAGCGTGATGGCGACGATTAATGGATGTTTGATGGAGCCAGTTTTGGAAAATCCAGACCAGAAGGATATCGAGGAAATCTCAGCAGAGCTGAAAAAGATTTATACAAATTTGAGAAAAGGAAAGTTGATGAAAGTAAAGCTTGAGGGAGGAACATTTGCGGTATCAAATCTTGGTGGTGCTTTGATTGACAGTCAGCAGCCGTTTATCTCTCCACCTCAGGGAGCGATTATGGGAATTAGCCGAAACAGACGAGTTCCAGTTTTCGATGAAAATGACAATATTGTTCCAGCGAATATGACGAGCTTTGCACTTACAATTGACCATGGCCTTTGTGATGGAACAGAGGTTGTAAATTTCTTTGCATCGCTTAATAAAGTGTTGAATGACCCTTGGACTTATATGTATCATAAACGCGAGCGAAAGCAGGCGTAGAGGTTTTTATAAAGCGCAGAGATTGCGTTTAAAAATAAATAAAATTTTAGAGTTTGAAAGGAGATTTTTAAGATGAAACAAGAAATTAATATTCCAAAATTAGGTTCCGAGATGAAGACAGGACAGATTTTACAGTGGTATGTAAAAGTAGGTGATACTGTGGAGGAAGACCAGGAGTTATGTGAGATTAAGACAGAGAAAATGAACGCTCAGGTAGAATCTCTCTATGACGGAGTAATCACAGAGATTATCGGTAAGGTAGGGGAGACTTATAATGTAGGAGATGTAATCGGTTATATCGAGGAAGAGGAGTAAAACTCGAAAGGCGAAAGGAGAAGATTATGGATTATAGCAAAGAACAACTTGTGGAAATGTATAAGATTATGCAGCGCTGTCGCCTCTTTGATAAGAAGGTTTCTGTTGAGAGCAGAAAGGGAAAATTAGTCGGTATGTTTCATTTTGGAACAAATCAGGAGGCAATTGAGGCAGGATTAATGCCACTTATTAAAAAAGAGGATTATTTAAGACCTTATCACAGAAATCATGGATGTTTAAGCATGTGTGATATGAAGATGTATGTGGCAGGTATGCTTGAGCGAACGACTGGATATAATGAGGGAATTGGTGGAGATTATCATCAGCAAGATATCAAAGACCTTCATCTTTTACCAATTGATGGTCTGATTGGAGAGGATTGGCTTCATTGTACTGGTGTCGCTATGGCGCTAAAATTTAGAAAAGAGCCAGGCGTTGTTATTACTTGTCAGGGTGATGGCGGAGCGCAGATGGGTTCCCTCTATGAATCTTTGAATTTTGCATCGCTATTTGAGCTTCCGATTGTGTATGTCATTATCAATAATGGTGTGGCGATGACGACACCGACAGAGAAGGAGTGTAAATGCTCTGAGATTTCAGGAAGAGCGGCTGGATTTAATGTAAAAGGTGTGACTGTATGGGGACAAGACCCGATTGCAATCCGCGAGGTATTAGAGGCAGCGGTTGAGGGAGCAAGAAAAGGTGAGCCAGCATTAGTTGAGATAAAGACATATAGAACTTGTGGACATTTCTTTGGTGATACGAGAGATTATGAGCCAGAAGAAAGAGATAAGAGAATGAAAGAAAAATATCCAGACCCAATTGCACGCTTTGAGGGTGTATTGCAGGAGATGGGTGTATGTACAGCCGAAGAGTTAAAAGGGTATACAAAGGAAATCAAAAAAGAGATTGCAGAGGCGTTTGAGTGGGCCTATGAGCAGCCACATCTGAAAGGATATATGACGAAAGGGTCTGATAAGATATTCTCTAATACAGAAGGAGGGAAATTATAATGAGAGAGGTTACTTACGCAAAAGCATTAGAATATGCAATATTTGAGGAAATGAGTCGCGACTCGGATGTATATTATATGGGAGAAGACGTAGGGGTATTTGGCGGTGCCATTACAAAAGCATATTCTCTTTATCAAAATTTCCCTGACAGAGTGCTTGATATGCCTCTCGACGAAAAAGGATTTACTGGTGTGGCGACAGGAATGGCATGGATGGGAATGCGCCCTATCGTAGAGTATATGTATCCTGATTTTTTGCCTCTTGCTATGAGTAATGTAGCTCACGGTATTGCAAAACAGTATTGGTTATCGAATCAAAAATGCCCTGTTCCAATTATCATTCGCTCTGCACAGGGAATCGGCTCTCAATGTGGTGCACATCACTCGGAGTGCATTGAGGGATGGGTTATGAATTATCCTGGTTTGAAGATTGCAGTTCCTACCTTCCCAGAGGATGCCTATCGAATGATGAAATATGCCATTCGTGATAATGACCCTATTATATGGCTTGACTGTCGTGCTACGGTTTATACGACAACCGCAGAGATTCCTGAAGCTGAGGAAGATTCCCTCTTATCTTTTGGTCATGCCAATATTAGAAGAGAGGGAACGGATGTGACAATCGTCGCATGGCATAAATTACTTGTGGATGCATTAAAGGCAGCCGAGGAGCTAGAAAAACAGGGAATCAGCTGTGAGGTTATTGACCCTAGAACATTGATTCCATTTGATATTGATACAGTGATGGAGTCTGTAAAAAAGACAGGTCATTTGGTTATTGCCCATGAGGCGAATATTCGAGGTGGTTTTGGTGCTGAGATTGCAGCTCAGGTGACAGAGCGAGATGCTGGTGCGTTAAAAGCTCCAATTATCCGTGTTGGTACAGAAAATACATATATCCCTGTCGGTATGGTAGAGTTTGAGATTGTGCCAGATGAGAAGGATGTGATTCGTGCAGTAAAGAAATCTCTTGGCAAGGAATTACTTCCAGAAGAAGAAAAATAGAGAGGAAAGAAAAAATGATAGGAATTATCTGTAATCCCCAGTCTGGAAAGGATATTAGAAGACTATTAACGGCAGCCACGACAATTGATGACATAGAAAAACTGAATATTTTGGAGAGAATTGTGTTGACGATTATGGCAGTAAGAAAGCAAAAGATTTATATTATGCCAGACCGTCTTGGGTACGGAAAGATGTTAATAAAAAAGAGTCATCTTTCAGACTATCCACAAGATTTGTCAATGCTGGAAGTTTATGAGATGGGTATGACAGAGACGCAATCAGATACGGAGTTTTTTGCCGCCGAAATGGAACGACTTGGAGCGAACGCCCTGATTATTATGGGTGGAGACGGAACAAATCGTGCGGCGGCAAGGGGAAGCAGAAAGGTTCCTACTATCTCTCTCTCCACAGGCACAAATAATGTATATCCACAGATGCTTGAGGGAACAGTGGCGGGAATGGCGGCAGTAGCAGTTTCTAGTGATATGATTCCTCCCAATAAATATACATATGCTTCAAAATGCATTGAGATTAGTAAAAATGAAAAACCAATTGATATAGCATTAATTGATTTAGTTTTTTGTCGTAACCCGTTTGTCGGCTCAAGAGCAATCTGGGATTATAAAGAAATCGATTCGATAGTTGTGACACAATGTAGTATATCTTCGATTGGATTTTCTGCTCTCATTGGTTCTGTCATGAATGTGACGAGAGAGGAACCGTGGGGTGCGATGGCAGAATTCACAGATGAAAAGCCAAACACCCTGGCTCCGATGGGAGCGGGCTCTATCCAAGAGATTCATATTAAAAATGAGAAAAAGATAGAGCTTTATATGCCGATTACTAAAGTGATGGATTATCAGGGGACATTGGCTTTAGATGGAGAGAGAGAAATTTTCTTTAAGCAGGGAGATAAGATTACCTGTGAAATTACAATGGAGGGGCCAAGAAGGGTTGATATTTTTGCTGCGGTGGAATATGCCAGACAGCAGGGACTTTTCAGGGTTTAGAAAAAGAAAAATGAGTTGGATGGAGGCGAGTAAAAGTGAAGAAATATGATATCGCTGTTATCGGCGGTGGACCAGGTGGATATATTGCGGCGATTCGTGCTGCAAAGGCTGGAAAAAAGACGGTGATTGTGGAAGAGAGGGAGCTTGGAGGAACCTGTTTAAACAGAGGATGTATTCCGACAAAAGCCCTGCTTCATAGTTCAGAAGTTTATGAACAGCTTTCTGGTGTAAAAAAGATGGGAATTATTGTAAAGGAATATGAACTTCAATATAAAAAGATGGCAAGGCGTAAAGACAAAGTGGTTAAAACTTTGCGAAGTGGTGTGGAAAACTTAATCGCAGGAAATGGAGCTGAATTAATTCGTGGAAAGGCTGTTTTAAGCGGACCAAATACATTTCTTGTAGGTGAGGAAGAAATCGAGGCAGAGCAGATTATATTAGCGACTGGTTCTCGTCCGGCTTCCATCCCAGTTCCAGGAGCAGATTTGCCAAAGGTTATTAATTCGGATGATGTATTGGCGATGGAGGAATGTCCTTCTTCTATGGTAATTATTGGCGGTGGAGTCATCGGTACAGAGTTTGCAAATCTTTTTCATAATCTTGGATGTAAGGTGACAATGATAGAGATGTTGCCAGATATTTTACATGGAAATGATACAGATATCTGTAAATCCATGAGAGGATTAATGGAGGATAGAGGCATTGAAATTTATACAAATGCGAGACTCTTAGAGATTAAGAAAAATTCCGAGGATGAGAATCTTACTTGCGTTTTTGAAAAAGATGGCGAGTATGTATCTGTGCAAGGTGAGTATGTCGTTATGGCAGCAGGAAGAAAACCACAGACCGAAGAGCTTCATCTGGAGGCTGCCAGAGTGAAGACCCAAAGAGGATTTGTATTGGTAGATGATGAGATGAGAACAAGCGTTGGGAATATTTTCGCAATCGGAGATATAACAGGAAAACAGCAGCTTGCTCATGTCGCAAGTGCACAGGGAATGATAGCGGCAAAAAATGCTGCTCAAAATGAACATCATACGATGGATTACTCGGCAGTGCCAGGCTGTATCTATTCCAATCCAGAAATTGCGGCTGTCGGCATGACAGAGGAGGCAGCGAAGGAGGCTGGATACAAAGTTAAAGTTGGAAAATTTAATGTATCTGCAAATGGCAGAAGTCTTGCCATTTCTTGTCAGGACGGTTTTGTAAAGCTTGTGGCGGAGGAGAGCACAGGAAAGATTCTTGGATGTCATATTATGGCACCTCATGCGACAGAGATGATTGGCGAAGCTGTCTTAGCGGTAAAAAAAGGAATGACTGCTAAAGAATTAGGCGATACGATTCATGCACATCCTACGGTAAGTGAGATTATTATGGAAGCTGCCCACGATATCGATGGAGAATGTTGTCATAAAGTTTGATATAGATAATATGATGTTGGGAGATGTAGATATGTATTATTTGGAGACAGGAAGTAGAGACCCTTATTATAATTTGGCGTTTGAGGAGTATGTTTTTGAGCAACTTGATAAGACAAAGGAGTATTTTATGCTCTGGCAAAATGATAATACCATTGTGGTGGGAAAATATCAAAATACAGCGGAAGAAGTAAACCAAGCTTTTGTTGACGAAAAAGATATCCGAGTGGCAAGAAGATTATCAGGAGGCGGAGCAGTATATCATGATACAGGAAATTTAAATTTTACTTTTATTGTGGACCAAAACAATGTTCCTGACTTCAAATTTGAAGTATTCGTCCGTCCCGTTATCAAGGCATTAGAGAAGATGGGTGTTCATGCACAGTTTAATGGCAGGAATGATATCACAATTGACGGTATGAAGTTTTCTGGTAATTCTCAGTATACAAAACACGGCAGAGTAATGCATCATGGTTGTATTATGTTAGACTCAAATTTGACTACAGTGGCAGATGCCCTGAGAGTAAAAGATGCAAAGTTTGAATCAAAGAGTATAAAGTCTGTAAAAAGTAGAGTGACAACGATTAACGCTCATGCTCCAAAGAAAGTGACGATGGAGGAATTTAAAACGTTGCTTAAAGAAGCAATTTTTGAAAACGCAAGTCCAGAGTTTCTCACTTTAAGCCAAAAAGAGCTTGACGAGATACAAAAACTTCGAGATGAAAAATATGCGACATGGGAGTGGAATTATGGAAAATCTCCATCCTACAATATGCGCAGGGAAAAGAAATTTGAGAGTGGTCTTGTGACCGTATATATGAATGTAGAAAAAGGTTGCATAAAAGAGATTCATTTTTACGGAGATTTTTTTGGAAATGGAGATATCAAAGAGCTAGAAGAAAAGATGAAAGGTTTGGCACTTGATATATCTTTGGAGCAGGAATTATCCTCTCTTCATATTGAAAAGTATATGAGTGGAATAAAGGCGGCAGATATCGCAGAGCTTTTGAGATTATAAAAAATAGATTATCGTAGGGAGAATAAAAACGAAGAAAAATAATGTAGTATGTTCAATGAATGTAAAATCAAGGAGGTATAAAAATGGAAGGTACAATGAGAGCGATGGTTGTTACAGAACCTGGAAAGATGGAGCTTCGTGAGGTTCCGATTCCAAAGATAGGTCCAAAGGATATTTTGTTTAAGGTATCTTATGCGAGTGTTTGTGGAGGGGATTTGCCAGCTTTTTATGAGGGTAGATATATTCAGAAATACCCAATCACAATTGGACATGAGTTTACAGGATATGTTGTAGAGGTCGGCGACGAAGTGAAAGATATTCCAGTTGGAATGCGTTTTATGGGAACGAATATACAGTGGTGCGGCGAATGTGAGGCATGTAAATCTGGAAATGTATTCGGATGTGAGGACGTTGTGAGAAAAGGTCTCGGTTTTGGTGTGGACGGCGTGTTTGCCGAGTACTGTGTTTTACATAATGCAATGCTGAATGTCAGTGTCTATCCACTTCCAGATAATATTAATGACCTTGAGGGTGCAACTTGTGAGCCAATGTGTGTAGGTGCAGGCGTTGCCGATACACTTGGATTAAAGGACGGAGATAAGGTTGTCGTATACGGTGCAGGTATTATAGGACAGAGCTTAGTACAGGCTATTAAGGCACAGTGGGATTGTGAGGTTGCAGTTGTAAATCGCTCGACCTTCCGTCTGGACCTTGCAAAGGAAAGTGGAGCTGATATTGTGATTAGTCCAACGAAAGAGAAACCTGCGATTGATACATTGAGAGAAATCTGGGGGACTTCTACATATTCATATCACTATGAAAATAGCGAGTCTGGAAATGCAGATGTTGCTTTGGAATGTACAGGAAATCCAGATATCGTAGCGGAATGTTTTAAGGTTGTAAAAAATGGCGGAACAGTAAGTCTTGTGGCAGGATATGCAGATGATTATAAGGCACCAATCGCTCCAGCAGATTTATTCTTTAAGGGGATTAAATATGTTCCTGGATTAAATGGAAACTTTGGAAAATCTGTTCAGCTTATGTCCGAAGGAAAATTTAAGACAACACATTTGATTACTCATGTGTATCCGTTAGAGCAGCTTGAGGAGGCATTTAAGATGGCTAAAAATACAAAAGAGAGCTGTAAAGTATGCATTAAGGTAGACCCTGAGGCGCCAGACTATCCTTATAATAAGCAGGATAAAAAATAGAGATAGGAAGCATAGGATAGTTGAATGAGTGGAATCTCTTATGATAGTTAAAGTTGCGAGTGGTTTTAATCATAGATAAAAGAAATAAAAAGAGGAAAAATTAATGGATAAAAAAACAGTTATTATAACGGGTGCAGGAGCTGGAGTAGGAAGAGCAGCGGCTCTTACCTTTGCAAAGGCGGGATATCAGGTTGTTTTGGTAGGTCGCTCCGAGGAAAATACGATGGAGACAGCAGAAATGGCGAGAAAGTATACAAAAGTGCTTCCAGTGATTGCAGATATTGGTTCTGAGGAAGATACGATTCGCTATGTAAATGCAACAATAGAACAGTTTGGCTCTATAGATGTTTTTGTAAATAGTGCTGCCAGATTTCAACCGTACGTCTTATTGGCAGATACATCGACCGAATTATTTGATGATATTATGAGAATCAACGTAAAAGGAGCATTTCTTGGCATGAAATATGTGCTTCGTCAAATGGTGAAGCAAAAGAGTGGAGTTATTATTAATGTGGCCTCCCACGATGGATTATTTAGTGAGCCTTCTCTTGGAGCCTACAGTGCGAGCAAACATGCCATGATAGGTTTGACGAAAAATGCAGCAACAGAGTATGCCTCCTACGGAATTCGCACTTGTGGCGTATGCCCAGCTGCCATTAATACGAAGATGATAAAAGATATTTTAGAGACGATTGACCCTAAAATTTTAGGTCCTATGGAGCGTCCAGCAGAGCCGCAGGAAATTGCAGATGTTATTTTCTATTTAGCGTCAGATAAAGCGACGTATATGAACGGTTCTATTGTTCGTGTAGATGGAGGAAAAGATTTGTAAAGAGTAGGGGGATTTGGTATGGACAAAAAGAAAAAGCTTGCATTTTGGGGATTGATGTTAGTTAATTTTACGGTTATGTTTCTAATTTCTGGTGTTGGAGTTTATAGTTATACTGTTGCTGCACAGTTTGATAGTCTTGCCTCTGTCAGTATGATTTTTGCCCTTGAATGTGTGGCGAGAAGCGTTACAATTCCACTTGGAGGTAAACTCGGAGATAAAATTGGTCATAAGAAATTATTTTTAGGCTCCTTACTTGTCTATACTGTTGCATATCTTGTGGCGGCGATGGCGAATGGATTTTGGATGTTTACAATCGCGAGAATGGTAACAGGATTTGCATGGGGTATGTTTATTATGAATGTATTTGTGCTTATCACAGCTATTTTTGGTCAGGAGGAGGCTCCAAAATATTCAGGATATAATCAATCTCTGACGACGGTTGCCATGATTGTGGCAGCTCCTATTGCAGGCGTTGTATGTGCAGTCAATTGGAGGTTACAGTTTTACGTAGGTGTTGTCTTATTAATTATCGGTTTTGTCCTCTGTGCTTACGGAATTCCAGATATTCCGCCAAAGCATGATAATGACAGCTCCTTCGATATTGCGGGTGTGGTAGCAACTGCAGTTACTTTAATTCCGTTTTCTCTTGCCATGAATTGGGGCAATACCTACGGCTGGACTTCTGCGATAATTCTTGGACTGTTGGCAGTTTCATTGATTGGTCTGATTGCCTTGATTTTTGCTGAGAAGTCGGCGAAGGACCCAGTATTTCCAGTGAAATTATTGAAAAACCGTTATTATTTTTGTATTTTGATGTTAATGTTGGTATTTAGTATTTTAAATGGAGCGGGCAATTATCTCCCGACCTATGCACAGTCTGTTTTGAATGCGAGTAGTCAGGTGGCTGGTCTAATCAATGTGCCAGGACTTTTAATTGCCGTATTTTTGACAACGTATTTTGGCAATCAGGCATCAAAGACAGGAAAATATAAGGGAATGGTTTTAATCTGGGCTATTTCTTCGACAGTCGGTTCTGTCTTTTGGATGTTACTTGGTCAGGCATCGTCATCGACGATGGGAATGATTTTATTGTTTGCAGGAGCGATTCCAGTGGCAGCCGTAAACAGCGTAAATCAGATTGCACCTTATACGTATCCGATGACGGTATTAAATCCAGAGGATTTGGCGACAGGACTTGCATTTATGGGATTGGCTGGAGCACTAGGTTCGACTGTGTCAGGTGGCATCTGTGGTGCAATTATGAATAGCGCAGGTGGATTGCAGGCTGTGTTTAAAGTGCCGATTGTCTGTGCGATTATTATGTTGGTGTTTGCATTTCAATTTCAGGATGTAAAAAAGTAGAATTTTATACATAGAAGGAAAGGGGACTGTCTTTCGACAGCCCTTTCATTTTGCTTTTTTATCCTAAATTTTTGAATGTTTTTTTATTCATTCTTCTAAACTTGGTATGATTTTTACAGAACGATGAAAGGAGGTTTTAATAATGAATACAAAACTTTTTCATACCGTAAACGAAGGCTTATTTTTGCAAAATAGAGAAACTTCTATGCTCATTGATGGGATTCATACTGGTACTGAAGTGGGCTACTCGAATATGCCATCTCAATTAGTGTCAGATATGAAAAAACAACAAGGTATTTTTTCTAATCTCAATGCTCTTATTTTCACACATTTTCATCCAGACCATTTTAACGAGAAAAGAGTAAATCTCTTTTTGTCGCAGAGTCCTAGGACAAACTTAATTACTCCTTATCTGTCTCAGACGTTAAGCTTTGATTATATTACCGAGAGGGTATCTTTAATATATCTGAATCATATAAAAATTTTTCTTATAAAAACAATGCACGAGGGAATCCAGTATGAAAAAGATATTCATCAGATGATTATTATAAAAATAAAAAATGAGACGTATATTATTTGTGGTGATGCAGTTCTCCTTGAGGTCGATGCCGTCTTAATTCAAGAACTGATATCGAAAGAAATAACTGGAATATTTATCAATCCTTATCAGCTCGCTCAAAAAGAGGGACATGCATTTATTCGGCAGCTTTTACCTCATAAAGTTTTTTTATATCATCGCCCTTTTCGGGATGATGATTGTAATAATGTAAAATATATTGTGAAAAATGTTCTTCGGTATTATCCAGATGACCTTCCAAAGCCAGAGATTATCGCACATATGTCATGGATTCCTTTTCAATGATGAATAGTTCATAAAACAAATCAATTAGAGCAAGAAAAAGAAGCCGATTTTTTCATCGCATGATAAAAAGAAGAAAAAAAGTAAAAAAATAGTAGAAAAGAGATTAAAAAATGATAGGTAAAAAAATTAAGTTCGAGGTAAAATGAAAAAAGCTAATAATTGGTGAAGAAAAATATATGAAAAAATATATAGAGTAGCCAGAAAAAGAAGGGAGAAATAGTGATGAAAAAATATGCTTTTGGAGTGGATATTGGTGGGACAACAGTGAAGATGGGATTTTTCAAGACATCAGGAGAGCTTTTAGATATGTGGGAGATTATAACTCGCACGCAGGAGGACGGTATCTATATTTTAAGCGATATCGCAAAATCAATCGAAGACAAGTTGGAAGAAAAAGGAATCTCAAAGCTTGATGTCGAGGGAATTGGTATGGGAGTTCCAGGACCTGTCGGAAGCGATGGGACAGTATTTAAATGTGTCAATCTCGGATGGGATATTTTCAACGTCGAGGCGAGAATGGATAGCTTGACAGGACTTAGAGTGAAAGTCGGAAATGATGCGAATGTGGCAGCTCTTGGAGAGATGTGGCAGGGCGGCGGAAAGGGCTATAAGGACCTTGTCATGGTGACACTTGGAACAGGTGTCGGCGGTGGTGTTATCGTCAATGAAAAAATGCTCTATGGTATTAACGGAGCGGCTGGAGAGATTGGGCATATCCCGATGAGAGATGACGAGGAGGAATGTTGTGGATGCGGAAAGAAAGGTTGTCTCGAGCAGTATGCCTCCGCAAATGGAATTGTCAGACTCACTAAGAGATATTTAGAAGCGAATGAGAATGTCGATACGAGATTAAAATCAATCGAAAATTTCACATCGAAGGATATTTTCGACTTGGCAAAGGAAAAGGATGAGGTATGTTTGAAAATGGTGGATGAAGTCGGACTTCTTCTTGGAAAGGCACTTGCAACGATTTCTTGTGTTCTAAATCCGGAGGCGTTTGTTATCGGCGGTGGTATGTCAAAGGCTGGGACTATCTTGATTGAGTCTATTCAAAAGTATTATAGGAAATACGCCTTCCATGCAGCGAGAGAAGTAGAGTTTTGCTTGGCAAAACTCGGCAATCAGGCGGGAATTTATGGAGGTGTTAGGTTGGTATTAGAATAAATTGATATAAGTTTGATAACGAAAATAAAAAGAAAAAAGGGAATGTAGGAAAATATGAAATTTCAATCAGATATCGTATGAATTTTTTTCATCTGCCTATATCTGATTTGAAAAATCTATATTTCGACATTCCCTTTTTTCTATGTTCTTCGAAAAATGGCTATTTATTCATGCTTTTGGCAGGTTCCAAGTTCAAAAATTCTCTCACAAGCAAGCTTGTGTCGGATTTCCGACCTTTTGCCTCTGGTATCTTATCAATAAGTTACCGAGAATTCTCACCTTAAATTCTTAAAATATGGAAAGAAATTGTAATATAGTTGGTCAAAATTTGCATTTTTTATTTTCTCTTAATCTAATTTGCAAAAAAAGACTTCTTTTTTGCAATTAGAAAGATGTCAGTTTACAAGAAATTATCTATAATAAAAAACATCAAAGGAACGTTCTATCGTTGTTGCAGACCGGATAATGTAACAGATAATAATTGGAAAAGGAGAAGATAAATGAATGAAAAAAAACTAGCTTCCAAGGCTGCAGTTATATGTTATAGTTTTGGCGATTTAGCTTCACAGTTTGTGTGGACTTTTGTGGGCTCTTATTTAACGATTTTTTATACGGATATTGTAGGATTGGCTCCTGCTATTGTGTCTGCCATTATGCTCGGTGCTCGTATCTGGGATGCAGTGAATGACCCAATGATGGGTGCAATTTGCGAGAGAACTCGCTCAAGGTTTGGACGATTTCGTCCTTATATCGCAGCAGGTTGTCCATTTTTAGCGATATTTGCGGTACTGACTTTTACAAATCCTTTTGGCTCTGGAAATACAGCGGGTGTGGTCTGGGCGGCAGCTACTTATATTATTGCAGGTATGCTTTATACTTTGACGAATATCCCTTATAGTTCTCTGTCGGGTGTTATGACAGAAGATGCTAATCAAAGAAACCAGATTAATACTTCCAGAAATATAGGCATGAATTTAGGAATGATATTGGTAAATGCTTTGTCTCCGGTATTATTATTAAAGTTTTCTTCTGTTGCAAATGCTGAGGTTGCAGATGCGAGAGGATATATGATGACAGTTATTCTCTATTCTATCATATCAGTTCCTTTATTTCTTATTGTGGCATATACGGCAAAGGAACATGTACAGCCAACGGGAGAGCCACAGAAGTTTTCATTAGTGGATACATTTAAAAATCTAGTGAATAATAAATATTTAATGATAATAACATTGATTATGACAATTCAAATGACAGCTTTTATGGGACGTATTGCCGTCTGTGCCTATTATGTCATTTATTGTCTGGGCTCTTTTACGATGATTTCTCTTATTATGACAATACCGTCGATAGGAGCGGTTATTGGCTCCCCGTTTGTACCATTTTTAGCGCGCAAAATGGGAAAGAGAAATGTCTTGATGGTCACGATGGCATTGCAGGGAGTAGGTCTACTTATCATGTATTTTGCGCCATTTGATAATATGGCGATGGTATTAGTGGGGGATGTTATTTTTGGAATTTTCAATATGGGATTTCCGATGACACTTTCTATGGTTGCAGATTCTGTGGATTATATGGAGTTAAAAACAGGAGTTCGCACAGATGGAACTGCTTATGCTACATATGGACTTGCCACTAAAATTGGAAATGCATTGGGAGGTTCTGTAGGAGTTTTATTATTGGCAGCATTTGGATATGTGGCAAATGCAGAGCAGACGCCAGAAGCTCTTGCGGGAATTAATACAGTTGTAAATTTGATACCTGCTATTTTGTTTTTTGTGGGTGCAGCTGCATGTCTCCTTTGGAATATGACGGATAAAGATGCGGATGATATAAGAGAACAGTTGAAAAAACGTCGGCAGGAAAATGAGTAAAAGTAAAATTTGATGAATTACCCGATGTGAATTAGGAAAGATTTCCCTAATTTGTATCGGGTATATTTGAATTTGGAGGAGAGACGCTAAGAGAAGATTTGTTTGAAAAGGAAATCTATGTTACAATAAAATGGCATATTTGCTTGTAGGTACTAATTGATAAAGAAAAACTAATATAAAAAGGGATAAGAAGTTATGAGTCATTATAATGGAATGGAATTTAAAATTATCAAGGGAATTCAAGAGGTAAGTCATATTCATCCAGAAGTGGAGATTGTATTTGTTGTCGAGGGAAGTTTATATGTGGAAGTAAAGAACTCTACGTATCAGTTGAAAAAAGAAGATATTTTATTGATTAATTCAGGGTTGAAACATAAGCTAGAGAGTTCACTTGACACGATTTTTTGTTGTGTGAGGTATAGTTGGCAGTTACTTATGGATATGCTTGGAAATGGAAATGCAGGATTTTTTTGTAATAGTGTGGAGGATAAGGAGCATTTCTATGGAGAATTAAGACAGATTTTTAGAGAGCTGGTGTATCAGGATATTCAAAGACCGCATAAGACAAACTGTCTAAAGGAAAGTCTGATGTTTCGGCTCTTGGATTGTCTGATTGAAGAGTATCAAATAGAGGAGATACAAGAAAAGGATGGAAAAATGGGAGAGGATGCGAGACTTGGTTATATTATACGATATATTAATGCAAATTTTTCCAGAAATATCAGTCAGGCAAAGGTAGCTGAAGATTTATATATGTCTGCGTCCTCTTTATCTCGTTTTTTTAAGAAGCAGACGGGAATGTATTTTAATGATTATGTGAATCAAGTACGAGTTCGATATTCCCTTCAAGAACTTTTATACTCGGAGGATAATATCACCAAAATAGCGGTGGACAGTGGATTTTCTAATTTGTCTATTTTTAATCGAGTGTTTCGGGAAAACTATGGGATGACACCGAGCGAGTATCGAAAGAAAATGGTAGCAGGAAGAGAAAAGCAACAGAGAAAAGAGCAAGAGTTTCGGGAAACTCTGAGAGAAGAGATAAAAATAGAAGATTTGAGAGAGGAAAAGAGATATGATATAAAAAAGACAGAAGTGACAGTGAGTGGCATCGGTGGAGAGATTTATGAAAAAACCTGGAATAAGGCGATTAATATTGGCTCTATCAATAATTTGACTCAGGCAAATCTTCAGTTTCATCTGCAATATCTTGTTAAAAATTTAGGTTTTCAGTATGTCAGGATTTGGAGTATATTTTCTGATATTATGATGATTAGCCACGGAAAACAGACAAGTGGATTCAATTACGATAAGGTGGATACTGTTTTTGATTTCTTGGTTTCGAGTCATATTAGACCATTTCTTGATTTTGGAAGACGACCAGATACGGCGGTAAAAGGGGAAGAAATAGTAGTGTATTTTGAGGAGAATCATATTGAATTTCAGTCCAGACTGGCATGGGAGTCTCTTGTCTTGGATTTTATCAAGCATATCGTGAGGAGATATGGACAGGAGGAAGTGAATGGATGGATTTTTGAATTAAGCCATGATACTTGCCATATGGGAGAAAATGAGCTGTATCAAGATGAGAATTACGATTATTTTGATGCGTTTTTTTATATGTATCAGATAGTGAGAGAGTATGTGCCAGAGGCAGAGGTAGGTGGGATGGGAGGAATTATCTATTGGAATCTTCCTTTTCAGCGCAGGTTTTTAGAACGATGTATCGAAGAAAAATGTAAGCCAGATTTTCTTTCTTTTCTTTTATTTCCATATGAGACAGAGCTTAGAGATAATGTGGCGATAGCAAAACGCACAAGTAAAAAAGACTTTGATATGGAGCAGGTTCAGATGATGAAACGCCTGATGAGGGAGTATGACTTGGAAAATCAAAAGCTTTATATTACAGAGTGGAATCATGTTGTCTCAAACCGAAATTATTTAAATGATAGTTGTTTTCGCAGTGCATATTTTGGATATACTTTATCAAAAATATGGGATGAAGTGGATTTGATGACAGTGAGAATGGGGTCGGATTGGGTTGGAAGTTATTATGACACGTTTCGCGTAGTAAATGGAGACTGCGGGCTTCTGACAAAGGCGGGAATTCGAAAACCAGCCTATTTTGCCCTAGATTTTATGAATCATTTGGGCGATTATCTGATTCAAAAAGGGGATTCCTATATTATTACAAAGACAGAGAGAGGCAGCTATTATATTTTATGTTTTAACTTCAAGTGGTATAGCAGTAACTATTTTCTAAGAGAAGAGTATGTGAATGTCCCAGAGCGGGTGAGGGAGCAGTTTACCGATGAGATTCCCTTGGAGGTAGTTATTACGCTTACCGATATGCCAGCTAGACAGACTTATATCGTGAAGAAACGTACGATAGGAAAAGAGGGGAGTATTTTAGACGAATGGGAAAAGTTTCAGTATGAAGAAGAATTGTCGGGAAAAGATGTGAAATATTTGAAAGAAGCTTGTTTTCCGAGAATGAGCATGGAAAAAAAGAAGACAGTTTCTGATACATTGGAAATTAGAGAATGTCTGCAAGCTCATGAGGTGAGACTTTTGCATATTTATCCAGTATGATGATTTACAATTTTTATATAGAATAAAAAATGAAAAGGAAGTTTTAGGCGAGAAAAAATCGTCTAAAACTTCCTTTTTTGTAACTAGGAATTGAAAAAGGTTAGCTCTAAGAGCAAAAAAAACATGACAATTTTTGCAGTTTTTATTTGAGGTTGCTTAAAACTTGCAACAAATAGCGGCATTTATGAAATAGAAAAGAAGAGCAATGATAATAAAACAGGTAAAATAAAATCATCAAAAGGAAAACAAAAAGAAAAGTAAAAAGGAAAGAGTTTAGGAGGTTATTTATTATGAAGAATGGTAAATTACAGGTTGCAGTTGTTGGATGTGGAGGAATCGCCAATCAAAAGCATTTTCCAGCATTAAAATCTCAGGCGGATAAATGTGATATTATCGCCTTTTGTGATAATCAATTTGAGCGTGCGCAAAAAGCGTTAAAAGAATATGGTTCGGAGAATGCAAAGGCTTATGCGGATTATAGGGAAATGTTAAAAGATGAGGAGATAGATGTTGTTCATGTTTGTACACCAAATGTGGCACATTGCCCAATTACAGTGGCAGCGTTTGAAGCTGGGAAACATGTTTTATGCGAGAAACCTATGGCGGCAACGACGGAGGATGCGCAAAAAATGATGGATGCCTGGAAAAAATCTGGAAAGAAATTTACAATAGGCTATCAGAATCGTTTCCGTACGGATGCTCAGGCATTAAAGCGTGCATGTGAGGAGGGCAAATTAGGAGAGATTTACTTTGCAAAGGCACATGCTCTTCGTCGCCGTGCAGTGCCAACATGGGGTGTATTTCCAGATAAATCAAAACAGGGTGGCGGTCCACTTATTGATATCGGAACACATGCACTTGATATTACACTTTGGTGCATGGATAATTATGAGCCAGAGACAATTACAGGTTCTGTCTTTGAGAAACTTGGTCATTTAAAGGAAGCGGCAGAGGGAAATATGTTTGGACCTTGGGATACAGAGAACTTTGAGGTTGAGGATTCGGCTTTTGGATATGTAAAGATGAAAAATGGAGCAACGATTTTCTTAGAGTCAGCATGGGCTCTCAATATAAAAGATTCTCGTGAGGCAGCGACAACTCTCTGTGGAACAAAGGCGGGAGCAGAGATGATTGGCGGAATGAGTCAGGAAGGATATGATTTGGTATTTAATCAGACAACAGGTGGTATTTTGACAGAGGAGCATATTTCTGATACAGGAGCGATTGCATTTTTTGAGGGAAACGGTGGCGGCTCACCAGAGTGCAAGGAGTGTAAGCAGTGGTTGGAGGCAATCTTAAATGATACAGAGCCACTCGTAAAACCAGAGCAGGCATTTGTTGTCACACAAATTTTGGATAATATTTATAAATCAGCCCGTGAGGGAAAAGAAATTCGTTTATAGGAGGAAGAAATTTATGTCAACAATTAAGACTTGTGTTAGCTTATATAGTTTACAGGATGAATATTTAAATAAGCGTATGAGTTTAGAGGAGATTATGCATTATATCAAGGACTGTGGAGCAGAGGGAGTGGAGATTTTGCCGGACCAAATGTTAAAGGGTGCTCCTAAGCCTTCGAAGGAAGAGTTAGAAAAATGGAATCAGTATGTTGCGGATACGGGGCTTTATCCAGCTTGCTCGGATGTTTTTCTCAATACAAATTTATATAAAAATCGTTCTCTGACAAGGAGGGAATGTATTGATTTATTAATTCAGGAGATTCAATTGGCGAATAAGATGGGATTTCGATTAATCCGTCTCGTGTCTATGGTTCCATACTGGGTATTAGAGCCATTGCTCCCTTACTGTGAGAAATATGATGTGGCAGTTGCAGTGGAGGTTCATGCAGGAATGGCGTTTGACGTGCAGGCGACAAATGATTTTATCAAAGAGATGAAAAGATTGGACTCTAAATATGTGGGACTTGTTATCGACACGGGTATTTTTTGTCGCCGTATGCCTAGAGTGGTTCGAAATTATGAGACGTCGATTGGCACCTCCAAAGAAGTATTTGACTATATGGACAATCTTTTTGAGCAGGGAACCGACTTCCATCAAGTTTTACTAAAAACAGGATATAAGTATCCAGATGAGCTAAAGGCTGCGATGAAATGTGAGCATGATAAGATTTCTGTTCCGCTATTAGATGGATATGAGAATTATCCGTACGAGGTTTTGGACGATTTGATGCCTTATATTAAACATATTCATTTAAAAACATTTGAGATGACGAAGGAAGGACCAGAATACTCGATGGATTATAAGGGATTATTACAGTATCTTCATGAGCATGATTATGACGGATATGTCTCCACAGAATACGAGGGAAATCGATTTACTCTGGCAGGACATCCAATGCAAGAGAAAGAGCAAGTTGCGATGCAGCAGGCGTATTTGAGAAAATGTCTGAAAGAAATTCAAGGTTAGGAGGAGAGAGGAATGTTTGATAATAATGTTTTCAAAGAAGGAACTTGTGTCAATATAGAGCAGGATGGTTGTATTATTGGATTTGAGATGGAGACAAATATTACATATTATCGTGGGATTCCAATGTCTATGATTGAGTATATTTGCGTGGCAGTGGACGGAATGGAGGTCCCAGTAGAGGAAATTCGTATTTCCATTGATAAAGTGGATTGGTTTAGTTTAAAAGAGGCAGAGACTGTGACTTCCTATAAATGGGAGTACGGGGAGCCTTTATATGTCAGAGTATTGAAAGATGGCGGTCTAGAGAAGGGAAAACATAAAGTAAAGCTTACTGTGGCGACAAGAACAGCTTATATCCCTGTTCCTCTGGAGGGAATCAAGGAGAGAGAAGTTGTGATTGTATAATAATGCAGGTATCGAGTGGGGAACCTTTCATTTGGGAGGTTCTATCTTAGACAGATATGTCTGCTGATGTGGACATTATTATATTAGGAGGAGTGATAACGTGAAATTAGGTTTTATTACAGCAATTTGCGACGGAATGACATTTGAGGAGGTTGTGGATTTCGCATCCGAGAATGGATTGGAATGCCTTGAGGTGGCTTGCTGGCCACAGGGAGGAGCACAGAGAAGATATGCGGGAGTGAGTCATATTGATGTTGCAAATTTAAACGAAGAAAAAGCAGCTTATATCAATCAATATTGTAAAGAAAAGGGTGTGGATATTTCTTCCCTCGCCTATTATCCAAATACATTGGAGCCAGATTTGGAAAAAAGACAGAGCTATATTGCACATCTTTATAAATTGATAGATGCCTCTGCCATGCTTGGCGTCAATATGATTACAACATTTATCGGTCGTGACTTGAAAAAAACTGTGGCAGAAAATTTAGAAATCGTAAAAGAGGTTTGGCCTCCAATTATAAAATATGCGGAGGAGAAAGGGGTAAAAATCGGTATAGAAAATTGTCCGATGCTTTTTACCGATGATGAATGGCCGGGCGGACAAAATATTATGACTTCCCCTGCAAATTGGAGAAAGGTATTTGAGATTTTAGACAGTCCAAATCTTGGGATTAATTATGACCCTTCTCATTTTGTATGGCAGCAGATTGACTATATTAAACCACTCTATGAGTTTAAGGACAAGATTTTTCATGTACATTATAAAGATATTAAGGTTTACAAAGATAAATTGGCAGATGTAGGTGTGATGGCGACACCGCTTGAGTATATGTCGCCAAAACTTCCAGGACTTGGTGATGTGGATTGGGGAAAATATGTCTCAGCACTCACAGATATAGGATATGATGGATATACTTGTATCGAAGTAGAGGATAAGGCTTTTGAAAAAAGTCTTGAGGATGCGAAGAAGGCAGTTGTTTTGAGTGCAAAATATTTGCGAAATTTTGTGATATAAACTGGAAATTGGCAGGTTGATATAGGGCGGTATCAGCATGTGAATACATAAGAGTTAGGAGAAAAATTTATGAAAAAAAAGAGAGTATTAGGAATTTCTTTTGGTCGCAAAATGGCAAACTGTGAAGTGATGGTAAAACATGCCTTGATGGAATGTGAAAAGGCAGGTTGCGAGGTGAAATTTATTCGAGCAGATGACTTGAATATTAATAATTGTACGGGATGCATCTCTTGTGTAGTTGGGATGATTACAGGCAGAGGAAGAGGATACTGTGTAAAACGGGATGATTTTGATATTTTAGACGAGGCAATTATGGAGTCGGATGGAGTGATTTTGGCATGTCCGACCTATGAGACATCTGTGACAGGAAGATTTAAGACAATCTGTGATAGAATCGGACCAAGCCATGATATTACATTTCGAAAAGCGGCATTCGACGAAGGAATTGCAGCTGGTAAGCCATTAGAACAATTGCCAGACCCAAGAGCTTTTAAGTCCCGTAGTGCGGCATTAATTTCTGTGGGCGGTGCAATGGTAGAAAATTGGATTGCTTTGACACTTCCAATGATGTATGAATTTACATTTCCGCTTGGAATTGATGTTATTGATACAGTCGAATACTATGGAGCTATGGCGACAGAGCATGTCCTTGGAAGACCTGATATGATGGCTAGAATGGAAAAACTCGGGAAAAATATGGTAGCTTCTTTAACTGCCAAAACAGAAGAAGAGAGGGTCGCATGGCGAGGAGAGGAAGAAGGCGTTTGTCCTGTCTGTCATACTCGACTTCTATCGGTATCACATGATAAAAAAACAGTGGACTGTGTTGTATGTGGCAGTCACGGAACAATAGAGGTTATGGATGGGAAAATTAAAACGCATTTTACAAAAGAAGAGCAGGAGCGTTCGCGTCTTAGATGGGGTGGTAAGCTGGAACACTCCACGGAGATTAAGACGCAGGCAGCACCGACTGGAAGCATGAAAAATTTAAGAGAATTAAAAAAGCCGTATATTGGCTATGCGGAAAAAGAATTACTTTAAAGAAATTACTGTGAAAAAGATGGAGGTGTAGGAAATGAGAGATATTGGTATCGGTATTATTGGTCATGGATTTATGGGGCATGAGGATGAAAAAATGCTAAAAAATATGGACGGTATTCGCTTAGTAGGATTTTCAGATATTGACCCAGAACAGCTCTTGGACGTATCAGAAGGATTAAAGCGCTATTCGTCGAACGAAGAATTGATGGAAGACCCTGAAGTTGATGTTGTTTTAATTGCGGCGAATAATAATCAACATCATGATTTGGTGATTCAAGCTGCGAGAGCCAAAAAAGATATTATTTGTGAGAAGCCTGTCGCTATGACAGTGGAAGAGTTGGATGATATGGTTCGTGTTGTAGAGGAGTGCGGGGTGAAATTTACGGTACATCAGCAGAGAAGATTTGACCCAGATTTTCGCACAGCGAAAGCAGTCTTTGACAGTCAGACGTTGGGTAATATATTCACAATTAAGAGCAGTTTATATGGATTTAACGGAAATATGCATGACTGGCATGTATTTATAAGTGAGGGTGGCGGAATGCTCTATGATTGGGGTGTTCATTTATTAGACCAGGTTTTGTTCATGATGCCAGATGCGAAAATTAAATCAGTCTTTGCAGATTTGAGAAATGTAATTAATACAGAAGTAGATGATTACTTCAAAATTTTAATGAAATTTGATAATGGAATTATGGCAGAGGTCGAGCTTGGAACATATTATCTGACGGATAAAATGCACGATAAATGGTTTGAGAGACATTGGTTTATCGGTGGGAATAAGGGTTCTGCTTATGTGGATGGTTTTGAACCAGAAGGCAAGATTGTGCGTACCGATGGTTTGCTAAAAAATGTCGGAGGAAAAAGAACAATGACAGCGGCCGGACCTACTCGCTCCTTTGGACCACCGCCAGAGGGAAAAATTTTGACAGAGGAATTGCCAAAGGTGAATACTTGTCACGAGGATTATTTTGAAAATTATAAGAAGGCTTATAAGGGAGAAGAGGAATTTCTCGTAAAAATTCCTGAGACAAGACGAGTTCTTGCACTTATGGAGGCGGTGCGCAAGTCTGCAAAGACAGGGCGTTCCATCGATTTTGAGTAATTTGAGTAAATAGTTAAAATATGGGAATAGATTTACGATAAATAAAAACAGTCGCCAGAAATGGCGGCTGTTTTGTGCTACATATTGAACAAATCTAAGCTTATAGCTTTTCTTATAAGCTGTAGTAAAGCGTACTTCATACATTATTCTTCCAGTGCTGCTTTCAAGTCATTCATGTTGGTGTATCCCAGAGTGTCAGGGTCACGGGATATACGTTTTGCTTCATCCATTGCGGATAAAAGTTTGTCACTGTATTTTGGCATTTCTACCTTGAAAGGAAGTCCATTATGCAGGATACACTGATGCAAAAATAAAGTAACGGCACTGGACATGTCTAATCCAAGATTAGAGAACAGTTCGGTTGCTTCTTTTTTTAAATCAGAATCGATTCTAATTTGAGTTGGCCTTGTTGCCATAAAACATCACCACCTTTATGAATATTATGATCAAATTGGTATACGATGTCAATCAATTAGACGAAAAAACTATCGGTAAGCCAATGGCTTTTTCGTCACTAATTATAACTTCCCTAAATAGTTCTTTGTCTTCATGCAAATACATTATACAACCTCATTTCATATATTACTCTATAAATCTTATCTGGATAAAATCCAATATATTTGTCAATATCAGCTTGTATTAGACCTAGTTCTTTAATATACATTATAATCCGTTTTGTCGCCTCATTCATATCATTATCTACATATTGTTTAAAATCCTTAAGTAAATCTAATAACTGTAATATACTATAATTCTCTCCTGTTATTTTAGTACATGGTCTTCGTAACATAATCTTCTGGTTTCTCAATTTTACTTCACGACACTTAGCACTCGCCTGATTACTTACAATTTCAATCATATATGGAACCTGTGTGGTAAGTCCTAATTGATTAGCAAAAGTGTAACCAGTATAATAACCATTTATTTGATTGTTTCTTAAAATGTATTTATACCTTGCGACCTCACTAGCAGAAATAGAAACGCTCCCCTTTAATCTTGAAGTACCTTGTAAATAATTATATTCCTGTATCATATCTCATTATCTTACCTTTGTCGCAAAGCACTTTAAACATTTGACGCAAATTGTTATTTGTCACTGGCAAATCTATATCTGATATAAAAATAGGTTCATTTATTTTGTAATTTTCTTTTAAATACTCCAAAAGCATTCCATCACCTCTCTAACTCATTTTAACTATTGTAGTTATTTTTTGTTAGTATTATGATAGTTTATTTTAATTTTATTTGTCAATATATATTTAGTACTGTATGATTTTTTTTGCAAGTAACCATAGAAAATGCAAAAAAAGTATACTTGTCTTGGGAGTCATCAATGTTGCCAACAATGGAATTTATGAAAGACTTTATTTATTTTGAGCTAAAATATTTGGAATACAATTTCTAATAAGTGTTGCCACTTCTTCTTCCTTAAGCATACATTCCGTATCTACCCAATGCTTCAATATCATTGTAAATCCTGCCTGAAAATAAATAAAATAGTACATGACTTCTTCATCTGTTTTAATACCAGCCTGTTTGCAGTGCGTTTTTATAATTTCCCATAACTGGTCATATCCCTGGCTGAGTGGAAACTCTTTCCTTGTGCACAAATATACTCACAAAAAATGATTATTGGCTCTGGCAGATATATGCCAGAGGACGTTATCGATGTCATGAATATTATGAAAACTGGTGAATGGGATATTGAAAAATTAATTACACATGAATTTCCGTTGACTCAAATAAAGAAAGCAATTCAGACAGCTGGAAATACAGATACTGCATTGAATGTGACAATAAAATTTGATTGATTGCCACCACATACTCATCATTACTCTACCTCTCTTGCTCACAATCTTGATGAATAATTTATTATTAATCATTATCAATCATAGTGTTAGCATCTTGACATAATTTTTTATTCATGGTATCCTTTTGGGAGTTGTAGAACGGATTTTGCCCCGAGTTCATGGGGCAATACGCAACAAAATTAATAATAGGAGGATATAACGATGAAGAGAATTAAGACATTACAGACTCGTAACCTATGTGAAAGTGCAAAAAAAGGTGGTTGTGGCGAGTGCCAGACATCTTGTCAGTCTGCTTGTAAGACTAGTTGTGGTGTTGCAAACCAAAAATGCGAGAACACAAAATAAGCTTGAAGTGATAGCAAACAGTATGGAAAAGGTGTTGCCCATCTGGACAGCACCTTTTCCATGTTATGCCTAGAAGGTATCATTTTTCTTGCGTTTTGCCAGTACACAGCCAAGAGAGCAAGCCGATATCTCCTCCGAAAACGATAGAGAGTGGAGCGATTTTTCGATATACTTAGCTTTGCCGCTGGAGCACTGTCTGAGCGCCGTAGGCGTGAGTTTGCGGGAGGCGGCAAAAATCAGCGTATGTCGAAAAATCGTGGGAACGAACGTGTTTTCGGAGGAGATATCGGCTTGCTCTCTTAGCGTTTATTCCCATTATATCCTCCCCCCCTTGCATACACTATGAAGGTAAGTATATAGTATAAGTATACCGAAAGAAAACTTTTTACTGAAGAATATAGAACATAAAGCAGTAAATTTAATTCGAATAAAGATATAGTTAGAAAAAGTTAGAAGAGAAATATAAAGAAGAGGAATACAATTATGGTACATCAGTATAAATTAAACGGTTATAATATTGTGTTAGACACCTGCTCTGGCGGTGTCCATGTTGTGGATGAGGTAGCTTACGACATGATTAAGCTGTATAAAGAAAAACAGCCAGAGGAAATCATAGAGGAATTATTAGAGAAATATAAAGATAGAGAAGATGTGACAAGAGAGGAACTGATGCTCTGTCTTGAGGATATAGAGGAGTTGGAACAGAGCGGACAACTGTTTACAGAAGATACATTTGAGGATATGGCGGGTACATTTAAGGAGCGCTCTGGAAATGTCGTGAAGGCACTCTGTCTTCATGTCGCTCATACTTGCAATCTAAACTGTGGATATTGTTTTGCCAGTCAGGGAAAATACCACGGTGACCGCGCAGTGATGAGCTTTGAGGTTGGAAAGAGAGCACTTGATTTTTTAATTGAAAATTCTGGAACAAGGACGAATCTCGAGGTCGACTTTTTTGGCGGTGAGCCACTTATGAACTGGGACGTTGTAAAGCAATTGGTGGAATATGCGAGAGCAGTGGAAAAAGAACATCATAAAAACTTCCGATTTACATTGACGACGAACGGAATGTTAATTGATGATGATGTCATTGATTTTACAAACCGTGAGATGAGTAATGTCGTTTTATCATTGGATGGAAGAAAAGAAATCCACGATAGATGCCGTGTGGACTATGCTGGAAATGGAAGCTATGACCAGATTGTTCCCAAATTCCAAAAATTAGTCCAGGCAAGAGGTGGAAAAAATTACTATATGAGGGGAACATTTACCCATGCAAATCCAGATTTTACGAATGATGTTTTCCATATGGCAGATTTGGGATTTACCGAGCTTAGTATGGAGCCAGTTGTCTGTAAGCCAGAAGATGAGGCGGCTCTTACACCGCAAGATTTAGAGATTGTAAAAGAGCAGTATGAGATTTTGGCGAAAGATATGCTAAGACGTCAAAAGGAAGGAAAACCAATTACATTTTACCACTATATGCTCGATTTGACAGAGGGACCTTGTATCTATAAGCGTATCTCGGGATGTGGCTCAGGGACAGAGTATATGGCGGTGACTCCTTGGGGAGATTTATATCCCTGTCATCAGTTTGTCGGTGAGGAGAGCTATAAGCTTGGGGATATCTGGAATGGCGTGACAAATGAAAAGCTTCGAGACGAGTTTCGCTCCTGCAATGCCTATGCGAGAGAGGAATGTGCCGATTGCTGGGCAAAACTTTACTGTTCTGGCGGATGTGCGGCGAATGGATATCATGCGACGGGAACAATCAAAGGTGTTTATGAGCCAGGATGTGAGTTATTTAAAAAGCGTATTGAGTGTGCAATTATGATGCGTGTGGCGGAGCAGGAGATGGAAGAAGAATGATTGCAAAATAGATGAACTTGGGGAGAGGAAAGATGAGGACACCGATTGCGGATTTTGTAGAGAAATACGAACAATCAAATACATTGAGATTTCATATGCCTGGACATAAGGGAAGGACATTTTTAGGCTGTGAGGGGCTTGATATTACGGAGGTAAAGGGTGCGGACAGCTTATATGAGGCCGATGGAATTATCGCGGAGAGTGAAGAGGCTGCGACGAAGCTTTTTGGGACGGCTCGCACGCTTTACTCGACGGAAGGTTCTAGTCAATGTATCCGTGCCATGATTTATCTTGCAGTGACAGCCAAAGAGCAGTCAGTTGAGAGAGAAATTCAAGCCCAAAGTCAGAGAGAGAAAATTTATAATATGGATGCCATTCATTCAACAGAGAAAATTTGTAATATGAATCCTGAAAATTTGGCAATAAAAAGACGACCTCTTATTTTGGCGGCTAGAAATGTCCACAAAGCATTTTTATATGCTGCTGCACTTGTCGATATTGATATTGAGTGGCTTTGGAGTGAGGCGGAGAGTGAATCACTCTGTCAATGTGATATTTCAGCGAACCAACTAAAAGAAGCCTTGGAGAGATTGGAAAAAGCAGGGAGAAAACCAGCGGCAGTCTATGTCACAAGTCCGAATTACTTGGGGCAACAGCTGGATATTGAGCGTTTATCTAAGGTGGCACATGAGTATGGAGTTCTCTTTTTAGTCGACAATGCTCACGGTGCATACTTACATTTTTTGGAAAAATCGGAGCATCCGATTGATTTGGGAGCGGATTTATGCTGTGACAGTGCACATAAGACATTACCCGTCTTGACAGGAGGAGCTTATCTTCATATCGCCGATGGACATATCGGGGGAGGAGATAAAAAAAAGAGAGAGCAGATGGCGAGATGGATGGCAGATAGGGGCAAGCAGGCTATGGCATTGTTTGGCTCTACGAGTCCATCGTACTTGATTATGGCTTCCCTAGACCTTTGTAATCGCTATCTGGAAGATGGATACAGAGAAAAATTAAGAGAAAAAATAGAGCAGATGGACAGTTTGAAAAGACATTTAGAGGGACAGGGTTGGCAGATAGAAAAAACAGACCCTCTTAAAATTACAGTGAAAATGCTAGAAAAGGCTGGGAAAAAGATAAGCGATAGATTAAGAGAGAAGAAAATAGAATGTGAGTATGCGGAAGAGAGCTATATTGTTTTCATGCTGACTGTGGAAAATACAAAAGAAGAGCTTTTATATCTAGAGAAAACTTTAGGTGAGATTGCAAGTCAAATGCAGTTGGGATGTCTGGATATAGCGAAAACTTGGAAAAAGCAGATGACAGTGGAGAAAAATAATAGAGCAGTCGAGGAAGATAAAGTGGAGAATATCGCCCAGGAAACAGTAGAAGAAGTTGTTGGACTTTCAAGGCTGAGAGGAAAACAGATTTATTCTATCCGTCAGGCGATTTTTTCACCGAGCGAGACAATTTCAGTGACAGAAGCTCTTGGAAGGATTTGTGCCACACCGACAGTGACTTGTCCACCGGCGATTCCGATTGCGGTGGCGGGAGAAATAATTAGTGAACAGGCGATAGAGGCGTTTGAGTATTATGGAATTGGAGAAGTGGATGTTATAAAAGAGTAAGTTGTATTTTGGTATACTTTGTAGCTTTGATTAGTAGGGAAAATTATCTAGAATATAAGCATAGGAGGGAGAGTAAATATGGCACTTAAAAATAAATTAGGGATTACTGATTCGGCAGAGCTTGCACGGGTTGAAGAAAAGATGAGCAAAAGGAAAGCTCTTGAGTTGTTTGAAAGTGGATATTTGGATAAATTAGAGGCTGGAACATATAAAGCCCTTGCGGAAATTCACAAGTGCCTGTTTGATGAAATTTATGAATTTGCAGGGAAAACAAGGAATGTGAATCTGGCAAAGAATAATTTTCGATTTGTTTCTGTCATGTATTTGCAGGCGGCGCTGGAAAATATAGAGAAAATGCCACAATCTACCTTTGATGAAATTATTGAGAAATATGTCGAGATGAATATTGCGCATCCTTTCCGTGAGGGAAATGGTCGCAGTACAAGAATATGGCTTGATCTTATGCTGAAAAAAGAAATAGGTCAAGTTATTGATTGGAGCAAGGTAGATAAAGATGACTATCTTCTTGCCATGGAGAGAAGTCCGATTAAAGACCTTGAAATTAAATATATTTTAAAGCAGGCTCTCACAGATAAAATTGAAGACAGAGAAATGTATGTGAAAGGTATTGATTATAGCTATTATTATGAGGGATATATTTCTTACAAAACAGAAGAGTTATAATTGATGAAAAGTAAGATATATATACGATAAAATAAAATGTTTTTGAAGGCGCTGGGCGCCAGTGACGCCCGTTTAGCGCCGACCGGAGTGGAACGTAGATGCGAGAGCACATTGTGCGGAGCAATCTGGTATCGAAGGGGTCAAAAGACTTTTTGACTCCAACATCATACAATAAAGAATTAAATAATCATGTAAAAAAGAGATAATTATCGAAGAATGAAAAAAATCGATGATTATCTCTTTTTTATTGTCATGGGCGATAAACGATTATTTTGAAAACTTGGATTGAATATCAAAGCCGTGATTCATCGGTCCACTTCCCTTTCCAAGGTCAAGCATATCTGCCAAAGCGCCAGAAATATAGGCTTTTGCACGCTCTACGGCTATATCAAGCTCGTAGCCTTTTGCGAGATTGGATGCGATTGCACTAGAGAGGGTACAGCCTGTTCCGTGTGTGTTTGGATTATCAATTCTTTTTCCATAAAACCATTTATACTCACCATCGTAGTAGAGAAGGTCATTGGCATCTTGTACCTGATGTCCACCCTTGCATAGAACGGAACAATCATAAGCCTCACAAATTTTCTTTGCCGCTTCAATCATGTCTGTTTCTGTCTCGATTGACATTTCTGCCAGAATTTCAGCCTCTGGAATATTCGGCGTGAGGAGAGTGGCAAGTGGAAGAAGGTATTGCTTGAGAGATGATAAAGCTTCATCTTCAATGAGTTTTGCTCCGCTTGTCGCTACCATGACAGGGTCCACAACGATGTTTTTGGCGTTATATTGTTTTAATTTTTTTGCGATTGTCTTGATAATATCGCTGGAAGATACCATTCCGATTTTGACTGCGTCGGGGTAGATATCTGTAAAAATGCAGTCTAACTCTTTTTCTAGGAAATCTGGTGTCACATTCATAATATCAGCGACACCAGTTGTGTTTTGAGCTGTCAGGGCAGTGATGGCACTCATAGCGTAGACGCCGTTCGCCATCATTGTTTTGATATCCGCCTGAACACCAGCTCCTCCACTGGAATCACTTCCGGCGATTGTTAATGCTGTTTTCATGACTTAAGTCCTTTCGTTTTTCGTATTTGATTTGATGTTTGATTTAAGTTTTGGGATGGTGGGGGAGATGCCGAAAGAGGAGGCAGATACCTACCTCCTTTTTCGCCTGTGTACTGTCAAAACTATTTCTCAACGATAACTTTTGTGGCTTCCTTTAATTTTCTTGTGGCAGTTTCGATATCTGGCTGGGCGTAGATTGCACTGATAACGGCAATTCCGCAAAGCCCAAGATTTGAAAGTTCCTTTACGTTTTTTTGGCTGATGCCGCCAATTGCGATAACGGGAATCTTGACTGCCTCACAGATTGCTTTTACAGTTTCGTGGCTTACCTCGGCCGCATCATCTTTTGATGTTGTTGGAAATACAGCACCGACTCCGAGGTAATCGGCACCTCTTTTTTCGGCTAGAATAGCTTGTTCTACGGTTTGAGCAGATACTCCGATGATTTTATCTGGTCCTAATTTTTCTCGTACATTTCCTGCCTCCATATCGGATTGACCGACATGAACACCGTCGGCATCGATAGAAAGAGCGATATCTACATTATCATTGATAACAAAAGGTACGTTGTATTTTTTGCAAAGTTTTTTTAATTGTTTTGCTTCTTCTAGGAAATGCTCCTCGTCTAAGTTTTTTTCGCGAAGCTGGATAAAGGTGGCACCTCCTTTTAGGCTCTTTTCTACTTGATTATATAATGTCTCACCGTTTAGCCAGCTGCGGTCTGTCACAGCGTATAATAATAAATCTTTTTTATCGCAGTTCATAGTGTGCTCCTTTGTCTAATGTTTTGCTATCCATATGGTAGATTGCATCGATAATACGGTTTCTGTAAGTGGAGTTTCCATCTCCTTCTTGCATACGACTCCAAGCGATTTCTCCGGCGAGTCCCATTGTGCATACAGCAGCGGCAGCAGCATCTAGCATATTTTCTTTATTTGCAACTAAAAATGCAGTCATCATACCAGAAAGCTGACAGCCAGTTCCCGTGATTTTTCCCATCTCAGGGCGACCATTTCGGATGATATAGCATTTCTTATCATTTCCTACAAGGTCAATGGCTCCAGTGATAGCGATAATACTTCCTGTTTTCTTGGAGAAATCTTTCACAAAATCGATGGCGGCATCTAAGTTTTCTTCTGTAACGGCATCTGTCACGTCGGCATCGACTCCCTTTGTTGTGCCGCTTCCAAGAGCCAATGTCTTAATCTCAGAAATATTTCCGCGGATAACGTCAAACTTGATTTCCTTCATTAAATCGATAGCTGTATTTGTGCGAAGAGAGCTTGCACCAGCTCCGACAGGGTCTAAAAGGACGATATGACCTAGCTCATTTGATTTTTTTCCTGCCTTAAACATTGCTTTAATACTTCTTTTATGTAGCGTTCCAATATTAATATTTAAGCCGCCACAGATGGAAGTGATATCTTTTACATCCTTTGGCTCGTCTGACATAATTGGGCTTCCACCGCAGGCGAGTAAGACGTTTGCTACGTCATTTACAGTCACATAATTTGTAATATTATGTACTAAAGGGGTGGTTTTTCTTACATTATCAATACATTTTCCTAACATTTTTTCCTCCTAAACAAACAAAAACGGATATCCCTGAAAAATGGAATATCCGCAGTGTACAAAATATGATTTCCCTACGTTGGCATTATCCAAATCAGGTTTCGGGTCAAGACAAATCGTCTACTCTCAGCCTGCTTTACAAGCTCCCCATTTTTCTTAACTATACTACGAAAAGGAGGATTTGTAAATAGTTTGGATGGTATAAAATTTTTGTTAGTTGGGTGATTGGTGTAATGGGGATAGACGCAAAGAGAGGTTAGAGATATGTTCTGGAATCAGACGCGAAGAGAGTCCGTCGATATATCCTCCAAAAACACGTTCGTTCCCACGGT
>JAUUSJ010000239.1 GCA_030841965.1 Blautia sp.
AATCAGCGTATGTCGAAAAACCGTGGGAACGAACGTGTTTTTCGAGGACATATCTGCGGACTCTCTTCGCGTCTACTACCCCCACTTCCCCCCTCCCCTAACAACCAAAGATTTCACGCTATCATATAAAGATTGTAAAATGGAATATTAAAATGGGATATCGGAGAATAGAAAACTTCAATCAAATATAGTTTAAGGTCTTTTCTAAACCCTCTATATTCTACTTGAAAAATCTATTTTCCGATATCCCATTCTTTGTCAATCAGCGATATCCACAGTTTAGACTACTGTCCTACATATTCATACTAATCTTAATCACCGAAAGAAATTCCGAGATTTCTAGCCTCTCTGATAATATCATCATCTGGAGAAACATATTTTAACTTTCCAGCGATATCCTTTAATGGAACCTTGTCTACATCATATCCATTCATGCATACCATATATCCAAACTCTTTATTTACAATAAGCTCAGCTGCTCTCGCACCTAGGCGACTTGAGATAACACGGTCAAATGGACAAGGCTCGCCACCTCTTTGAGTATGTCCTGGAATTGTAACTCGAACTTCATGTCCTGTTGCCTCCTCAATCTGTTGTGCCAACTCATAGGAGACAGTTGGATATGCTCTTTCTTTAATCTTTGCTTTATACTGCTTCTTGCTGAGTTTCGCATCCTCTTTTGAGATAGCTCCCTCTGCCACAGCCAAGATAGAGAATCCACTTCCTCTTTCTTCTCTTCTCTTTAATGCCTCTACGATATGTTTTAGGTCATATGGAATCTCTGGAAGTAAGATAATATCAGCTCCACCTGCGATACCAGCGTGAAGTGTTACCCAACCTACCTTATGTCCCATTAACTCTACGATGAATACTCGTTTATGGGAGGCAGCCGTTGTGTGAATACAATCAATCGCCTGTGTCGCCAAATCAACGGCACTCTGGAAACCGAATGTCATATCTGTTCCCCATAAGTCGTTATCAATCGTCTTAGGACAAGATACGATATTCAATCCCTCTTCACTTAGAAGATTGGCAGTTTTCTGACTTCCATTTCCGCCAAGTACTACAAGACAATCTAATTTTAAATACTGGTATGTAGACTTCATTGCTTCCACTTTATCGATTCCAGCATAAATTCCTGTCTCTTCAATCGTTCTCATCAACTTAAATGGGGTTCTGGATGTTCCAAGAATTGTTCCACCTGTTGTCAAAATTCCTGAGAAATCCTTATAAGTCAGACGTCTATAATTTCCCTGAATTAACCCCCTATATCCATTCTCAAAACCATAAATCTCTACATTGCCGGCAAGGTTATATAAAGCTTTTACAACACCTCTCATTGTAGCATTCAACGCCTGACAATCTCCACCACTTGTTAACATACCGACTCTTATCAACAGTCTCACCTTTCCTTTCCTCTTCCCATCAAATCTTCTGTCCATCTCCTTATACAAACATAGTTCGAGTTCCAGCCGCTTGATGGGACTTTCTAAGTTAATAGTTAGTTTTTATAGTTCCACTCGTCCGTCTAAAGCGCGAAGAAGTGTCACCTCATCTATATATTCTAAATCGCCGCCAACTGGAACTCCGCTGGCTATCTTTGTAATCTTAATCCCTGTCGGTTTGACCAATTTTGTAATATACATCGCCGTCGTCTCGCCCTCAAGGCTAGAGTTTGTCGCCAAAATAAGCTCTTTTACCTCTTCCTTTTGCAACCTTGTCATCAGCTCCTTCAGACGAATATCTGCTGGACCAATTCCAAGCATCGGAGAGATAGCTCCGTGCAAGACATGATAGACACCATTATACTTTCCCGTCTTCTCATAGGCAGCCAAATCTCTTGTATTTTCCACCACCATAATGACAGCATGGTCTCTGTCCTCACTCGCACAGATTGGACAGACATCGGTATCTGTCAGAGTACAGCATACCGAACAGTATCGAATCTTTTCCTTTGCTTCTATTATCGAAGCAGAAAGCTCCTCCACCTGCTCCTTTGGCATATTTACAATATGAAATGCAAGTCTCTGTGCCGACTTTGCCCCGATGCCAGGTAATTTACTCAACTGGTCAATTAATTTTATAATATGAGCACTATAATAGTCCATTAAAAAGGAAGCCCTCCTAAGCCTGTAATCTTAGACATCTGGCTCTGTGTATCCGCCTCCATCTTGCGGATTGCCTCATTCGTCGCAGCCATAATCAAGTCCTCAAGCATCTCGATATCATCTGGGTCCACAACTTCCTCTGCTAATTTTACTGAAGTAATCTCCTTCTTGCCAGAGATAGTAACGGTTACAACTCCGCCACCGGCAGTCGCCTCATACAACTTCTCCTCAAGCTCTTTTGTCTTTTCCTCCATCTGCTTTTGCATCTTCTGAGCCTGCTTCATCAAATTATTCATATTTCCTGGCATACCGCCCTGGAATCCACCTCTTCTTGCCATAATATATCTCCTCCTATTTCTAATTTCTATTATTCTCAGCTTTTATTCTTCAACAAATTCTACTGGCATCTTAATTCTACTAAAATCTATCGCATCTGAGTCCATCTTGGAAGCTGCTCCTTGTTCAAGCAACGTCTCTATCTGAATTGTTCTTCCCGTCATCTTCGCAATACAGTCTGATAATTCCTGTCTATGATGCTCTCTGTCGAAATACATCTTCCCCATGGAACCATCTCCGTCTGCCTGAAAAATTAACATCAGATAATTCCCTTCCTGCCCGACAACAGGTCTCGCCTTCTCCAAATTCTTTCTCATCGGAAAGCTTAATCCTTTTTTTATATTATTCCAGTTTGCAATAATTTGCTGGATTTCTTCCCAGTTTGCCTCTGGAAATTCTCTCTTTGCTTCCTCTATCGGAATCTTCTCCTCAACTGGTCTACTCTCCTGCTCTTGCAAATCCTGACGCTGTGGAGTTTGAGCTATAAAACTGCCCTCTTCTATCATTTTCTCCAGATGTCGTACTCTCTCAAGCAAACTTGATACATCCTGTTCCATCTGCGGCGTACATAATTTAATAAAAGCTACCTCCACTACGACTCTCTTTTGAACCGCGTATTTTACATCATTGGAAAGCTCTGATATGATTCTCACATAGCGCATTAACTCCTCTGTATCGACAGTCTCAGCCTGCTGCTTTAATACTTCTATCGTATCTGTGGACATATCTAGAATATCTTCTGCCTCTGCTTTTATCTTTATGAGTAAGAGATTACGAAGATACCATAAAAAATCTGTCACAAACTGAGTGAGTTCTCGCCCAGACATAATCGTATCTTCAATAATACTTAATATATGCTCTATATTCCTCTCCTGTACCGCTGAAAATAACTCCGCAAATACAGTGGAATCTGTCGCTCCTAAAACTTCTAATACATTATCGTATGTCAATTTCTTTCCAAGGTAAAAGGCAATACATTGGTCTAAGAGACTTAGCGCATCACGCATGGAGCCATCCGCCGCCTTAGCTATATAGCGAATTGCTTTTTCCTCAACCTCAACGCTCTCTCTTTTCATCAATTCTAATAATCTATCCGAGATTGTATCGACCGTAATTCTCTTAAAATCGTATCTCTGACATCTGGACAGAATCGTTACCGGTATCTTATGAACCTCCGTCGTCGCCAAAATAAAAATAACATAGCTTGGCGGCTCCTCCAATGTCTTTAGTAATGCATTAAAAGCACCCATAGATAACATATGAACCTCATCAATGATATAAACCTTATATCTTCCCTCAGTCGGAGAATACTGGACCTGTTCCTTAATCTCACGGATATTATCGACACCGTTATTAGAAGCAGCGTCAATCTCTATGACATTCATAGAAGTTTGACGATTAATCGCCTGACAAACTGAACATTCATTACAGGGACTTCCATCAATCGGATGCTCGCAATTTACTGCCTTGGCAAATAATTTGGCAATCGTTGTCTTTCCTGTTCCTCTTGTCCCACAAAAAAGATAAGCGTGTCCTATACGCTGTGCCATCAATTGATTTTTTAAGGTCGTGACAATATGGTCTTGTCCTTTCACATCCTCAAATACTGACGGTCTCCATTTTCTATAAAGTGCCATATAAGCCATAAGCTCACCTCTTCTATATCATGTTCTATCTTAATTCTTCCATGTTCACTGAATGTTTAAGATAAAACAGTTGATTTTTCTTACACTCTACTATAGTACCACAACTTTAAAAATTGGAAAAGGGGAAATATTAAATTGATGGCGTAAAATTTTTATTGGGGGAATATGGGGCTGAATAAAGGGACGCAAAGAGGGAAAGAAGATATATTCCCTAAAAACACGTTCGTTCCCACGGTTTTTCGACATACGCTGATTTTTGCCGCCTC
>JAUUSJ010000016.1 GCA_030841965.1 Blautia sp.
TTTTCGAGGACATATCGACGGTCTCTCTTCGCTGTGTACTGGCAAAACGCTATAAATTTTTTTATAATAATTTAGCCAGAAAGCCCATGGTTTTTAGACTGTGGGATGAATGGCATTATATTGATAAAAAAATAGGTTTTCTTTCTTTAAAAATAGTAAAATATTTAAAACCAGCTTGACTTAAAAAATCAGGAACCCTGTGGAAATCCCATACAATATGCTCTGGTTTATGAGCGTCAGACCCAATAGTTAAAATTTCTCCTCCGAGTTCTTTATATCTTTTTAAAATTTCAAGACTTGGGTTTGGAGATGACATACCGTATTTCCATCCAGCCGTATTGAGTTCTAGTCCGATATTATTTTCCAGACTTTTTTTTAAAATACAGTCAATTAGGTCAATATAGTCCAGATAATGATAATACTCTTCTTTATGAGGAGCATATCGGACAATATAATCTAAATGTCCACATACATCAAAATCAGTAAAAGTTTCTAAGTTTTCCAAAATACATTCAAAATAACGGCGGAAAGCCGCCTTTTCATTAGGATATTTTTGAAAGAGCAGTGGATAATAAGGGTCTATGCCATCCACTAAATGCGATGACCCAATCACAAAATCAAAAGGATAGCTTTTGATATACTCAGGAAGCTCTGATTTTAAATGTGACTGTAGTCCAAGCTCAACTCCAAATAAAATTTCTATATGGTTTTTATATTTTTCTTTTAACTCATAAAGTTTTTGCTGATAATTATCTGTATCGACAAGGAAGGTAAAAGAATCTTCATTTTCAGGCCAATCTATATCGTGATGTTCAGTAAAACAAATACCCCTTAAGTTGAGACGAACCGCTTCTTGAATCATATCTTCCATTGGAGTGTCGGAATCAGATGAGAAGGAGGTATGCAGGTGGTAATCATATGGTATCATATTTTATATCCTTTCTATGTAGTGTTGATTAAAGTTCTCTATTGATTTTCCAAAATCATGCTAACAAAAAAGAAAGAGATTGTCAAATATTTATATAACAAAAAATGTAACAATTAAGATATGCACAAAGCACACAAAAATCCTCATTTTCAAAATAAGTTTGAAGTTAGATTTTTGTAATTTCGCGTCTCCCTCTCAACTCCCTCCCTCTTCTCTGTCCTCCCTCCTCTTCGTATTTAATTCCCTCACCCTTTAGTATATATCTCCAATAAAATAGTAAAAATATACAAAACACCCCATAAATTTACATATTAACCTTGAAAACAACTGGGAAACTATAGTATGATAAGAAAGCAACTGGTCTATATTATTCTATCAATAGTATCGTTTCCAATATATGTTTTAAATATATAGACATACAGGATAGAAGAAAGCCATCGTCTTTTTACAGATGAATTTTGCATAAAAGATGAAATTAAAGCACGAGAAGGTAATTTTCTAAGGCATAAAAGCAAAATTTCTGCCTAAAATCAATGAAAGGATTAGAATTATGAAAAAGAAAAAGCGGATTTTTTATGTAGTAATGATTGTTTTTTTATTAAGCTTTGGCTTTAGTGCCAATAGCCAAGAGGCTAAGGCATCTACGGTTAAAAATGTAATGCAATCGAAAAAAGCCAATAGTGGCAGATGGGTAGTATCAAAAAACGGATATCGATATAAGTATACCAAATCAGGAACTTATGCGGATAATGCATGGCTGAATATCGACGGCTCTATCTATTATTTTAAATCCGACGGGTATTCACAGGTGGGCTGGAAGACCTATCAGGGATATAAATATTATTTTGATACGGATGGAAAGCTTGTAAATGGTTGGAAAAAGATAGGAACTTCTTATTATTATCTAAAACAGGCTAATGGAAGATTAGCGACAAATACCGTGATTGGAAGTTATAGGGTGGATGAGAACGGTCGAAGAGCAGAAAAAGTAAATAAACGGAATGTAGATATCTTTGTCGGTGATTCGCGGACAGTTGGAATGAGTTGGGCAGTGGGAAATGAGAGTCAATGTATCGCAAAGGTAGGACAGGGCTATAATTGGTTTGTTAATACAGCGCAGGCAGAATTAAAAAGTCGCTTAAAGAAAAATCCATCTGCCGTAGTTGTATTTGCTTTGGGAGTAAATGATATTGACAATATATCCAAATATATTGCTAAGTATCAGAGTTTAGAAAAACAGTATCCAAAAGCAAAATTTTTCTATCTGGCAGTCAATCCTGTCAATTCCAATTATAAAAAACATGCCACATTGACACCAAAGATTAAGAGTTTTAATCAGAAATTAAAAAAGGCATTCCCAAATCAATATATTGACAGTTATAATTATTTGATAAAGGAAAAATTCCAATCATCAGATGGGCTTCACTATAGTAATTCTACCTACAAGAAATTATATGAGTTCATTTTAGATGAGGTGGCGAAAAAATTATAGAAAAATTTAGATTTTGGAGAGTTATCGTATTATAAAGGACACCAAAAGGGGAGACTGTATAGTACGATAATTCTTTTTTAAAAGGAGAAATGTAAATTCTATGTTAAGTTTTTGAAAATTTACTTGTAAGTTGTCGAAAGTCTGTGTATCATGATGTTCGGTAATATAAAGTTTTTGTTAATTTTTATCAAAAGCGAATAGTAAATTTTATACGGTTGGCGATGATAAAAGCACGACAGTGCAGAGCAATTAACTTTCATGGATGATGATATCTGCGCCAGCAGACATGTCCGTGCACTATGAAAAATTTAATGGAGGAAGAAAAAATGATTGAAAACATAGGAAATCTATTTTCCTTTATTGGCGGTCTTGGTATGTTTTTATATGGCATGAATATCATGGCCGACGGCCTTCAAAAATCAGCTGGCAATAAAATGAAACAGCTTCTCGGATATTTGACGAATAATAGATTGCTCGGCGTTTTAATTGGAGCCTTAGTGACAGCAATTATTCAAAGCTCATCTGCCACTACAGTTATGATAGTTGGTTTTGTAAATGCTGGAATTTTGACATTGACGCAGGCAGCTGGTGTCATCATGGGAGCTAATATCGGAACAACAATCACAGCGTGGCTCGTATCTGCCAGTGAATGGGGAGCTTTTTTAAAGCCAGAATTTATTGCCCCTCTTATTTTGGGTATTGGAGCATTTGTTTTATTATTTACGAAAGGAAAGAGAGCAAAGCAAATCGCAGAAATTGCGATTGGATTTGGTATTTTGTTTATTGGACTTAGCTCCATGTCAGCTGCGGTTAGTGTATATCGAGATAGTCCAATTTTTGCGAAAGCGTTTAGTACATTAGGTGCCAATCCAATCTTGGGAATTGTAGCTGGTGCGGTAGTAACAGCGATTATTCAAAGTTCCTCGGCCTCTGTCGGTATTTTGCAGACATTGGCATTAAATGGGATTGTAAACTGGCGTTCTGCAATCTTTATCACGTTAGGACAAAATATTGGTACTTGTGTTACTGCCCTTTTATCTAGTGCGGGAGCAAATAAAACGGCAAAGAGAGCGGCGACGATTCATTTATTATTTAATGTATCAGGAGCGATTATATTTGGAATTATTATGACTATTTTCTTCTTTATAAATCCAGATTTAGCAGCCTCGAATATTTCAAGTACAGAGATTTCTATTTTTCATACCATTTTTAATGTAAGTAATACGATTATTTTATTCCCATTTGTGGGAGTTTTGGTAAAATTATCATATTTCTTTGTCAGAGGAGAAGACAAGAAAGAGGAGGAAGAAGAAGACCAAGTTGTCTTAAAACATCTTGATGACAGAATTTTGGAAGCTCCTACTTTTGCAGTTGAGAGTGCGATAAAAGAGGTTGTTCATATGGGTGAGATTGTTTTGGACAATGTAAATTTAGCCGTGAAAGAAGTTTATTTACTTAAACCAGAACAAAAAGCAATCGACACTGTCTTGAAGAAGGAAAAAACAATCAATAATATGGAAAAGATTATTACGGAATATCTTGTAAAGATTAGTCGTCTTTCTTTGAATGAGCAACAAAATACAATAATTAATAACCTATTTTATACAGTCAGTGATATTGAGAGGATAGGAGACCATGCGGAAAATTTAGCGGAGTTTGCACAGACTAGATTAAATCACAACATTGTATTTTCTGAGGGAGCTATGAGTGAGCTAAAAAGAATTAGCGAAAAAGTTCAAAATGCAATGGAAAATGCTATCTTGGCGAGGTCGACAGAAGATATGAAGTATGTGAGAAAAGTAATTCAGTTGGAAGATGAAGTAGACGAGATGGAAGAAGAGTTAAGAGAAAAGCATATCGCTCGTCTGTCTAAGGGAGAATGTACTTCTGAGACTGGTGTGATTTTCCTTGATATTTTGAGTAATTTAGAGAGAATCTCAGACCATGCAATTAATATTGTAGAGTATATAAGAGAAGAGAGAAAATAAAAAAACTTTGTCAGAAAATTAACAAAATATAGGAGGGGAAATTTTGAGAAAATAAAAACTGAAAAATGATATTTATGGAATATTTTGATACCAGGGTCAAAAGGTCGGAAACCCGATGCAAGTTTGCTTGCAAGAGGGTTTTTGACTTTGAGACCCGCCAAAAACATGAATAAGTAGCCATTTTTCAAAGAAAAATGAGCGAATTATGAACGTTTTTGAGGATTGTGGGAGCACATTGTGCGGAGCAATCCGGTATCAAAGGGGTCAAAAGACCTTTTGACCCCAACATTATATTTTGGTAGGAAAAAGAAAAAAGAAATGCAGTTTCTAGGGACTTATCGCAGTAGAATGATAATATTGCATACAATATTCAGTATTCTTGTAAGAAATTCCATTTTTCTCTTGATATTTTGTGAATTATTAGGTAAAATAAGTGAGTAAGCGAATGAATCGTTTAATGGCTACCTTGGTAGCTTATTATCAAATTTTTATAAAGCTTAGGAGGAATTATATTATGGCAGTAAAAGTTGCAATCAACGGTTTTGGACGTATCGGACGTCTTGCATTCAGACAGATGTTTGGAGCAGAAGGTTATGAAGTAGTAGCAATCAACGACTTAACAAGCCCAGATATGTTAGCTCACTTATTAAAATACGACTCTTCTCAGGGTAAATATGCTTTAGCTGATACAGTTACAGCTGGAGAAGATTCTATCACAGTAGACGGAAAAGAAATTAAGATTTATAAAGAGCCAGACGCAAACAATTGCCCATGGGGTGAGATTGGTGTAGACGTAGTTTTAGAGTGCTCTGGATTCTATACAAGCAAAGCAAAAGCTCAGGCTCATATCAATGCTGGAGCTAAGAAGGTTGTTATCTCCGCACCAGCTGGAAATGACCTTCCAACAGTAGTATACAACACAAACCATGAGACATTAAAAGCTGACGATACAATCATTTCCGCAGCTTCTTGTACAACAAACTGTCTTGCACCTATGGCTGACGCTCTTAACAAATATGCAGCTATTCAGAGTGGTATTATGTGTACAATCCACGCTTACACAGGCGACCAGATGACACTTGACGGACCACAGAGAAAAGGCGATAAGAGAAGATCTCGTGCAGCAGCAGTTAACATCGTTCCTAACAGCACAGGTGCTGCTAAAGCTATCGGACTTGTTATCCCAGAGCTTAACGGAAAATTAATCGGATCTGCTCAGCGTGTTCCTACACCTACAGGTTCTACAACAATCTTAACAGCAGTTGTTAAAGGCGCTGACGTAACAAAAGAAGGCATCAACGCAGCTATGAAAGCAGCAGCTAACGAGTCCTTCGGATACAACGAGGATGAGATTGTTTCTTCTGATATCGTAGGAATGAGATTTGGTTCTTTATTCGATGCTACACAGACAATGGTAGCTCCTATCGGTGATGACCTTTACGAGGTACAGGTTGTTTCTTGGTATGACAATGAGAACTCTTACACAAGCCAGATGGTAAGAACAATCAAATACTTTGCTGAGTTAGCATAATTATTGAATTATTTTAAATAATGACTCATAATGGGTCCGGTCTTGTAGGTTAGACTATAGGACCGGGCTCTTTTATATTATATTTAGAAGGGGAAAAAACTATGTTAAATAAAAAATCTGTAGATGATATCCAAGTAAAAGGCCAGAAAGTATTAGTGCGTTGTGACTTTAACGTACCTTTAAAAGACGGAAAAATCACAGACGAGAATCGTCTTGTTGCAGCTTTGCCAACCATTAAGAAATTAATCAACGACGGCGGAAAAGTAATTCTCTGCTCTCATTTAGGAAAGCCAAAGGGAGAGCCAAAGCCAGAGTTATCTTTAGCTCCAGTGGCAGTTCGTCTTTCTGAGTTATTAGGACAGGAAGTAAAGTTCGCAGCTGATGATGAGGTTGTAGGAGAGAATGCAAAGGCAGCAGTTGCAGCTATGAACGATGGAGATGTCGTACTTCTTCAGAACACACGTTATCGCAAGGAAGAGACAAAGAACGGAGAGGCTTTCAGCAAAGATTTAGCTTCCCTTTGCGATGTATTTGTAAATGACGCTTTCGGTACAGCTCACAGAGCTCACTGCTCTAATGTTGGTGTGACAGAGTATGTTGACACAGCAGTTGTTGGATATTTAATGCAGAAAGAGATTGATTTCTTAGGAAATGCTGTTAATAATCCAGAGAGACCTTTCGTAGCCATCTTAGGTGGAGCAAAGGTTGCTGATAAATTAAACGTTATCTCTAACTTATTGGAGAAATGCGATACATTAATCATCGGCGGTGGTATGGCTTATACATTCTTAAAAGCAAAAGGATATGAAGTTGGAACATCCTTAGTTGATGATACAAAGATTGATTACTGTAAAGAGATGATGGCAAAAGCTGAGGAGCTTGGCAAGACATTATTACTTCCTGTTGATACAACAATCGCAAAAGAATTCCCTAACCCAATCGATGCTGAGATCGAGGTTACTGTTGTTCCTTCTGATGCAATTCCAGCTGATATGATGGGATTAGATATCGGAACAAAGACAGCAGAGCTCTACGCAGACGCTGTAAAGTCTGCTAAGACAGTTGTATGGAACGGACCAATGGGTGTATTTGAGAACCCTATCTTAGCAAAAGGAACAATCGCTGTAGCTCAGTCCTTAGCAGATACAGACGCTACAACAATCATCGGTGGTGGAGATTCCGCAGCAGCTGTTAACCAGTTAGGATTTGGTGATAAGATGTCCCATATCTCTACAGGTGGTGGAGCTTCTCTTGAGTTCTTAGAGGGTAAGGAATTACCAGGTGTAGCAGCAGCTAACGATAAATAATAAGAAATCAAAATAAACCAAGTAAGTCCCCTCCACTTTGGATAGAGAAAGTCTGCGGTGGACAGGGAGCCTGCTTGGCTATTAGAATTTTTGGGCAGTTTGTCTTGAAAATCATCAACATATTTATAAAAGGAGATATCACAATGGCAAGAAGAAAAATTATTGCTGGTAACTGGAAGATGAACAAAACTCCAAGTGAGGCAGTAGAGTTAGTAAACACATTAAAACCTTTAGTAGCAAACGACGACGTTGACGTAGTATTTTGCGTACCTGCAATCGCTATCTGCAAGGCTATGGAAGCAGCAGAGGGAAGCAATATTAGCATCGGTGCTGAGAATATGTATTTTGAGGAGAGTGGAGCTTATACAGGCGAGATCGCTCCTAATATGTTGACAGACGTTGGAGTAAAATACGTTATCATCGGACATTCTGAGAGAAGAGAGTACTTCGCAGAGACAGATGAGACTGTAAATAAAAAAGTGAAAAAAGCATTTGAGCATGGAATTACACCTATTATCTGCTGTGGTGAGACATTGACACAGAGAGAGCAGGGTGTGACAATCGACTTTATCCGTCAGCAGATTAAGATTGCTTTCTTGGATGTGACAGCAGAGCAGGCAGCTACAGCTGTTATCGCTTACGAGCCAATCTGGGCTATTGGAACAGGTAAAGTTGCTACGACAGAGCAGGCTCAGGAAGTTTGTGCAGCAATTCGTGCTTGCATCGCTGAGATTTATGACGAGGCAACAGCAGAAGCTATCCGTATTCAGTACGGCGGAAGTGTATCTGCAGCCAGCGCACCAGAATTATTTGCTCAGCCAGATATCGATGGTGGCTTAGTTGGTGGTGCTTCCTTAAAACCAGACTTTGGAAAGATTGTAAATTATAACAAATAAATTTTGAGCTAGTGAACTGTCGCAGTAGAGATGAGACAGTTCACTGAACAAATTTAGGGCTGCTGCGGATGATTGTTTGTGGCAGTCTTTTCTTAATCTTTAAGGAAAAATAGGAAAAGGAGATTACTAAAATGAGTAAAAAACCGACTGTATTATTAATTTTAGATGGATTTGGATTAAATGAGAAGACAGAAGGCAATGCCATCGCTATGGCAGATACAAAGGTGATAGATGGCTTAATGGCAAAATATCCTTTTGTAAAGGGTAATGCCAGCGGTATGGCAGTAGGACTTCCAGAGGGACAGATGGGTAACTCAGAAGTTGGACATTTGAATATGGGTGCTGGACGTATTGTATATCAGGAACTCACAAGAATCACAAAAGAGATTCAAGACGGAGTTTTCTTCGACAATGAGGCATTCAAGGCAGCGATTGATAACTGTAAGAAAAATGATTCTGCGCTTCATTTATGGGGCTTATTGTCCGACGGCGGTGTGCATAGCCATAATACACATTTATATGCATTGGTAGAACTCGCTAAGAAAGAAGGACTTGAGAAAGTATTTGTTCACTGTTTCTTGGACGGACGTGACACTCCTCCGGCTTCTGGACAGCAGTATGTTCAGGAATTACAAGACAAATTAGATGAGATTGGTGTCGGAAAGATTGCGACAATCGAGGGTCGTTACTATGCGATGGACCGTGATAATCGTTGGGACCGTGTCGAGAAAGCTTATAACGCGATGGTTCTCGGTGAGGGTGTCGAGGGAACAGACCCTGTGAAGGCTGTCGGCGATTCCTACGCAGCAGGCAATAATGACGAGTTTGTTCTTCCAACCGTAATCAAGGAAAACGGCGAGCCAGTTGCCACAGTAAAGGCAAATGACTCCGTTATTTTCTTCAATTTCCGTCCAGACCGTGCAAGAGAGATTACAAGAGCATTTTGTGACGATAAGTTTGAGGGATTTGAGAGAAAGAATGGATTCTTCCCTCTCACTTATGTATGCTTCACAGAGTATGATGTCACAATTCCGAATAAGATTGTAGCATTCCACAAAGTTGAGGTTAACGAGACATTTGGTGAGTTCTTGGCAGAGAATCATTTAAAACAGCTTCGTCTCGCTGAGACAGAAAAATACGCTCATGTAACATTCTTCTTCAACGGCGGCGTGGAAGTTCCAAATGAGGGAGAGGAGAGAATCCTTGTGAAGTCTCCAGCTGTTGCGACATATGATTTACAGCCAGAGATGAGTGCGCCAGAGGTATGCGAGAACTTAGTAAACGCAATTAAGTCTGATAAGTATGATGTAATTATCACAAACTTTGCTAACCCTGATATGGTAGGTCATACTGGCATTCAGGAGGCAGCTGTGAAGGCCGTTGAGACAATTGATAACTGTGTCGGAAAGATTGTTGATGCCCTGCTTGAGGTGGACGGACAGATGTTTATCTGTGCTGACCATGGCAATGTAGAGCAGTTAATCGACTATGAGACAGGAGCTCCATTTACAGCGCATACGACAAACCCAGTTCCATTTATTTTGGTTAATTATGACCCTGAGTATACACTTCGTGAGGGCGGATGCCTGGCGGATATTATTCCAACTCTTATTGAGATGATGGGCATGGAGCAGCCGAAAGAGATGACAGGAAAGTCTTTATTGGTGAAGAAGGCTTAATAAAAATTGAAGCCAACATATAGATAGTAATTTAATATTAATAAAAAAGACCTTAAGAGTGAAAATTTTTTCATTTTTAAGGTCTTTTTATTTAAAATAATCTATTTGTAAATATTTCGTCTATAAAAGTCCTAAAAGTACTCTTTTAAATGATTTATATATTTATAGAGTAGACAAATATTATAAAATAGTGTATAATTTTTCTGAAAAAGAAGTTCTGCTTTTTTACCTATATATAGATTGAAAATTAGAAGGAGAATTTTTATGGGATATTTGACGAATGAAATATTATTTTATGGTGGAGTTATAATTACAATAATAGTAGTAGTTGCTTTTGTTATCTATTTATGTATTTCACAAATAATAAAAATAAAATTGAATACTAAAATGGATCTGGAATATGGGGAAAAAGAGGAATAAATGGATTTGATTTTTAAGCAGTTGACATAAAGGGGGATAAATATGTCGCATATAATTGCCTCGGTATATGAAATTATAGGAAAATTAGGAGCTGGTGGCGGTGGTACAGTATATTTGGCGAATCATTTGCGGCTAGGAAAAAAAGTTGTTTTAAAAGTAGATAAGAGAAAAATTACTACATCCGAAAAATTATTGCGTCGAGAAGTTGATATTTTAAAAGAATTAAGTCATACCTATATACCGCAAGTATATGATTTTTTTGTGGAAAACAATAATGCATATACTGTTATAGATTTTATAGAAGGAGAGAGCCTTAATATCCCATTAAAACAAGGAAGAAGATTTTCTCAGCCTCAAGTTATTAAATGGGCGAAACAATTATTGGAAGCTGTAGCATATTTACATAGTCCAACTCATGGAAATCCGCCTCGAAGCTTCATACATTGTGACATAAAACCAGCTAACATTATGGTACGACCGAATGGCGATATTTGCCTTATCGATTTTAATATTGCCTTTGCGTTGGGAGAAGAAGATGCCGCTGGTTGTAGTATTGGATATGCATCTCCAGAGCATTATGGACTTGATTTTTCAAATGATAATAGTACTGATGTTTTAGATAGTATTCAAGGCGTAGAAAGAAAAAATACAGATATACTAAGAGAAGATTCAAAGCAGATATTGGCGAAGAACGGAAGAAAAGAATCAAAAACAGTGCTTTTATCTAATCAAGTTCAAGAGTCAGGAACAATATTTTTGTCTAACCAAGAACAAGGGAAAGGAACAATACCTCTTTCAAGTAATAATTTGAACTTGGAGAGGAATAAAAAAATTGTTTCAGATTTTTCATCTTATACATCAAAAAGAAAAGTGGTACCCGATACTAGATCTGATATTTACTGTATTGGAGCAACATTATATCATCTTTTAAGTGGAAGGCGACCAGCACCAAATGCAAAAGAGGTCATACCACTTTCAAAGGAGAAATTTAGTCCGCAAATTGTGAAGATTATTACAAAAGCAATGGATCCGAATCCTGACTTGAGATATCAGACGGCGGAGGAGATGTTGGATGAATTTGTTAATATTCGTGAAAACGATCCTCGAATGAAGGCTTTAAAAAGAAGAAATAAAATTGCTTTTACAGTATTTCCTATTTTTTTTGCAGTCGGAATATTTTCTGCATTTACTGGATTAAAGAGAATGCAAGGGATGGAGCAAGGATTAAAGCTGGTAGAATATTCTAAAAATGCATTGGAAAAAGGCGATAGTGCATCAGCAGTATCATATGGATTGCAGGCATCGATGCAAAAAGTAGGAGAGCATAGTGCTGAGTATGATGCAAAAGTGCAAAGAGCTCTCTCGGATGCATTAGGTGTATATGATTTATCAGATGGATATAAGATTTATAAGACGATAGAGCTACCATCTGAACCAGTTTATATGACAATTAGTCCAGATGGAAAAACTGCATCTTGTATATGTAATAATTCAGTTGTTGTTTTTGATACGACTACATGTGAAATACTCATTACTTTGCCGACTGAGAAAACAGCTTTGTCCGAGGTGGAATATTTAAATGAAAAAATAATTATTTATGCAGGGGAAGATGGCATTACAGCATATGATATTCAAAATGGAAAAGAATTATGGAAGGGAAAGAAGGCAACAGCATTATCCATATCAGAAGATGGAAATAGAGTAGTGGCAGTATATAGGGAAGAAACTTTTGCTACTATTTATCGTACATCGGATGGAAAAGAAGAGAAAACAATTGATTTTGGCGGAAAACATCTATATATTCCATCAAATGATACGATTGCTAATACAAACGATAATTTGTTGGAACTTAATGAAAATGGAACATTATTGGGAGTTAGTTTCTCAGATGGAATTTTGCGAGTCTACAATGTAGAAGATGGGACAGAGGCAGCTCAGATTTTTAATGAAAAATCTGGTTATACAAAGTTTGAGGGAGGTTTTTATAAAAATTATCTTGCTTTTTCTGCTTCTAGTGAGTCAAACTCAGGTTTTGCGATTGTAGATATGAATACGATGGAACAAACAGGTGGTTTTGAGTCGATAAATAGCACATATAGTGCCTATACAGATGAATATGGTATTTATGTACAGACAGATAATATCTGGCAGAACATCAATCCTGAAAATGGTGAGGCAAAACCTCTTGTAAATACAAAGGAAAATATTGAAAGTTATGCTAAAAGTGGTACTCATACAATGATAGCGACGAATAAAAACTTTATGTTTTTTGACCAGAATGCCAATTTAATATCTACCTACAAGAGAAAAAACAACAATTTTGTTCAGATTGCTGGTGAGACGGCGTTAGTCGCCGGACTAGATTCTGCTACTGTTCAAATTTTAAACTATGAAAATCATTCTGATACGGAAGTTTTTACATATGACCCATTATATGAACATAGTGAAGTTAGAATAAGCGGGGATAAAGAGACGGTAATGTTATTCTCAGATAAGAAGTTTTATCTCTATAATATGGAGGGAAAAAAGATTAATGAGGTTGCAATCCCAAATTCCGATCAAGTATATGGTCAAGAATACAGAAAAGATGAAAAAGAATCTAAATTGGAAGTGATATATAATGATGGAAGTATCATTACTTATAGTGCTACGACTGGAAAAATGATATCACAAGAGAAGGGTGAAGTACCTGAAAAAGAATTTTATGGACAATTTGAGACAGATAAATTGAGAATAAAATCAGGTTTTCACGGAGCACCAGAGGTATATGACCTTAAAACTGGTGAGTTGATTTGTAAATTAAGTGAAGACGCAGAGCTGACTGATGTAATACAAGTAGGACAATATATGATTATTCAGTATATGACAGTTGATGGATATTATTACGGGCAGTTATTAAATGAAAACTGTGAAGTGATGGCGAACTTTCCGTATCTTTGTGATGTAGTTGGAGAAACATTGTTTTTTGATTATCCAACAGGTAATATACGTCAATCTAATATTTATGATATAAATGAGTTAATAAAGCTCGCAAAAAATAATAAATAAAACATAATTAAAGAGAGAGGAATAAGAAAAAATGAAGAAAGCAAAAAGAATTTTGTCATTATTGTTAGTTATTGCCGTTGTGCTTTCAGTAATGATACAACCAAAAGTAGGGACAGCTTTTGCAGAAGAAGTTGCCAGTATAGAAAAACAAGGAACAGATGCAGAAGGTGTATTATCTACGGAAAATCAGGAAAAGACGGTGGCAAGTACGATATCTACAGCAAATCAGGAGAAAGAGACAGCGGTGCCTTCCACACAAAAACAAGAGGTAACGACAGGAAGTACGATATCCACAGCAAACCAGAAAAAAGGGACAGTGGAGGCTTTCACGCAAAAACAAGAGACAACAACGAGAAGTACGATATCCACAGCAAACCAGAAGAAGGAAACAGTGGAGACTTCTACACAAAAACAAGAGGTAGCGACAGGAAGCACGATATCTACAGCAGATCAGAATAAGACAAGTTTTTCTACAGCTGATCAAAATAAAGGGAGAACGGCGAGCACTACATCGACAGATTCTGTGCAGGCGACAAGTCAGACAGCAGATTTGAGAGCAAAAACTCAAAATCAGAATTTACAGATAGAATTAGAAGATGCGGCGGTGGTGAATGAAGATAGCGGTCAGGACAGTGTTCAGTCTTTGCTTCCATTAATGGAGCCAGATGTAACATTAGTATTAAGTGGTCTTTCAGAGGAAGATATTAAAAATATGACGGTAAGGAAGATGCTTGACATGATCCAAGATCAGAATGGAGAGCGTTATCCTTATGATAAAGAAATTACGGAAGATACGAAAGTAGTGTGGACTTATAATAAAGATCAAAATGGAGAAATCATAACGGATGATTATGTGGTAAAAAGTTTAGATGATAAAATCGATTTACCTCTCCCTTCTGAAAATCCAAATCTTCGTGATTATACGATGCAGTTTATTATCGATGATGGAAAGCAACTAAATACAAGTAATGTACGGTACCGCATGAAGATTTATCTTTCTGACAAAATTACAGAACAGAGGACATACGATATATGTACTAAAGTAAATAGAGTACATCCTAAAATTAAAAATGTCGAAAAGACAAAAAATGTAAATAGTGAAGTGATAACCTATGTTATTGATTCTGGATTTAATGCATCAAAGTTTTATTTATCGGTATCTTCCCTTGCTATTCAGCATCCCAATATTGATGTAAGAGTTTATGAAAAGGGAAAGACAAATCCGATAACAGGAGATATCTTGAATATAGATTTGAACGGAGAGACAGAGGCCTATGAAATTAAATTAAATGAAACAAAACATTTTATTTTTAAATATATAAATCGAACTACAGGAAAAACAATTGCAGAGCAGGAATCCATATTTAAGGTGAGAAAGTCTACAGATTCTTCCATCTCTTCTGTGGAAGAGGGGTTATGGGAGTATAAAGAAGATGAGGAAACCAAGAAAGGAGAAATGAGTCAGGTTTTTGTTGCAAAGGAAAATTCTGTCTATGATAGTTATATCCATCAAAATGGAGGCGCTGGAGTGGAGGAAGTACAGGGAGAAAACGAGTTGACTTATATTTTAAAGCAAAAATATGATGTAGCAACCGAGTATTATTGTACTTTGAAGCCTGAGGGAACGTTTAATGCTGAGAATATAGAAAAAGCGGTAGTAGGAAAATATTCTTCAAGGGAAGAAATTGAGACTCAAGAAGATATTAAAGATGCCTTATTTCCAACTGATTTGGAGGAAGTACCATATGGATATAAGGCCGATTATAGTCAGGGAGTGGATTTTACAATCATCTCAAAAGATGGTGATATCACTTGGTATAATATAAAGACAGTGGAATATGATGCAAAATATGAGACTGACTATGTAGAAAAATATGAGGGTGTTCCTATTATTGGAGAGAAAGATCCGTGGTTTAGAGTGACTGGTGCTGGTTTTATAGAAGCTACAGAAAATGGAAAGTCAACTGTGAGAAAATTAAATACTTATGTCATTGAAAATGGAAAAGCCATCGATATGGATACGATGTATGCGTACGGACGACAGACGATAGTGATTAATAGTGATAATAAAAACTTGAAATGGACAAAAATTGTTCCTATATTTGAGTGTGAAAATGCTTCTGTAAAACTCACTCATATAAACGGCAAATCGTATAAAAAGGATGCAACATTAGGCTATTATCTGGGATTAGAAGAAGACGATGCACAGACAGAGCAAAAAAAGAAAGAGTTTAATAATAACGAGGCGATTACAGTTCGATTTAGTGTTGCCATTCCAAGTGAGGAGGATAGCAGTAAAACGGAGAAAAAGTATTATAATGTAACATTTACCAAAAAGTATATTGATGGGGCGAAACTTTTTATCCCTGGCACCAAAATATATCCACCTCAAAATAAAAATAAAGAGCAAAATCCAAAGCTCGAAGTATTTTTGGATGAATATTTTGAGGAAAAACATGATGTATTACTTATGAATATTGGAAACCAACCGCTGAAGAATTTAAGAGCAGAGTTGCAAAATGCTAAAAATGTAAAAATAGATAGCTACTGGACAATTGGCGGAGAGAATAATGATGAGTTAAGCGAGTTTGATCTCAAAGAGCTTAAACAATTACAAGATAGCGATATGATATACGGACAGCTCTCCAATATGGCAAAGATTCGTCTGGTTCCTGCAGAAGACGATAATACAGGAATCGTTTCTGGAGACTTGGTTCTCTATTCTGGAGACCAGGAAATAATGAGAGTGGAATTGACAGGTTCTGCAATCGACCCTGTAATTACGACAGATACGAGTGATATGGAGAGTGCAGCAGCGGTAAAATATGTTCCTTATTCCTACGCTATTCTTACAAGTAATATGCATACTTGGTGCAAAGAGACATTCTCTATCGTAGAGGGAGAAGAAGGAACAGGTTCTCTGCCAGAAGGTCTCGAATTGATTGAAGAGACTGGTGAAATTTACGGTGTTCCATTAGAGGAAGGAGAGTTCCCGATTACGGTGAGAGCGGATTTCAAGAGTGATACTTATTATTTTCCTTCGGTAACAAAAGATTTAGTTTTAACAGTAAAGACAAATGAAAATAAAACTGTATATAACGCCTCAAGTGGAGAAGAATATAAACTTTTGGAATCGATAGGAAAAGATAATAATGAAGACCGAGACTTTATTTTAGAAGTTGAAAAAGGAAAAGAATTTAGCGATGAGCTATTCCGTTCTAATGGTAAGTTTGCAACATTCGATGTAAAAGATATCGGAGCGGTATACCTAAACGGAGTAAAATTGGCAAGGGATGTCGATTATATTGCGGAAGAGGGGAGCACGAAAATTACGATTTTGAAGAAGACGTTTGAAAATGAAGAATTGGTAAATAAAGATGGAACAAATACAATTGCAGCGGAGTTCCGTGTAGATGGAGACAGAAATAAGGAACTAAAGTGTACAGCACAAAATTTCAGAATTAAGGTTGTCACTCCATCAAATACTGTGAATACGTCAAACCAAGGTAACTCTTCGAATAATAATCAAAATAATAATGGAATTAATAGAACAAATAATAATGGAACGAATAATAACGGAATAAGTAGTAATGGAACATCAAGTAGCCAGAGCACAACAAGAAGAGTAATTCAGACATCGACGACCGCTACTTCAAAGAGTAGTCAGACGGTGAAAGTGGATCCAAATGCTGTAACTTGCACAATTCATCTTGTAGATGCCAATAATAAAATATTAACGGGCGTGCCACTTGAGCTTCATTCCACTGTGAAAAAAATGACGACAAGTAAGAAAGGTCTTGCTACATTCCAGAATATTGATTTTGGTAAGCATACTCTCTATGTGAAAAAGGATACGACAGTGTCAAAGGCATTTGAGATTGTGGCGGGAGATACATTGAAGCTGGATAATGACAAGATTACTGTTCCAAAAGGAACCATTTTTACCTTGAAAGTGCAGTATGATGGAAAGAAATTAACTTTATTGTCCGTACAGTCGGGAAGTGAGGACGATATAAAAACGGGAGACGATTCTAATTTTGAATTTTGGACGTTTGTATGTATTCTTTCTATTGCAGGAATAGGAATTATTATAGCAGGAAGAATGAAAAATAAATTAAATATAAAACACAAATAAATAATCTATTTAAGAGAAACGGTAATCATATGGAAAAGATTTTGTGAAGCTTATATCAGCAAAATCTTTTCCATGAAAGGATAAAGATGAAGAGAAAAGTAGATATAAACTGTTTTTTACATTTTACGATAATTTTGCTTATCAGTATGGCGATTATAGTAATAACTATTCGCCGAAATCCAGATAGTGATATGTGGTGGCTCGCATCTACTGGAAGATATATAGTGGAGTATAAAGCGGTTCCAAAGATAAATCCATTTGTGATTCATCAGGATTTTCAGATTATAGTACAACAATGGATGGCAGCGATAGTAAATTATCTTTTATATGAGAATTTTGGACGGATAGGATTAATATCTTTTTCTCTTGTAGTATTAATATTGACTAGCATAGCGTTTTATTCTTATATCAGGCTTTTTACTCAAAATGAAAATTTGCGTTTTATATATTTATATTTGGCTGAACTTTTTTTTCTTCCATATATTAATACAAGACCTTCTCTGGTGACAATATTCATATTACTTATAGAGCTGAATATATTGGAGAGATATCGAAGAAGTCAAAATGATAGATTATTAATATATCTTGTCTTATTGTCGTTATGGGAAATTAATTATCATGCATCGTTTTGGCCATTTTTATTTGTCTTAATATTGCCATATATTATTCCACAGGTAGAGGAGATTTCACGGAGAACATTAAAGTCATATCTAGTAAGAATATGGAAAGTATTAGCCATTATACTGTTAATGTTGGCAGTGGGATTTTTAAATCCAAATGGTTTAAAAAATATGTTGTATCTTTTTTACTCTTATAGAGAGGCTGAAGGTTTTGGTGTAATTCAAGAGCTAATGAGAGTAAATATAATATCATTTTCTGGAATGGGTGTACTCATATCATGCATAACCTGTGCTTTTTATATACAAAAGCATAAAAAAAACATAGATTTATGTCATCTTTGTTTGGCTGTTGGAATGATAATTTTAGCAACGATGCATTTGAGAAATCAATATTTTTTAATATTGGGTTGTATTCCGATATTATGTGATGTGTGGAATGAAAATATAGATAAATTGTGGAGGCAAAAAACATCACTTTTTATTGCTATTTTTATAGTAATTCTCTTTGTTACGATGGTCGTAGGATTTGTATATATTATATTATTTCAAAACTTATATAAAGAAACAAGAGTTTTAGATACTTCTTATACGCCAGTTGAGGCAGCGGATTATTTAGATAAAAAAGAAGATGTTGTATTGTATACAACATTTAATGCAGGAGGATATTTAGAGTGGAGAGGAAATAAGGTATATATAGATGCGCGACCAGAGCTTTTTTCGGATACGATCAATCAAAAGGAAGATGTTTTAGAGGAATATAAGGAAGTATATATTGGGACGATAAATTTTGATAAATTTATTGAAAAATATAAGTTTACGCATTTAATTGTAGATTCTAGCTCTATCTTAGATATATATTTAAGATATAGTAATGAATATATACCTAAGATAGAGACAAAAGAATATATTTTGTATGAAAAAAAAGATATATAAAGAGAGGAAAAGGAAAAATGAAATCAAGGTTAGTATTAGGTGATACAGACCAATATTATGTAGATAAATTTTATCAATATTATGAGTCGAATTCTAAGATGATGGATTTATTTTCGTTGGCTGCTTTTACAGATAGAGAAAAAATGGAAAATTATTTGTATGAGCAGGGTGCAGATATTGTTTTAGCTGATGAGCATATGGAAATTGATTTAGAGCATTTTATCAATATACCAGCGAGAGTTTATCTTACGTCTTCTTTTAATATTGCAACAATAAAAAATGTGAAGGCGATTTGTAAATATCAAATATTTGATAATATTTATAAAGAAATTATGTTGCTTTGTTCGGATATAAACTCGGAGTCTATTGTGCAAAAAATGGGTGCCAGTGCAAATAAAGGAACAAAATTGTTTGTGTTACAATCCATAAATGGGGGAGCAGGGGCTTCTACTATTGCGATTGCACTTGCGAGAAATATTGCCAGAAAACATAAAAATGTTCTTTATTTAAACTTAGAGTTATTAGGCGATAGCTTAAAATATTTTAAAGGAAAAGGGATATATGATTTTTCAGAAATTATATATGCAGTTCAAGGTCGGAAAAGTAATTTGGCTTTGAAGATAGAGAGTACTGCAAGAAGAGATGCCTCTGGTGTATTTTTCTTTGAGCCCTGTCAAAATTGTATGGATGTTTTAAGTATGAATGAAGAAGATATTTATTTTTTATTGGAGAATATAAAAAATAATTGTACATATGACTATGTGATTGTTGACACTAGCTTAGAGATGCAAAAGAAGGATTTCAAAATATGGGATATTGCAGATAGAGTATTTATCGTTTTAGAGGATACAAATCAGGCTAATGATAAAGAAAAACAGTTTATTCAAGCATTGAGAAGTAAACAGCAAATGGAAAATATAGCTATTATTCCTAAATTTAGGAGAATATACAATAAAGTATCAAGAGAAGTGAATTCCAATAAATGGGATAGAGAAATTCCTGTGGCGGCTATAATACCACTGCTTATGGAGAGGGAGAACTCTTTAAAAATAGAACAGTTAAGCGTAAATCAAAGTTTAGAGAGAATTTTTTCGCTTGAAGAGTGAGGTAGAAAATGAACTGGGAACAAAAAAACCAGATGGTGGATCAAGTAAAGAAGTATTTATTAGAAAATATAGCACTTGCAAATCTATCAAACGAAGAATTGGAAGATAAAATAAAAGAAATTATAGATAGCAATACGAGAAACGGCTATATGCCAGTTAGAGAAAAGTTAGATATTGTAAAACAAATCTATAGTTCTATTAGGGGACTTGGAATTTTGGATTCTATTATGGAAGATGATTCTATTACAGAGGTTATGATTAATGGACCTAATGAAATTTTCATCGAAAAAGCGGGACAGCTTCAAAAGATACCGTATTCTTTTGATAGTGAACTTCACTTACAAGATATTGTACAAAAAATTGTTGCAAGAGCTGGTCGAGAAGTAAATCAAGCGAATCCAATTGTTGATACAAGATTGCCAGACGGTTCTCGTGTGAATGTAGTACTATCGCCGATTGCGATTAATGGAACAACAGTCACGATACGAAAGTTTTCGAAGACACCGATGACAATTCAACAATTAATTAAATATGGCTCTATTACGAGAGAGATAGCGGATGTATTACAAATTTTGGTAAAAGCGAAATACAATATTTTTATTAGTGGAGGTACGGGCTCTGGAAAGACGACATTTTTAAATGCATTGTCGAATTATATTCCATCAGAGGAGCGTGTTATTACAATTGAGGATTCAGCTGAATTGCAGATTGCGAATATAGAAAACTTAGTACGGCTAGAGACGAGAAATGCGAATACATCTGGAAGTGGTGAAATTACAATTCGAGATTTGATAAAATCATCTCTCCGAATGAGACCAGAGAGAATTATAGTCGGAGAGGTTCGTGGCGCTGAGGCATTGGATATGCTTCAAGCAATGAACACTGGGCATGATGGCTCTATTTCTACAGGACATGCGAATTCAACGAGAGATATATTAAGCCGACTGGAGACAATGGTATTGCAAGGGGCAGAAGGATTGCCGCTTGATGCGGTCAGACAACAAATTGCTTCTGCGATTGATATTATTATTCATCTTTCTAGAATGAGGGATAAAAGTAGAAAAACAATAGAAATCACGGAAGTGACAGGATATGAGGATGGAAAAATTTTGTTAAATCCACTTTATGTGTTTGAGGAAAATCAAGAAGAAAGTAGCTTGACGAAGGTAGTTGGCAGTCTGAAAAGAACAGACAATAAGCTACAAAATGATTTCAAGCTTCGCTTATCGGGATATTATAGGGAGTTTTAAAATGCTAGGTAAGGGAAAAAAACAAGAAGAGAAAAAAGGAAAAAAGGAAAAATTAAAGAAACAAAGCAAAAAGAAAAAGGAGGAAAAACAGAAATATATTCCGTTGAAAGGTTTAATGGGAAATGCAGATGACTATCATGTATATCATATGAAGAATCTAGAGCGACTCATTGCATTTTTGATTGGTTTTTTGGGCGGAGTTATTGTGATATTTGTGTTTTTTCGCTCCACTATTTTTTCTATACTCATAGGAATCGTATGCGGGGTATTGATACAAAAGCCATTTAGAGAGTATCAGAGAAAAAAGAGATTAACGACTCTTTTAGTTCAATTTAAAGACTTGTTGGAATCTTTATCGGCTTCTTATTCTGCTGGAGCGAATACATATAATGCATTTGAAGATGCAAGTACAGATCTAAAAAGTATTTATGGAAATTCGGCAGATATTGTAAAAGAAATGGAAATTATCATAGTAGGAATGAAAAATAATTTTATTTTAGAGGCATTATTGAAAGATTTTGCAGATCGCACAGGTCTTGAGGATGTTCAAAGTTTTGCGGATGTGTTCGAGATTTGTAATCGACAAGGTGGAGACATGAAGAAAATTATTTCTGATACAAGAGATATTATTAACGATAAAATTGAGATTGAGATGGATATTCAGACAACAATAGCGGGTAGTAAAAATCAGTTATATATTATGATGGCGATGCCGTTGGTGATTATGATTAGTTTAAGTGGAATGAGCGATATGTCCGCTGTATCAAATAATTTTACAAATGTTTTAGTAAAACTAGTTTCTCTTGGAATTTTCGCTCTCTCATATTATATGGGAAGAAAGATTATAGATATAAAAGTGTAGGTGATATAAAAAGTGGTTAATATATTTCAAATAATACTCACTGTCATAACGACTCCAGTTGCTCTATTATGGATTTATTTAGTCCGTACAGGTGGTGAAACATATGAAGAAGTGATAAAGGCTATAAATCCAGAAGAATATCGATATCCAGATATATTTGGAGTGGGATTTAGTCTATTAAAATGGACTCATTTTAATTTAAGCTCGGATCAGTCTGTAAAGAGAGTAAAGGAAATTGCTGAGATTCGAGGGAAAAAATATGCACCATTTTATTACTATGTGATGACAGGTGCGAAGGTGACATATGCGTATAGTGTAGGTTTAATTGTACTCTTTTTGACAATTTTATCCAATAATGCCCAATGCTTAGTTTTTGGAATTATCTTAACAGGACTTTTGGTTTGGTATATCGATGAATTGATGAAGGATAAATTAGAAGAGAGAAGAACACAGATGATACAAGATTTCCCAAATATTTTGTCAAAATTAACATTACTTGTTAATTCAGGGATGGTGTTAAGAGATGCGTGGAAAAGGACAGCAAAGACAGGTGATACAGTTTTGTATCAAGAAATGCAAAAAACAGTATTGGAGATGGAAAATGGAGTGCCCGAGTTAAAGGCATACCAAAATTTTGCAGAGAGATGTGAGCTTAAGGAGATTAAAAGATTCACATCGACAGTTAGTCAAAATATTTTAAAAGGAAACGAAGAATTATCCAAATTTTTGAGGGAAATGTCTGACGAGATGTGGAGTGAAAAGAAAAATTTAGCGAGACAGAAGGGAATCGCTGCAGACTCAAAATTATTATTTCCCACAATGCTTATCTTTATAGGAATTTTAATATTAATTATGGTTCCTATGATGTCAGGAATGAATATTTAGAGCAAAAAGCTTTAGATATAAAAAATGCACAATGTGAAAGGAGAGAAAAAAATGAATAAAGTAGACGAGGCATTATTAAGTATGTATGTATGGATGAGGGCTTCTCTTGGAAGTTTCATCGATGATTTCAAAAGGGAGGAGAGAGGAGCCTCAGATATGGTAACCGTTGTTATTCTAGTTGTTGTTGTAATTGCTGTGGCAACTGTCTTTAGAAATGGTTTAATCGGTGTTGCAAATAATGCGATGAATAAAGTGAATACTTTTATAGGCAACTAAACTATGAAAAGAGAGTCTGTATTCTTGAAGGAAAGAATACAGGAATACAGGCTTTCTTGTTTATTATGGAGAAAGAAATGAATATAAAATCAGAAAAAGGGGCTGTTATTGTTGAGGCAGTTATTTATTATCCTATTGTGATATGCGTTATTGTCTTTTTAATTTACCTCGGTCTTTTTCATATTCAAAGTGCTGCAATCGATTATGAGGTTCGGCAGGCGGCTGTTTTTGTGTCGAAGGATATTTCAAATCCTGGATACTCTTCTTTTCATTCGTCAGTAGGAGTTGGAGGAGAATTTCAGTGGTCTGGTGATACCCCATCTAGTGCAGAGGTTGAGGGATATTACGCTGCGTATGACGGCTCAGCGTCGGATGGAAGACATCGATTATCTTCTCTGTATCGGGAAATTACACATCTTTTTAAAGATTATGAGAGTGATTATGGAACGATAGTGGGAGAAATGATAAATAGCGGTGTTCTCTTTCGCTTTTTTGTGGAACCAGATATAGAGGTGAAGAATACATTACTTGGAACTACAGTGAGAGTCACGGCGAAATATTCGCTTCCGACCCCAGGAGCAATCCGTTATTTGGGAGTTGGGGATTCTGTCACTGTTTTTCAATCTGGGGCATATGCACATGCATTAAATCCGACGGATTTTGTCCGAAATACAGATTTGGCGGTGGATATCGTGGAATTTATTGGGGAAAAATTAGGTCTGGATGGTAAAATAGATGCCTTTCTCGGCAAGGCAAAAAAAGTGATAAATATATTATTTTAAGGGAAATAGAGATGAAAAAAATAATGTTTAAATTTATATATAAGGGGGTGGGAACGGCATGAAATTTTTTAGGAAAAATGATGGACTCATTTCCGTTTTTTTAACATTAATACTTGTTCCTACATTGGCATTTGGATGTAGTGTATCAGATTTTGTGAAAATTATCGGTTCAAAGACTGTTATCTCAGGAGCAGCTGATTTGACGTTAAATGCGGCTCTGACTAATTATGATGCGAGTTTGAAGGATAACTATGGTTTATTTGCAATGTCGAAGACGCCAGAAAACTTGCAGGGAGAGTTAGAATCTTATTTTAATACCTGTCTAAATGCGGCGAATGGAGATGGAGTGATTGGATATGAAAATATGCTTCAGCTCGACAGTACAAGCTTCGCTCTTCATACTGTGGCAAATACAGAAGTGTGTCAGCCCAATATTATGAATCAGCAAATTTTAGAGTATTCTAAATACCGTGCACCCGTTGCACTTGGAGAGGATATTTTAGAAAAATTGAAAAAAGTAAAAGATACAAGCAGAGTACAAAAAGCGGTTGAAAAACAGTTGGATGTTGGGGAAGCGTTTGAGGATGTACAGGAAGCATGTGATAAGGTTTATCAAGATTTGAAGGGTCATGTTGAAAGCCAGAAAAATGCACCGAATATGCAAAATGTAGTAAATGAAGTATCAAGGAATTACCTAAATATGGCTATTTTTGTAATTGCTGCTGTATATTTTGAACAGGCTGAAAATGCGGATGGCATTTCAAGAACTCAGGGAAATATAGCGGAGTATAATGAGATTGCTAATGAATTAAATATAGATGCATTAGGAATCGATGCTCTAAATCAAAACTTTGAGTGTATTGTACAATGTTTAAGTATGGATGTAGATGAAAACTTAGAAGCAACGGAGGAGGAAAAAGCGCAATATGAAATAAACCAAGAGAATGTAAATAAGTGTAGAGCAAAGATTGAAGGGAATATTAATGCGGAAATGGTTGTTTCTGAAGAAGTATTGAAAAAAGCGGATGAAAATTTGGAAAAGATTAAGACAACAGGAGAAATATCAAAACAAAATTTAGAAAAGATAGAAGAATTGATTAACGATCCAAATGGAATCCAGAAAAAATTAAAAGAGTGGAAACAGGCCATCGATAAGATAGAGGATGAGGAGCAAAAGGCAGCGCAAAACAAGCAGTATGAGGAATATAATAAGCTCTTGGGGAAGGATTCTCTTAATTCTATTCCTGATTTAAAAACGAAACTGGAAAACAATATAGATTATTCAAGTAGAATGATAAATCATATAAACAGTATTAAATTTTGTGACATTCCAATTATTGAAAATTCAAATGCGTATTTGACTTATCAAGAAGTTGCAAAAAATTATATTATTTCTCCTTATACTTTGGAAAATTTGGATGATCAGTCAAGACTCTTTCACGCTGATAAATTTACGATTGAAGTAGCAAGAAGAGAGGAGGAATTAAAAAGTATAGAAGATAATGAGTTTTATAAGCAGTTAAAAGCAAGCAATACTAGTCCTTCTAATGGGGATAAGGAAGAAAAAGAAAATGAAGTGAATAGCTGGATAGAGAGCGGAAAAGATGGTCAGGAAACAGCCAAAGAAGAACCAACAGGTTTACAAAATGCAGACTGGGACAGTATAACGATACCGAGTACATATTTAGAAAAAGTAGAAAAAGAGAAAAAAAATGATAATTTGACGAGCGTGGATGGAAGCGTAAGTAATATTTTCGGTAGGAGAAAGATGTCTAAAACATCGAAGTCAGCACTTCAATCTGGAGGCAGTTTACTAGGTGATATTGCAAGTACGGGGACATCTGCTGTGGAGAAGTTGTATTTATCTGAGTATATAATGGATATGTTTTCCTATTATACTGTAGATAAAGATTCGAATGGAAATTCAATAGATGCAAAGACATTAAGCGGAGTGAAGCTTTCTGATAATAATACAGCTATGTATCGCTCGGAAGTAGAATATATATTATGGGGAAATAAAAATGCAGCTACCAATGTCGCATTTACGTCGGGAACGATTTTTGGTATTCGATTTGTCGCAAATTGTGTCTATGTATTTACAGATCCAGAAAAAGTGGCTACCGCAGCAGCAGCTGCTGCTGCAATCGCAAGTTGGACAATTTTTGGAGTACCTCTTGTTCAAAATGCAATATTATTAGGTATGGCAATTTATGAGACAGGAGTAGACATAAGTGATTTGCTTGCTGGGAAATCTGTGGCTTTTTATCATTCAACCTCAATGAGCAATTTTAAACTAAATTATAAAGAATATTTGCAGATTTTATTGTTGATTAATTCCATTTCAAATGAAAAAAAAGATCGTATGTTAGCTCGCACGGCAGACTGTATGCAATTGAACCTAAAAAAGAGAGGGGCAAAGACAGATATGACAACAGAAGTTACGATGCTTACGGCTACGGCGGATGTGACAACAAGTACGATGTTTTTGTATATGATACCAAAGCTCACGGGTTCGTCCACTCAAGATGAATCGAATAAATATACGATAAAATATAAGGGAGTGATGGCATATTAATAAGATAAAAAAAGAAGAAAAAGGTGTCATTAGTGTAGAAGCATTAGTGGTTCTTCTTCCCTTTATGGTGTTTTTTTTGGTATTGCTGAATTTATCCAAAATGGTTCAGGCACAAGTATTTCTTCAATATGCTGCAAATGAGACAGCAAAAGAAATTTCTCAGTATAGTTATGTATTGACAAAAGCGGGAATTGTATCCCAGAGTAATAAAACAGCACAGGAAGCAGGAGAATTTAAGGAAGATGTCAATGAGGTGGCGAATAATGTCAATACAATGTACGGTGCTTTGACAAATATGGGAAATGGCGGAAGCGTTACAGATAATATGAATACGATACAGGAGGCAGCAGAAGCGGGAGTGGATGTTTCGGAGCAATACTTTGATGACCCGAGTAAATTATTAGCAGGAGTTGTGAATGTTGGAAAAAACGAGGGCGGTAATTTTGTAAAAAGATGGGTTATAGCGAGTATTACAAAATCCAAATTAAACACACATTTATCGTGGTCATCGAGGTCTGCTGATGAATATTTGAAAAATTTGGGAGTAGAAGATGGAGTTTCAGGGCTTAATTTTGATGAATCAGCTTGGTTTTCTGGAAATGATCAGGATATTAAAATAACGATTAAATATAAAATTAAGACCAAAATGATATTTAATGATATTTGGGAGAAAGAAGTAAAGGTGACAGCGATAACAAGGATTTGGTAAAAATAAAGGGTAGAAGCAATGAGTGGATTTCAAATTACAAAATTTTATAAAACAGAACAAAAACCAAGTAAAAAATTATTCATAGCAATAGTGGGATTAACGATTCTGTCGATTTATGCCTTTCATTTTTATGGATATAGTATAATTAAAATAATACGTTATCTTTTACTTATCTATTTTCTTTTGATAGTAGCTCGGATTGATATAAAAAGTAAAATAATTCCAAATCAAATGCTTATATTCATGTTATGGATGAGAGCGTTTCTTTTAATTCCTGAGATTATTTTAAATATTCAGTTGGGATATACATTACAGTTAATTTTGGCGCCGATTTTAGGAATGTTATTTGGAGGGGGAATTTTTTTAATCAGTTATATTATCTCTAGAAAAGGAATAGGTATGGGAGATGTAAAATTATTTGCCTTAATTGGCGCTTATACAGGACCAGGTGTATTGATGCCATGTATGATTATTTCTCTTTGCTTATCTGCTTTATATAGCATTATAATGCTGGTGAGAAAAAAATTGACATTAAAAGATAGCTTTGCATTTGGTCCGTTTGCAGCTGCGGGGACGATTGTTGCTTTATTAATTGGATTTTAGAGGACGGAGAAATGAAAAAAGAAGGAACAATATTGGTTATTGTACTATTAGTACTTTCATGGTATGTGACAATGAGTACGGCGATAGGAACGCCAAAACAATATAAAGAACATTTAGAAAAAGCGAAAGCATATGAAAAAAAAGAAATTTATGAGGATGCTATTTCAGAATATGAAGCCGCATTAGCGATTGAGCCAGAAAATATGGAAATTGATTTGCAAATAGCAGAAGATTATATCGCAATGTTTGAGGAGGAGTCTTTTGTGAATCAGTTAGAGAATACCATTAAAAAATATGAAAAAAATGAAAAGGCAGTACTGCGTTTGGTGGAATATTATGAAGAGGAAGAGCAAACGGCATCTGCGCTTCGTGTCCTAAAGGAGGCAAATGAGAAGCAGCCAGATAATGAAAAAATAGCGAAAAAGCTTGAGGAATTAAAGGGAAGTTATAGGAATTTATACTGTAGTTACGAGTATATTAGTCGTATCTGGAACGAAAATGCGATTGTGAAATCAGAAGAGGGTTATGGCATTATTGATTCCACTGGAGGTGGTATGTTAAGTCCAACAGCGGAAGAGATTGGTTTATTTGACAAGGAGATTTCTTATGCCCCAATAAAACAGGAGGGAAAATGGTCATATGTTAATTCTAAAAATCACAAAAAATTAGTTCCAGATGAAAAATGTGATTGGCTTGGTAGTTTTAGCGATGGATTTGCAGTAGCTTGTATTAAGGGAAAATATGGATATTTTAATGAAAATATGGAGAAATGCTGTGAATTTGAGTATGATTATGCAAGCAATATGTATCACGGAGTTGCGGCAGTGAAAAAAGGAGAAAAATGGGCAATAATAGGGGATAATTTTAAATTAGTCACGGATTTTATATATGATGATATTTTAGTGGATGAATTAGGATACTGTTCTATTAATGAGAGGTTGTTTGTAAAACAAAATAACCACTATTACATGACAGATATAAAAGGGGAAAAGGTATCAGATTTGACATTTGAAGATGGCAAGCCTTTTGTTTCTACAGAACCGACTGCTGTAAAAAATAATGGAAAATGGGGATTTGTAAATGAAAAAGGAGAAGTAGTAATTGATTATCAATATGAAGATGCAAAGGGATTTAGCGTGGAGTTTGCCCCTGTAAAGATACAAGGATTATGGGGATATATTGACTTAAACAATAAAATTATGATAGACGCAAAATTTGAAGATGCAAATCCTTTTTGTGATAGCGGTGTGGCATCAGTAAAGAATGATACTTGGAGTTTGATTCAGTTAGATTTATATCAATAAAATATATTGAAAAATTGATAATAGCGGGACATAAGGCAGTGGAAAAATTGTAAGGGAGGATGCTTAGAAATGGATTTGTATAAAGAAAACCAAGGAGAACAAAGTTGGCTAGTATGTAAATTGAATGAAAATGAACAATTAGATAAATTTGATATGGGAATGATGACGAACAATGAAATTAAAGGTTTAATTCATCCTATATATTCACAAATAGAGGAAAATAGGATGATTAAGTATAATATTACAGAATATATTCCGTTAACGGATATTTGTGCTAATGCGATAACAAAAGAAGAATTGAGCCATATTTTATGTAATATTGTAGATACCATTGATAATTTATCCAGTTATATGATGACTTCAAAAAATATTTTGTTTGATACGAGATATGTTTATAAAGAAAAAGAAAATGATACGTGGAATTTAATATGTATTCCAATACAAAATCAGCAAAATTCAACAGATTTAATTCGATTTTTTAAGCTATTGTTGATGGATATTCGGTTTGAAAAAAAGGAAGAGAGTGGAATTATTGGAATACTTTTAAATTATTTAAATTGTGTGCAGAGCGTAAAGAGTGAAGAACTAAAAACAGTGATTAGAAGTTCAGGATCTATTAAGCAGGAAGCAGAGCAAGAAGGAAATAAGGAAAAAGAGATAATGCCAAGCGAAAAAGAGAGTGGAGGAGATTATTATATTGCACCACAGCCAAGCTATGAATCTTTTGGTAGTTATCAAGGAGAAAACAATCCGTATCAGCAGGGAGGGAATAATCCATATTTGCAGGAAGTGAATAATCCATATTCACAGGAAATGAATCAGTATTGGCAGGAGGTAAGTATCCCTAATATTGTAGATAATCCATATTCACAAAAAGAATATTATGGAGTTACGGAACAGGAATTAAAAAAGGAAAAGAAAGAAAAAAAAGGATTTTGGATATTTGGAAAAAAGAAAGAAAAAACTCCTAAGAAATCAAAAAGAAAGAAAGGAAAAGATGCAAAGTCTTACGGTGCTGAAGGGTTTAATATTCCAGGTTCAGCCCAAGGTATGGTAATTGAGGAACCGTTAATAGGAGGAACGGGGACGATTGTATTTTCAGAAGAACAAAAGCTTATGCCGCGTATGATTCGTCAGAGAGGGGATGAGATGATTGTTCTTGTAAAGAATCCGTTTATTATAGGAAGAGGAGAAGTTCTGTATGCCGACTATGAGATTAGGGGTAATGGAGCAATTAGTGCACAACATATTGAAGTTTCTTGGAATAATAATCAATTCTATATTAGGGATATGGATTCTACAAACGGAACCTTTGTGGACGGAGTGCGGCTCTCAAAGGGGCAAAAAATAGCGATTAAACATCAATGTAGAATTAAGCTGGCGGATGAAGAGTTTGAGTTTTTACAATATTAGGTTCATTTTTATAGAGGAGAAGATAAAGAGCATATGAAATTTTTGATAAATGCAAGTACTGACCAGGGGAGTGTAAAAAAAGTAAATCAAGATAAGGTAGCATTTCGGAAAGCTTCTACTTTAAGTGGGAAAAATATAGTGTTTGCGGTTGTATGTGATGGAATGGGTGGCTTGCAAAAAGGTGAGGTGGCGAGTAATACTCTAGTACAAGCGTTTGAAAGATGGTTCGAGGAAGAATTAGAATTATTTTCTGTGAGAGAATTTGATATTGAGAGATTAAAAAATCAGTGGATACAGGTTTATGAATCTGTAAATCAAAGACTCCTAATATATGGAATGCAGGAGGGGATTCAGCTTGGAACGACAGTTGTGGCGATGTTTATTATAGAGGATACGTATATTATTTTAAATATAGGAGATAGCCGTGTCTATGAGCTTGGAGAAGATTCCAGAGTATTAACTTCTGACCACACGAAGGTTTCTATGAAAGTAAAAAGGGGTGAGATTACATCTAAGCAGGCGGAAAAGGACCCAGAGGGGCATATACTTACTCAGTGCGTAGGTGCGACGAGCAGAATTTCTCCGGAATTTATCGTTGGAAAATTAAAACCAAATCATGTATATATGTTATGTTCGGATGGTTTTCGACATGTGGTGCGTCTAGAAGAATTTGAAAAGAAGTTTGCCTATATGAATATGCAAGACGAGATACATATAAAAGAAGAAATAAATGAAATGATAGAGGTAATAAAAGCAAGAAAAGAATGTGATAATATTTCTGCGATTATAATAGTACCGATATTGGATGAGAGTGCTGAAGCAATTCGACAAACGGAGGATATCAATTTGGTTCAAGAAGATACGGAGAAATTAAGTCATATGAAGATATTCAAAAAACAGTTTTTTGACAGTTCATTTTCGCAGCCAAAAGAGCAGAGAAAAAAGAAAAATTTGTATCATATTCTATTTAAAAATAGATAATTCTTTGGAATTGACTTCTAATACTGAGATAATACAATGAATTTCCTGACAATTTCCCTTGTCATATAATTAGGTATAGTATTATGTATGTAATATTTTGTTAAAATATTACATACAAGGAGTCAAATAAATGTCATTTTTGATAGTAGACTTTTTAAGATAACAAGTATATAATAAAGAAATCACAATAAACTTTACTAAAATATAACATAAATATATAATTTTAGAAACGTATTTATGATATTTTATGAAGTAATTATTACTTTCTATAAAATAGTGCGTTAATATATTTATATTATATTTCATATTTTATAAAGAATATAAAATATGGAATATGATATAAAAGACTGGAAAGTAATTTTTGAAAAATTGTTTGTATCAAAAGAGGGGGAATGAAAAAAATGGTGTTTTCAAGTTTATTATTTGTATTCTTATTCTTTTCACTAAATTTAATTGTCTATTTTTTATCTCCTCAGCGTTATAGAAATATAGTGCTTTTAGTTTTTTCATTAATTTTTTATTCCTGGGGAGGTCCTAAGTATCTTGTATTATTGATGGGAGAAACGTTTATTTGTTGGTTTTTTGCGAAGAGGATAGAAAAATATCAACAAAAAAGAGGGGGAATGATAAAAGCAGCCAAGATAAATTTGGTGATTGCATGTGCCAGTTTATTATTGCTGTTGGGGATTTTTAAGTATCTAAAATTCTTTTTGAGAAATATTAGGATGGTGACAGGATTTCCAGAGACGTTGCCAGATATTGTTCTTCCGATAGGAATTTCTTTTTATACGTTTCAGTTATTATCATATGTTATAGATGTATATAGAGGGCAGGTGAAGGCTCAGAAATCGTACTGGAAATTGCTCTTATATTCGAGTTTATTTCACCAGTGTATCGCAGGTCCTATTGTTCGCTATGAGACAGTTGCAAATGAGATTGAGAACCGGAAAGTGACGGAATATGATTTTTATGGGGGAATACGAAGATTTTCCGTTGGGCTGGCTAAAAAGGCGATATTGGCAAATTCATGTGCATCGATTGCGGATACTTTATTGCCAGAAGGAATTTCGGCGTTGGCTGAGCAATCTCTGGCGGGATTATGGATAGGCGTGTTCTTTTATACATTACAAATTTATCTCGATTTTTCAGCGTATTCTGATATGGCTATCGGAATGGGAAGAATGGTAGGATTTCATTATCTAGAAAATTTTAACTATCCTTATATAGCAAAGTCTGTGCAGGATTTTTGGAGAAGATGGCATATTTCTCTTAGTACCTTTTTTCGAGATTATGTATATATTCCGCTTGGAGGAAATCGGTGCTCAACATTAAAATATATAAGAAATATGTTTATTGTATGGTTTTTAACGGGAATGTGGCATGGAGCAAGCTGGAATTATATATTATGGGGAATGTATTATTTCATGTTTTTGTTGCTGGAGCGATTTATAATAAAAAATCGAATGCCAAATATAATAGGTCATATTTATACATTACTTGTTATTATGGTGGGATGGACGATTTTTCGATTTGAAAATATTCATACACTTTGGTTTGTAATAAGAAGAATGCTTGGAAGGGGAATACCGAGTGTTTTTGATTCTCAGGTAGAAACCTTGCTTTTGGAAAATGTATTTTTTATCATTGTGGCGGTTATCGCAGTGACACCTCTTGGAAAATGGATTCATAATATAATAAAGGATTTTGGAAAAAGAGAGAGGACAATCTTTGTAATTGGCAATTATATTGATATGTTTACTCCAGCTCTTATGTTAATTTTATCGACATTATCATTGGTTGGGGCAAGCTATAATCCTTTTTTATACTTCCAATTTTAAAAAGTTTAAGAAGCGTTTAGAGAGAGGATAAAAGAATATAAAAAATACGAAAGCAGGAGGATGAAGGATGAAACGAAGGAAGATACCACGTCAAAAAGAGAAAATAGAATATAAATCTCGTTTAATCGGAATTAGTATGTTTTTGATTGTTTTAGTCGGAGGAATGTTTTTCGGAATGATTTTACCTCTTAGACCGACCGTATCGATGGAGGAAAAAAGAAATTTAACAAAATTTCCGAAGTTTACGGTTTCTTCTTTTTTGGATGGCTCTTATTTTTCAGATATCTCATTATGGTATTCCGATACTTATCCGATGAGAGATGGATTGATAGTTGCCGATCAGAGAGTAAAATCATTATATGGAATGACGCCAGAGACGAAAATAGTCGGTGGAAATATATCAGGAGATGAGATTCCAACGGTTCAGACAGAGGAAAAAGAAGAGGAAAATGAAACTACGATAAGTACGACTGCGACAAGTACTGTAGCGGAAGCTGATTCAACTATGGTATCTGACGAGGAAAAGGAAGTAAGAAAGGTAGAACCGCCAGATTCCAAACAGATAGATCAGGAGTTTCAAAAACAGGTTACAGGGGGATTATATATAAAAAAAGATGCGGCTTATAATATTTATTACTATGTACAAAACTCCGCCGATATATATATATCTACCTTAAATCAGGTGGCAAATGAGCTTGCAGGTCAGACGAATGTATATTCTATGCTAATTCCAAATAATTCTAGAGTGATATTGTCGCAGGAAGAGCTTGATAAAATGGGAGGTTCAGATGAAGTGCAGGCAATTGAGTACTATTATAGTCGGCTGAATGAAAATGTAAATACGGTGGATGCGTATAATATATTAAGAGAACATAATAATGAATATTTATTTTTTAGGACCGACCATCATTGGACACAAATAGGAGCTTATTATGCATATCAAAAATTTTGCGAGAAAAAAGGAATAACGGCTCATAGTTTGGATTATTTTGAGAAAAAAGAATATGGAGACTTTTTGGGTTCTTATTATTTTGAGTTAAAAGGTCAAAGTCCAAATGCTGCTGCAGCTATGAAGGCAAATCCAGACCAAGTTACAGCCTATCTTCCAAAAGGAACCAATCAGATGAAAGTCTGGAGAGCGGATGGTTCGCAGCATGACTGGGCGTTAATTCAAGATGCAGCGGATTGGAAGATTGGAGCAAAGTATGATTTGTTTCTAGGTGGGGATAATCCATTGACGATTATTGAAAATCCGAATATCAGTGATGGTTCCTCCTGCCTGGTTTTGAAAGAATCTTACGGGAATGTCTTTATTCCATTTCTTGTGGACCATTATCAGACGGTTTATGCTGTAGATTTTCGATATTCGGATATGAATATTTTAGATTATGTAAAGCAACACAATATACAGGACTTGATTTTATTGAATAATATTTCAATTGTAGCGAATACAACGATTATCGATACGATACATAATCTTTTGAGTTAGTTTTTGTCGCTGTCTGTTAGAGTAAAACAAGTTTAGGTGAAATATATGAAAAGGAATATGAGAAAAGAAGTTTTGATGGAAAAAAAGAAAATGAATCTACAAAACTTATTAGAGAATAAGATAATTTTTTATGGGGTTTTTATCATTTTGAGCATAGTTTGTATATTTTGGATGAGAGAGCAGCTCGTTGTGCAAAAAAATATAGATGTAGACATAGAAGAGGGATATGATAGGCTGACAAAATTGGACGGTACTCCTCTTTCCAAGGCACAGCAAAAACTCACTGAAATGCAGGAAAAAATGCAAAATAATATAAAGCCAAATAGCGAATGTCTAAGATGGAAAACCAACCCTTTGGAATTATCTGTCTTAAAGAAAAAATTTGAAAATTCTGTCTTTATCGGAGATTCTTTTATAGAGGGAATGAGTGATTATGAAATTTTGTATAGCGATGAGATTGTATATAAGCGTGGATGTTGCATCTGGCAGGCGGATGAGTTGATAGAGCAGGCAATTGCATTGCAGCCTCGCAATGTCTTTTTCATGTTTGGAATTAATGATATGGAATATTATGGAAATGATGTGGAGAAATATACACAGGATTATATCACTCAGATTACAAAGATAAAAGAGGCTCTTCCTGATACGAGAATATGTATTTGTGGGTTAATTCCTGTGCAGCAGTTTGCGATCGATAGAAAACCTGTATTGGGGAATACATCTCTATTTAATGAAGCTTTAGAAAAAATGTGCGAGGAGCAAGATATTATTTTTGCAGATAGTACAGCGATTATAGAGGGGCGGGATGATTTGTATGAGGAAGATGGACAGCATCCTGGATACGCTTATTATGCGTTGTGGTTGACATTTTTAGGAGAGAAATTTGGATTAATATAGGGGATAGAAGAAAATGAGAAGAAAAAGAGTACAGCAGAAAAAAAGATTATTGAAAATAAAGTTGATAAAATATGGTTGCGTCATATTTTTGCTCTGTTTCTTAGTATTTCTTCATAAGAAAGATGAAGTGAGGGACGTTTCTATGGATACGATAAAGGAAGAGATGGAGTTTGACAAAGTAGAGGCAACTATGAAAAAAGCGGGGAGAAAAAATCTGAGAAAATATTATAATTTGGATGAGCAAGTATTAGACGGTTACATACTTTATATTCCAAATGAGATTATGTCTGTGGAAGAGGTTTTTATCGCCAAAGTGAGAGAAAAAGAGGATATATCTACAGTAAAAGAAGCTGCCTTGGAGCGTCTCGAAAGCCAGAAAAAAAGTTTTGCCAATTATGGGGTTGAACAGAGTGCTATATTGGAAAAAGCAAAGCTGGAAGTGAAAGGGGATTATCTATTTTTTGCTGTATCGAAAAATGCGGCAGATTGGAAGAAACGGTTTGATTCTATCATTGAATGAGGAAGATAAAGAGGAAAATGAAAAATGGTTTTTAGCAGTATATATTTTTTGTTTAGTTTTTTGCCTATTACAATTATTATTTATTATCTTGTGCCACAGAGAAAGAAAAATTTGGTTTTATTAATTGCAAGCTGTCTATTTTATGCGTGGGGAGAGCCCGTCTATATTATTTTAATGTTATTTTCTGTCGTATTTAATTATTATGTCGGATTGGACATAGAGGCGGAGCGAGAAAATAGGATAAAATGTAGATTTGACTTTGTTTTTGCGGTCATAGTAGATTTATTTGTATTATTTTATTTTAAATATGCGGGGTTTGTATGTTCTATTTTTCACCTTCCATATGAAGAACTTGCACTTCCGATTGGAATTTCTTTTTATACATTTCAGACATTATCCTATGTGATAGATGTATATTTGGGAAAAGTAAAAGCACAGCGAAGATTTATAGATTTTGCTGTATATGTCACAATGTTCCCACAGTTGATTGCAGGACCGATTGTAAAATACATAGACATAGAAAAACAACTGAAAATGAGAAAGTTTATGAGAAAGCAATTAAGGGGACAGCTAGGAATTGGAGCTGAGATTTTTATAAAAGGTCTCTCTAAAAAAGTATTATTGGCCAATAATATAGGGAATCTTGCGACAACGATACAGCAGATGGAGACGTATTCTAGAAGTGTGACAACTGCGTGGATTGGAGCGATCGCCTATACTCTCCAAATTTATTTTGATTTTAGCGGATACTCCGATATGGCGATTGGACTTGGGAAAATATTTGGATTTGAGTTTTTGAAAAACTTTGACTATCCTTATTTATCGAAATCTGTGACAGAATTTTGGAGGAGATGGCATATTTCACTTGGAACATGGTTTCGAGAATATGTATATATACCACTCGGAGGAAATCGAGTTTCGGCGTTTAGACATATTAGAAATATTTTGATTGTCTGGTTTTTGACGGGACTTTGGCATGGAGCAAGTTGGAATTTTATTATATGGGGGCTTTATTATGGAATTCTTCTCCTAATTGAGAAATATTTTTTGTCGGGTTATCTAGAAAAAATGCCGTCTTTTATACAGCGTATTTATACGATGATTTTGGTAATTCTTGGATGGGTATTATTTATGAGCAACTCCTTTGGGGAAGCCTGGCTTTATCTAAAGAGTATGTTTGGGTCTTCTAGAATTTTGGTAGATACAACGGCCGGATATTTTTTGAGATGTAATTTTTGGCTCTTTCTTATATGCATTGTCTGTTGTGGAAAATATCCAATCAGATGTTTTAGAAAATTGCTCAGAGAATATCCACATATAGCGATATTACTTAATTTGATATTATTTATCTTGTCGGTTGCCTTTTTAGTATATGATACCTATAATCCATTTTTGTATTTTAGATTTTGATGAGGAGAAAGAAAATGGAAGACAGAGAAAAGAAAAAACAAAAAATATTTATTTTGGAGATGGGAATTATCTTTTTAGCAGTTTTAATTTTATTTCTTTTGATTGGATTTTTAAAGAGAGATACTGTTTTTTCAGAGGAAGAAAACCGGATGTTGACAACAAGACCGCAAATATCGGTTGATGGAGTATTATCTGGTGAGTTTGAGTCGGAGTTTGAACAGTATAAAAACGACCAGTTTCCGTTTCGGAATCTTTTTGTAAAATTAAAATCCATTGTATCTATCGCAATGGGAGATAGGGAAGCAAATGGAGTGATTCGCGGAGAAGATGGATATCTGATGGAGAGGTTCTCACCTTATAGCGAGGAAAATCATCAAAAAAAATTAGAGGTGATGAAAAAGTTTATGGAAAAAAACTCGAATATACAACAGTATTTTTTGATGGTTCCAACTTCGATCAATATTTTAGAAGATAAGGTGCCAAGAGGAATTTCATTAAAGAGTCAAGATAAGAGAATGGATGAGTTTTTTTCATATTTTGAGGAGCAGGGAGGACGGACTATCGATGTGAGAGAGGTATTCCGAAAAAATAAAGATAAGGAGCTTTATTATCACACAGACCATCACTGGACAACAGAAGGGGCATATATTGCATATAAGGAGGCAAAGAAGTCGTTAAACTTGAAAAAAGATGTGGAGTATACAAAATTAGCTGTATATGATAATTTTCAGGGCTCTCTTACTTATACGAGTGGATTTTATATGAATCATAGGGATGTGATTGATATTTATTTTCCTAAAAAGAACTCTGTCTATTCTGTAGTCAATTATGTAGAAGAAAAGAAGAAAACAGCGAGCCTATATAATCATGAAAAGTTGAGTACAAAGGAGAGCTATGAAGTATTTTTAGATGGGAATCATAGTCTTATTAAAATTCAATCGACAGTTGAGAATGAGGCGGTCCTATTAGTATTTAAGGATTCCTATGCGAATTGTTTTATTCCATTTTTGACGCAACATTATTCCGAAATCTTGGTTGTGGACCCAAGATATTATTATGGAGATATTCAGGAGTTAATTAAGACAGAGGAAGTTAATAAGATTTTATATTTATATAATGCGAATACGTTCTTTACAGATACAACCTTGACGAATATCTTAGAATAAAAATTGGTAGATAAAGAGCATTTCTAGAAAAATAAGGAGGGGGTTGCGAAAGAATGAAGAAAGATAAGCGAAAAATTAGGTTTGGAAGTCTATTTCTTATATTTTCTTTTGTCTTTTTTATGATTTTTTCATGTGAAGTGCAGGCCGATACTTTGTCTGTGAAAAATATAGAGACAATTTCGGGTGGAAAGTTTGTAAAAAAGAGCAATGGGGAATGGGTATATCAGAAGAAGAATGGAAGTTTGGTGAAAAATAGGATTGTCAATATTAGTGGGCGAACTTATTATTTTTCTGAGAAAGGATATCGGCAATCTGGCTGGCAGGAGCTTGGGGGAGAATATTACTATTTTGGCAAGAAGTCAGAGGGGTATATGTATAAAAAGAAGTGGGTTATTGTAGATAATACGCATCGATATTATTTAAAAACCAATGGTGTAAGAGCGAGAGGTTGGTTGTCAACAAGTACGGGGAAGAAATACTATTTTGGGAAAGATGGAGTGCGGTATTATGGATGGCATACAATTGGGGGAGTCAGATATTATTTTGGAAAAGCTTCCGAGGGAAATATGTATACTAGTACGTGGATTATTTCGAATGGACATAGGTATTATGTGAAAAAAGACGGTTCTATGAAGATTGGATGGCTCACAAAAAGTGGAAATCGATATTATTTTGACGGGGAAGGGCGAGCTGTCACAGGAAAAAGAAAGATTGGCGGGCAGGATTATTATTTTGACAGTAGTGGAAAATTATTATATCAAGGACCAAAGCTTACGATATATTCAGATTGTGCCATTTTGGTAGAGGCGAGCACGGGAAAAATTATTTATAGTAAAAATGAAAATAAGGCTCATGCCAATGCGAGTACAACGAAGATAATGACTTGTATTTTGGCGCTAGAAAAGGAAAGCCTAAGTGATAAGATAGTGGCGTCGGCAAATGTGACAAAGATTCCGTCTAGTGCGACGAAACTTGGAATGAGAAAGGGAGATGTATTTAAAAAGAAAGATTTGCTTTATTCGTTGATGTTGCCTTCTCATAATGATACGGCGATTGCTCTTGCCGAGTATGTGAGTGGCTCCACGACAAAGTTTGCAAAAAAAATGAACGAAAAAGCGAGAACGATTGGATGTACGAATACGAATTTTGTCACTCCAAATGGGTTGGATAATGGAGTGAATCATTATAGCACAGCGCTTGATTTGTCGAAAATGGCACGGTATGCGCTCAAAAATTCTACTTTTAAGCAGATTATTGCGACGACTTCCTATCGTTTTAAGAGTGGAAAGGGTTATTCTTATAAGGTTTATACGACAAATGAGCTTTTAGGTAAGACTAAGGGAGTAATTGGAATGAAGACAGGATATACAAAAAAAGCGGGAAACTGTTTTGTGGGAGCTGTGAAGGCAAAAAATGGGAAGACGTATATATCGGTAACTCTCGGGGCAACGACGGAGTCAAAGCGATGGACGGATGCGAGGACTCTTCTTCAGTATGCCTATAATTTAAAATAAATGGATACCAGGGTCAAAAGAAAAATTTATGTTAAAAAATCTTGTAATTCTATTCGGGTTATGATATTCTATAAAAAGCTGAGTGAGAAAGAAGATTCTGTCGATAGACAGAGGATGAGATAGAGATAGGAAAAGAGGGAGGTGTCATAATGAAGACAGCACTTACAATTGTATTTATTATTTTATGCGTTGCACTCGTTGTGATGATATTGATGCAAGAGGGAAAACAGGCAGGATTTGGCGCTAGTCTGCTATCAGGTAGCAGTGACGGATATTGGACGAAGATTAAGTCCCGCTCGAAAGAGGGAAAGCTCGTCCGCTATACGACGATTGGAATTATTTTATATTTCGTTTTAGCGGTTGTCCTATGCTTGATTTAATTTTGTAGAATGGTCTATGAAAAAGACATGTCCGCTTTAGGAGATACAAAAGAAGAGCTATTGCATCGAATGCAGTGGTTCTTTTTTTTCGCTGTTTTATAAGAAAGCCAAAAGAATATACGATGCGGTATGCTCTTTAAGCGAGGAAATGGCAAAACCGTTCTACAAGGAATATGAATACGCAGAAAGGAAAATAGATGGATAGAAAACAGATTGTTTTAAATTTAATATATGATGATTTATATAAACCGATGAAGGAAAAAGAGCTTGCGTTTTTTTTAGGAGCGCAGGGTGAGCAAAGAGAAGAGTTGAAGAGAATTTTAGAAGAGTTAATCGAAGAGGGGAAGATTATAAGAACAAAGAGAGGGCTTCTAAAGCCTGTGAAAGACCAGTATATCACGGGAAACTTCCAAGGGACAAGAAGAGGTTTTGGCTTTGTCACGCCGGAGGATGGCAGTGATGAGATTTTTATTCCTGCGGCTGACACAAAGGACGCATTTCATAAGGATAGAGTTCTCGTGAAAATCACAAAGCTTCCCTCTCGATATGGTAACCAAAAGAGAGAGGGAGAAATTATCCGCGTATTAGAAAGAGGAATGAAAAAGATCGTCGGTGTCTTTCAAAGACAGAAAAATTTTGGCTTTGTTGTGCCGGATGAGGGAAAGTTTTACGCAGATATTTTTATTCCAAAAAGCAATGCAAAGGGAGTTCCAAATGGATATAAGGTTGTCGTGGAGGTCATAGATTACGGGGATGGATTTCGAGAAAGTCCGACTGGAAATATTTTAGAAGTGCTCGGGGATTTAAATGATCCGAGAAGTGATTTTGGCTCTATCGTAAATCAGTATGAGCTACGACAGGAGTTTTCCGATGAGATTTACCGGGAAGTTGGGAAAATTGATAAAGAAGTCCCGGCATTTGAGAAGGAGAATCGCTCCGATTTTACGGATATCTTGACGATTACAATTGACGGGGAGGACGCAAAGGATTTGGACGATGCGATTTCCCTAAAAAGGACGGATTATGGATGGCGATTAGGAGTGCATATCGCAGATGTAAGTCATTATGTGAGAGAGAACTCTGCACTTGATAAGGAGGCGATTGAGAGGGGGACGAGTGTCTATCTTATTAACCGAGTTATCCCGATGTTGCCGAAGGAGCTCTCCAACGGAATCTGTTCTCTAAATGAGGGAGTAGATAGGCTGACACTTAGCTGCATGATGGATGTGGACAAGAATGGTCGTGTGATGGAACATGAGATTGTGGAGTCTGTCATTTGTTCCAACAGAAGAATGACCTATACTTCTGTTCAAAAGATTTTGGACGGGGATGAGGAGGAGAGAAAAAAGTACAGTGAGCTTGTCGAGATGTTAGAGGAGATGAGGGATTTGTCTTTTGTTCTTCGTCAAAAGAGGAGAGAGAAGGGGTCTATTGATTTTGATTTTCCAGAGTCGAAGATTATATTGGACGAGCAGGATGCGCCAATCGAAATCAAGGAGTATGAGAGAAATGATGCGACAAGGTTGATTGAGGATTTTATGTTGCTCGCAAATGAGACGGTGGCGGAAGATTATTATTGGCAGGGAATTCCATTCGTATACCGTATTCATGAAACTCCAGATAAAGATAGGATGGAGAAGTTTTCTGTTTTAATTCAGAATTTTGGATATTATATTAAAATAGGGCGAGAGAAGATGCATCCAAAGGAGATTCAAAAATTACTTGCTAAAATTGAGGGAACACCAGAGGAAGCTTTGATTAGCCGATTAGCGCTTCGCTCAATGAAGCAGGCGAGGTATACGACGCAAAACAGCGGTCATTTTGGGTTGTCCATGCAGTATTACTGTCATTTTACGTCTCCGATTCGCCGATATCCAGATTTGCAGATTCATCGTATTATAAAGGAGAATTTAAAATATGGAATCGAGGGGAAGAGAAGAGAGCATTATGAGGGAATTTTAGATAAGATAGCCCTGCAATCCTCGAAAAGGGAGAGAGTTGCGGAACAGGCAGAGAGAGATTTGAGGAAGCTTAAGAAGATTGAGTATGTGCAGGAGCATTTAAAGGAACGCTATGAGGGGGTAATTTCTGGAATGACAGAACATGCCATCTATGTGGAGCTTCCAAATACAATCGAGGGGATGATACCTCTAGAGTTTATGGCAGATTATTTTGAGTATGATGAGAGGAATTGTTGTATGGAGGGAGAATTTACAGGGAAGGTGTATCGACTTGGACAGAAGGTGGAAGTGGAATTATCCTCAGCGAGCAAACAAGACCGTACCATATATTTTTTGATGATTTCATAGGGGTGTGAGTGCAAAAGGATGGGTGAGGGTGAGGGGGACGCCGAGAGAGCAAGGAGAGATATGTGCCGTAAACACGTTCGTTCCCACGATTTTTCGACAT
>JAUUSJ010000240.1 GCA_030841965.1 Blautia sp.
TCGAAAAACCGTGGGAACGAACGTGTTTTTCGAGGACATATCTCCTGCCTCTCTTCGCGTCTCCCTCCACTCTCCCTCCACTCTCCTCCCCTCCCCATCCCCTAAAAAATTCCATTCCTCTTTCCTAATCCCAATTATAGCGATACTCTCTCTCCCCATCGCTCCACACCGTCGGACGGAAGTTTTCCATCCAATCTACCGGAATACTCTTTACTTCCTGTCTCGAAGAAATTTCCAGATAATCATGCATTTCCTTTTTCTCTTCCTCTGTCATAACACCAGGTTTTGCCGATATAAAGAGAGGAGAACCACTATTTGCAAGCACTTCGGTCCACTGTTTATTGTATTTCCAGGAAATTGGACCTAGAATGCCGACACAGTCTGCATCGATATCATAGAAAGCTCTATGTTGCATAAGACGAAAAGCGAGTGTATTGACTCCTGTCTTTCTCGTAATCGCCCAGTCCTTTCCACTTGTATCATCTCCGACACGGTTCATCTGCATTAAACCAGCCCCGAGATGTCCAACTGTATTACATCCAAGGATAATTGCATCAAATGGTTTAGCTGCATCATAGATGGCGGCGTAGAAATTTGTGATAATCTCTGCGGTGGTCTTTGTCTTATCGTAAAACTCTACCTCTGGCTTACACATAAGCGGAAGCATCTGAAATCCCCAATTTCCTGTAATATCGAATGTTGAGAAATCATGTTTAATGAGACGATATCCCCACTCACAGATTCTTGTAATATCAGCCTTCACATAGCGAAGAACCTCTGGCCTAGATGGGTCTAAGCATCCGTTAATAGAAAGTCGCCATGAATCAGGAATCGCCTTAGATTCATTGAGGAGAGGTCGAAACCAAATGCCAGGCTTTGCTCCTCTTTTTTCAATCTCCTCGGCTAATTTTTTCATACTTGGAAACTTTGCATTTCCCTTTGTCCAAGGTCCTCCGTTATACTCGTCAAGTCTATGATTTTCCTGCCAGCAGTCATCTACTACCATATAAGGGCGATTCTCGATTCCCTCTGTGAGTTCCATAATATAATCTGTATCACTCAAAATTTCTTCCTCAGAGCTGTCTCCGTACGCATAGTACCAATTATTGCTGCCATAGATAGGCTCTTTTGGAAAAATAGGGTCTTGACACATTTGTTTGCAAAATTCATGACAAGCTTCAAATGAAGTACATTCGGTATACTGACGATTCACTATCGATGCAATCTTGATTGTTCTACCATTTAAATGGACTGGATTTCCTCCGTTTTGAATATCCGCATATAAAATAATGCCATCTTTGTCTAATTTCCAATAGCAAAGAGCGGCTGGACGAACCATCACGCCAGTTCCTATTGTCTTGCCTTTCTCTTCCATGAAAAAATACCAAGGCATAAAGGCTGTTTCTTCCTGTCTTTTAGCGAGAGATGTCCACTCCAAATCTCCATATCCTCTCTCCCATGTATCTCCGAGAACCTTCGCTGTCTCTAAAAGAGGACGATTCCACTTTATTTTGACATATCTAAGTTCTGTCTCTTTTGCGGTAATGAAAATATCCATTCTATCATCACGAATTTCAAAAGAAAGTGATACATCATTGCTTGTAATAGAAGAAGAAATTTGAGTAAACTCAAGAGATTTTCTCTCTAAACCCAGCTCAATAAAGTCTGGATGGGATAGGATATTTTGTGGGAATATTTTTTGTTCTTTCATTTTAACCTCCTGTTGTGTGAAATAAAATATATTTCTAGTTTTTTGGTTACTTTGTTTCTATACTGCATTCTATAATATTGGGTTCAAAAAGGTTTCTGACCTTTCGAGCCTGATATCATTCTATGATTTTAAGTATAAAATATTAGGTTAAAAATGCAATGTTCAAAAGAGGTTAAAATATATCCAAATGTTGTATCTTTATATTTCTCCTCGTTCTTCTCTCTCCGTCAACTCTGCCATAATCATTTCTCTTACTGCCAGCAGGAGTTCTTCTTTTATTAAATTTCGTCAATTTCTATCGATAAAAGAGATATTTTTATGAAATTCCCTGACCTAAATCTCAAATCTCTATAAAATTTTGTGAAAAACTGGATTCATCTTCTCATAGGTACAAAAATATTCAAAACCTATTTCTTTTAGTATCTTTTTCGCCTCGTCTATATAAGTACCCAAATGCTGTGGAGCATGGCTGTCGCTTCCTATTGTGATGATTTCTCCTCCCAGCTTACGATATAGTTTTAAAATATCGATAGACGGGGTTGTATCCTTAAGCCCATATCTGTGATAGGAAGTATTAATCTCTATTCCCTTTCCATCTGCTATCACAATCTTTAAAATTTCCTCAATATAATCTCTTACTTTCTCAAATGGATAAATTCCAGCTTTATCGTAGCGCGTAATTAAATCCATATGACCGAGCACGCTATAATTTTTATAAGACTTCACTAATTGAAGCATTTCATCATAATAGCGTTCATTATATTCTTTTTGTGTTCTTCCCTGCTGGAAATCTTGAGTCCAAAACTCCTTATCCTCCACCTGGTGAACAGATAGAATGATAAAATCAAATGGATATCTTGAGAAAAGTCGCTCAAACTGAGGAATCGTATGCATCTGAATTCCAAACTCCATTCCCATTTTAAGGGAAATCTGGTTTTTATATCTTTTTTGGAGCTCTCTAATCTTCGCATCGTATTTTGGATAATCTACATTCGCAAATGGCTCTCCATCTCGATACTGTATTTCTTTTCCACTGTCCCAGTCATCCTTTATCCCATAATCCACATGGTCTGTAAAACAAATCTCATCTAATCCCATAGAAATAGCATCTCTTACAACATTTTCCATCGGATAGACAGAATCATCGCTAAATTCTGTATGCACATGATAGTCTACAAGCATTTTTTTCTCCCTTTCCATAAATTATTTTTTGAACTGCTCATAGCGAAGCATTGTCGACTAAATTTTTCTTGAACCGTCCTCAATTGAATATACTCAATTAAGTTTTCTTGCGCCGTCCTCAATCGAATATACTCAATTAAATTTTCTTGCGCCGTCCTCAATCGAATATCTTCAATTAAGTTTTCCTGAACTAACTTGAATCAAACATCCTCAATTAAGTTCTCTCAAGCCGTCCCTAAGCAGACATTATTGTATGTACTAAAACTCCATTTTGCTTACTATATCATTCCACGCCTCATCATCGATTTCCTCATCTTTAAAAAGCTTTCTTTTATCTGCATCTGTAATCGAACGGATAACACGACAAGGATTTCCAGCAGCGATAGACCATTCTGGAATATCTTTTGTGACTACACTGCCCGCACCAATTACCACATTATCTCCGATATGTACACCTGGGCAGATAATTGTGCTTCCGCCAATCCATACATTATCTCCTATTGTGATTTCTTTTCCGTACTCATAGAGTGAATTTCGAGTGGTAGGATGAACGGGATGACCTGCGGTGTAGATTGCGACATTCGGCGCCATCTGACAATTATCTCCAATTTTAACCTTTGCGACATCCAAAATCGTACAATTATAATTGGCAAAAAAGTTTTTACCGACTTCTATATTTTTTCCATAATCACAGTAAAATGGCGGATTGATAAAAGCATTTTCTGACTTTCCAAGTAATTCTTTTACCACTTTTTGTAGACCATCAAAATCAGAGCGGTCCATAAAATTAAGTTTTTGTAAGATTTTTCTACATACTAACTGCTCCTCAAATACATTGTCATCTGCAATATATGCCATCTGCGCATCTCTTCGCTCTCTCATATTCATAGAATTGTCCTCCATATTCTCATTATTTTTTCTGTATTATTTTCCACTTAATATTTTTATCTAAATTCACATCGGAATCTAAACATGATAATATCGTACTCTTTTTATGATTTCTAGCAAAATATTATATGATTATATCATTTTTTACTATAAAACTCCAAGCGTTCGAGACATAAGCCAAAGAACAAATGATGATGTCTATGTCAACAGACATATCAATTTACTATATATTTATTTACTATATATTTATTTACTAATTGTTCTATTTTCCGTGTAGCAAGAATTGTTTTCTCTGTTTCATATGTGAGTATCAGCCTTTCTCCTGGGAAAATATGATTATTTTCATACGCTTGTATTTTTTGTATGGCGCATCTTGCATATATAGGGTCATCCATTCTCCCATTATGTTCCCAGAAGATTTCTTCTTCTGTTTTCTGAGACATGAAAGTAAAATCTGGATATACTATCCCCATTCCATTTAAGAAATTAGGGCGGGAATTCTCGGTTACTTGTATCCGAGATGAAAGCCCC
>JAUUSJ010000241.1 GCA_030841965.1 Blautia sp.
AAAATCAGCGTATGTCGAAAAACCGTGGGAACGAACGTGTTTTTGGAGGACATATTGCCGAACTCTCTTTGCTTCTGTCCCCATTCCACCCAAATTATCCAACAAACAAAAATTTTACACTATCGTAGGAAACTTTCTTAGGCATATTTCTAAATCGAGCTATTATAAATCTCTATTTTTATTTTCCTCGTCCCTTCAGCCCTTCTCTTCATATGTATATCTCTCTAAAATTCGCCCAAATATCAGACAAATCGCTGTTCCAACAACGCCAAGAATAAACATCACCATCGCCGCTCCTGATCCTTTTCCAATACCAAAAAATGTGGCTAATAATCTATCGTCCAATACCCCTGCCATAATGGGCTCACATATTTTATCTACCAAAAAACCTCCTAGAAAAAAACCAATTGGAATCGTGAAAAATTGCAATGTATTTCGGCAAGAATAGACTCGCCCCTGTAGCTTAACAGGAATCGTCGAGCGAAGAATTACATCTAAGTTTGCATTCATTAAGGGCACTGGCAACCAACCGACTATCTGACCTACACACCACAAAAATGGACTCCTACTAAAAGCTAAAATGAAATTTTCTATGCTAAGTGAAATCAGCATAGTAATATATATGACCTTAATACGATTTTTAGGAGCTGGGACAATCGTTGCTATTAAACTTCCCACTAATGTCGCAACTCCCGCACAAGATGTAACAATTCCAAGCATCGCCTCTCCACCGTTTTCTCTTGGAAGAATATATGCTGGAAGAACCGCATCAAAAGCAGAAGCAACAAGATTCACCGCAGCTAAAAAGAGAATTAATAAAAGAATAAGTGTATTCTCTCTTAAATAATTTAAGCCAACTTTCACTGTCTCCAATAATGTTTCTCTTTTCCCTGCTTCTTCCTTAGAAATATCTGGAATAGAGATAAAGAAACATAGAGTGACAAATGCTACTGCAAAAGTGAAAAAATCGATATAAATCACCGCCTCCATTCCCGCCAATGCAAATACGGTTGTCGCAAATACTGGATGTAAGATTGTAATAAGTGACTGTGAAAATGATCTTAAACCACTCGCCCTTTGATAGAATTTCTTCGGTGTAATCAATGTCATAGCTACATCACCTGCTGGTTGCTGAACGGTATTCATTAGTCCATTTATGGCATTTAGCAAATACATATGCCAAGGTCTAATCAAATCTGTTTTTAAGAGTATTAAAACTACAACTGTGCTACATGCAGCAAAGGTATCGCAAATTAACATAACCTTTTTCTTATCCCATCGGTCACTGAGTGAGCCCGCAAAAATACTCATCAGCACATACGGTGCATAAGAACAAATTGACAACATTGCTGTCTGTAGGGCAGAGCCTGTCTTTTCATACAACCATAAAGTTAATGCAAAATTCGTCATCGTACTGCCAAGCTGTGATAAAGCCTGTGTGCTCCACAGTAAAATAAATATTTTCAATTCCTTTATTAAATTTATTAAGTTTTTCATTATAACTTTGCTCCTTTGATTTTATATTTTTTCTTTTAAATCAAATCGCAAAGTCCGAGGACTTCGTCAATCACTGACCATTGCCTCCATGCATCGTCCTCAAACCTTGCATGGAGCATCTGCAACCATTAATATCATATCTATCCTCCAATTCATATCTATATTTACCTACAAATTCATCTCTTTTTCCTTCGTTCCAATATCCTCTCAAGTCGAAACCGATTATATCGCTGCACCATCACAAAGACAAAATCAATCCCACCCGCAAAAAAAGACGTAATCAAAAATACATAAAACTCTCCAAACAAAATGGAGAAAAGCAAGGGCAAATAGCTAAAAACTATCATCGTTTCATGTCCGATTTCTGAAATACATATTGTCTGTCTTAATTCCTCCATCGTATGTCCCTTGACAGAAAAATCCTCTGGGTAGTATGTAGGCAGCTTATTTTTCCATTTTTTCATTTTTATTCTATGATAGAAATCTACCTCAAATGCTTTTTTAGAAAACCATTTGGATTTATAATTTATCATTTTTTTGCCAAAAGTATAAAAAAAGAAACCAACAGCCAGACGCATTGTAAAATGATAACAGATTGTTCCAAATGTAATAGCTAAAGTTAAAAAAATTCCTCTATCATATATGATATGGAGCGCCACAAAAACAATCATAGTCAAACCAGAAAAGATTGTTATTCTTTTCATCGTCTTCTCCCAAATACTTTTCTCTCCCATCTCTCATCCTCCACCAGCATAAAATACAAAGTCAGCTGTAGGTATCAGAGGAAAATCACCTTTTCGCCTGAACATAATCTTATCCTATTAATACCTTTTTTCCCTCAAAAGCAAACCCATAATGCCTAATTTTATCCTTTGAAATCCCTCGCTCTACTAGTTCTCTATCGTACTCCATCTCTTCTATCTGTCTAAGAGCCGTCTTTACCGTCTCCTCCAATGATTTTTCTTTTCTTGGATTTCTCACTTTAAACTCTAGGATATAAGCATTATTCTTTTTATCTCTAGGCTCCAATATAACATCATATCTTCCAAATCCACTTTCTCGATTTGAAGTAATCTTATAATCAATTTTAGAATCTACAAGCAATCCTAATACAAAACCATGATAAAATCTCTCTGGCTCTGTTTTCTTGGAAGGATGTTTTCCTGTGTCAAATGAGCTAAATATAGCCATTGTCATTTCATTCATGAACTGATTCATATACTCTACATCATCTGCAAACATAGCTTTTACAAATTCACTATACTTTACCGCTGGATTTCTAAACCAATTAGAAATCAATCTCTCAAACATCTTTTTCACTTCAAAATTCGTAATAGAAAGACAATATTGCTGCTGCGCTTCATCTTCTTCCTCCTGAAAAGATACAATCTTTAAATATCCAGCAGCCAAAAACAAACTCCAAACCGCATCATCATTTTGGCTTAACTGCTCAAAAATAATTTCCTCGTCTATTGTCGTCACAAGGTTTTTCCCCAATAAAAGTGCCTCTAAATCCATCTTTATATTTGCCGTACCTTCTCGAATTAACTTGTCAATCAAACTATTCGAGCTTGTATTTGCCCAATAGCTTTTTAGTCTTCCTTCATTCAAAAAACAGGTAATCGACCATGGGTTATAAATATCCTTATGATTTCCAAACGTAAAACCATCATACCAGCATTTTACCTTTTCCCTTTTTTCCTCTAATCCATAAACTTCCAATGCATGGAAAACCTCTTCCTCTGTAAACCCAAACTGTGTACAATATTTTTCAGAAGTAGTTGTTATTACCATAAGATTATTCAAGTCAGAAAAAATAGATTCCTTACTCACCCTGGTAATTCCAGTCAATACAGCTCTTTCTAAGTATAAATTTGTCTTAAAAGTAGAATTAAATAGCCCTCGAATAAATGCAGTTAGCTTATCCCAATATCCATGGATATAAGCTTCTTGTAGCGGCGTATCATATTCATCCAAAAAAATTAATACTTTTTTCCCATAATAACGACTCAAATAAGAACATAGACGGTTTAATGATAGACTAGCAGTAGAATCTGACATTTTCATATGAACAGAATTAAAATACTCTTCTTCTCTTTGATTTAAAAATCCCTCATTCAATAAATATTCATGCTTGGAATATAATTCTACCAAAACTTGAAGAATACTCTCTCTCGCCGCTTCAAAATTTTTTCCCTTTATATTCGCAAAACTAAAAAAAATAACTGGATATCTTCCCTGAAGACTATGATATTTTTCATCGTTCCAAATAGATAAGCCCTCAAACAAATCTCCTCTTCCTTCATATTCTCTAGAAAAAAAACAATTTAGCATACTCAAATTCAAAGTCTTCCCAAAACGCCTAGGACGAGTAATTAATGTCACCGCATCCTTATTCTCCCACCATTCTTTAATAAAATCTGTTTTATCCACAAAAAAACATTCATTCTCCCGCAAAAATTCAAAATCTTGCATTCCTATTGAAATAGTCGGTCCCATCTTCCAACTCCCTTCTAAATTAAAATTCCAAATAAGTTAGCACATTTAGCGACCTCTATAATCTACTCACTTTTATTTGCATTATATCATAGATTACCGTCTATGACAACAAGACCGTACTCCCTCTTTTTTATCATCCTAAAAGCTACCATCCAATTTTTGCAAATAAAAAAATCAAACAACTCACATAAAAAAGAACATTATAGCGTTTTGCCAGTACACAGCAAAGAGAGGTAGGAGATATGTCCTCGAAAAACGATAG
>JAUUSJ010000017.1 GCA_030841965.1 Blautia sp.
AATACATACCACATACTAGTCCTCACTCATAACTATCTGCAAACAGACATATAAATATCAATTTTCCTTATTTTGCTATTGTTCTCTTGCGAAATGATTTATCTTAGCGCTTCATTTCATCTTAATTGAATAAAATAAAACTCTATTTTCCATCATTCATCTAAGGAAATGCATATCGAACAATAGCAATTTATCAATTGACCACATAATAAGAATTATGTGGTAGCATAGCTCTAACCCGCAATTTTGCACAAAAAAATAAGACCTTATCGATCCATTCATTTCAAAAACATAATATTCAAACTATGTACAATAAATTTTGGCTTAATTTTTTGTACATTTTTTTATTAGTTTTAACAAAAATAAGCTTGCATTTTCTTATTAACAATGCTAGAATAGGAAAACGTAAGGATTGTACCACATAATTCTTATTATGTCGTATACAAAAATTTCAATTAATTATATATAGTCATATACATATTATCTACAAAAAGATTTTGATTTTGCCTATAAGCCATCTCAAAATCTTTTTTATTTTGTCTGGATTTTCCGAAATCTTTTGCCCTTTTATTTCATCTAAAATTCATTCATTTTAAAAATTGAGATAAAAATTCTCAGTAACCTGTTACCGAGTAATCCACATCTCACTCTAACTTTAAGATAACCTTCTCACCCCCAAAACCATTCTCATTCTATTTAACACTCTCTGATGTTCTAATCCCGTCGATTTTATATAGATTCTTGTTGTTTCTATACTCTGATGTCCAAGTACATCCGCAAGCTTTGAAATATCTTTCTTTATCTCATAAAACTCCCTCGCAAAAAGATGCCTTAAATTATGTGGAAACACCTTCTCTGCTGCCACTCCTGCCTTCTCGCAGAGCCTTTTCATCTCCTTCCAAATATTACTCCGGTCCACCGCCTTCCCCGCCTTCGTTCGAAAAAGAATCCCAGACGAAATTCCCTGCTCCCTCCCATACTGTCTCAACATCTTCTGCAATTTTTCCGGATAAAAGATTACTCTTCGTTTTCCCTTATTATGCACAGAAACCTTCCCTTTTTTCAAAGACTCCACCGTGATAAAACATAACTCACTAATCCGAATACCTGTACTCGCAATCGTCTGCATAATCAGCGACAACCTACTTTTCCCCTGCCAATTTGCAGTAAACACAAGCTTCTTATATTCCTCTTTCGTCAAATACATATTTTCCGACTCATAAAGCTCTTTCTGATTCCTTAGCAACTTTACTTTTGCCTCTTTCCACTGCATACTATCACAAAAATGATTAGCCGCCGCAAGATATGTATTAATACTACTAATTTCATACTGCCCTCCCGCCTGCAACCACTCCTTAAATTGAATCATACTCTCCTTCGTCACCGCTCGACTTCCCAAAAACTCCTCCAATTTCTTCAAATCTCTCATATACTTTTCAATCGTACTCCTCTTCTTCTCCTCCCTATACAATTCTCTTTCAAATAACTCAATCCTCTTTTTCGTAATAATCCTTTTCATTTTACTTCCTTTCTCTTCCTATTTCAAATTCTACCCTTTCTCCATTCTAAATATTATACCACCAGTTTATAACTTTTAAACTTTTCTAAGTCCTATAAATATACAGTTTTTCAATAGCCCTATTATGAAAACACTATTTTGGGCAATTTCAAGGAAATCTCCAAAACTGCACAAATTGATATAGTGCTATATCCGTTAACTAATCTATGGTTACAGTTAAAAAGTCAAAACAATTTAAAACAACCATAAAAATATAGCTATGGTTACGGTTAAAAAGCCTATATACTCTATAATGACCGTAAAAAAACAGCTACGGTTACGGTTGAAAAATCCATATACTCTATAATGGCCGTAAAAAAACAGTCACGGTTACGGTTGAAAAATCCGTATACTCTATAATGACCGTAAAACACAGCTACGATTACAGTTGAAAAGTCCATGTACTCTATAACGCCCGTAAAACACAGCTACGATTACAGTTGAAAAGTCCATATACTCTAAATCGCCTGTAGATACATATCTATAGTTACAGTTGAAATTGTTAAAATATCAAAATAAGCCGTAAGTATTCATTTTCTCTACGTTTCGCCAACACACCTGTAAAAGATAAACATCTAATACCAAACGAGAAATTCATTTTCTCTACGTTTCGCCAATACACCTGTAAAAGATAAACATCTAATGCCAAACGAGAAATTCATTTCCCCTGCGCTTCGCCAACACACCTGTAAAAGATAAACATCTAATGCCAAACGAGAAATTCATTTCCCTTGCGTTTCGCCAACACACAGCCAAGAGAGTAATGAGATATCTCCTCCGAAAACGATAGAGAGTGGAGCGATTTTTCGATATACTTAGCTTTGCCGCTGGAGCACTGTCTGAGCGCCGTAGGCGTGAGTTTGCGGGAGGCGGCAAAAATCAGCGTATGTCGAAAAATCGTGGGAACGAACGTGTTTACGGAGGAGATATCTCATTACTCTCTTAGCGCCTGTCTTCAAAATGTTTATTTTATGACAGAGATTTTAAAAGCGAGTCCTCAATTGCTTGAAAAGAACGCAAAACAATTCTTATTCTGCTCTCTTAGCGTCTATCTCCACTCTATTACCCTCTCTCTTAACCTCTCTCTTCAAATTTCCCCAAAAAGAAAAAGAGGCCATCACCTCCACTCTCATCTATTTGGAAGTAACTACCTCTTAACATTAACATATATATGAAAAATATAAAAAATCCAATTCTTCTATGAACTATCCTTCTATCTATGAACTATCCTCTTAAAACCATATCCCTATAACTCTATCTTCCTTTATACTCTTATCCCCCATTCTCAACACCCCCATATCTCATTTTCAAACCGTAGAAATCAAATTGCAAAAAAATCACAAAAATCAAATCGCAAAAAAAATTACAAAAATCAAATTACAAAAATCAAATTGCAAAAAAAATCGCAAAAATCAAGCCGTAGAAAAGAAACTCATCTCCTCACATAAGGCAATCTCACCGTAAACACTGTCCCAACTCCAAGCTCACTCTCCACCGAAATCTTTCCTCGATAAAGCTCCACAATATGCTTCACAATCGATAATCCAAGTCCCGTTCCTCCCTGCTTTCTAGACCGTCCCTTATCCACGCGGTAAAACCTCTCAAACAGTCTTGGAAGATGTTCCTTTGATATTCCCACTCCGGTATCCTTTACTCGAATCATCAAACTCTCTTCTTCCTCCCAAACAGACAAAACGACACTGCCCTCGACTGTATATTTAAGGGCATTATCCGTCAAATTCAAGATAACTTCCTTTAAATAATTCCGATTGCAAAAATACGGCGTAATCCCATCTGTGATATCTAGCTCAAGAGAAATATTCTCATTCTTCTTCGCCTCAAGTAACTCAATAACCTCATTTGCGACCTCTTTTATATCCACCATCTCATTGGAATTGCCGACAGAAGCACCCCCTCTTTGGCTATCCTGGGCCGACTCAATTTTAGACAGCGTCAAAATATCATCAATCAATCTCGTCAACCTCTGCGATTCAATATCAATAATATTCAAAAACTTTCTTCCAAAAACTGGGTCATCAATCGCTCCACTTTGTAAGGTATCCACAAATCCCCGAATCGAAGTAAGAGGAGTTCTAAGCTCATGCGTTACATTTGACACAAAATCTGTCTTCATCTGCTCCACTTTCTTTAACTCCGTGATATCTTCAAAGACAAGCAAAACTCCCATCTTCTTCTTCTCTTTCTGGTGAAGTGCCGTTCCCCTGACGCGGACAACATGCTCCTCCTTACCCAAGAAAAGGGTAATCTCTTCCTCCGAGAGCATATTACTCTCCTTTTCTCTTATCTGCTCCATGAGAGAGATAATCTTCTCACTGCGGTAATAAGAAAATATGGACTCTCCAATCACCAACTTCTTCTCCAGCAATAAAATATCGCTGAGCTGCTCGTTGCAAAATAAAACCTTATAATTATAGTCCAATGCCACCACACCTGAGACCATGCTCGATAAAATAGCGTTTAACTCCTCGTTTTTACTTTTTAGTATTTCCTCATTAATCCGAAGACTCTTCGTCATATCATTAAACGCTGTCGCCAATCGTCCAATCTCATCTTTTGTCTGCACTCGAATTCTCTGATTATAATCTCCCGCCGCAATCTTCTCCGCCGAAGCAGTAAGCTCCACAATCGGATCTGTCATCCTCTTTACAAAAAAACTTATATACAAAGTAACCAAAATAACGGCTATAATAATCGTGACAGAAATCGTATTTGTAAAATCCGATATAATAAGCCGAAACTGATCATACGGAATCGAGATACGCATAATTCCTGAAAAACCCTTCTGGTTTACCTTTTGAGCCACATAATAATAATCCTTTCCAACCGTCTTTGAATATCGCCTTGAAAATCCAATCTTCCCCTTTAATGCATCCTCTATCTCTGGTCTGCCCTTATGATTTTCTTTTATCGTATCCTTCGTCTCCGAATCATAAAATACAATTCCATTTTCCTCAATCAAAGTAATACGGATATCAAAGAATCGACTCTTCTCGTCGACAAACGAGATTGCATCATCTGTGCTTGAAATATTCGCATTCTCAAAATCATCTTTTAGGAGAGAAACCTGCTTTTTGTATTGAATCTCATTTTCCTTCTCCATATAGTTTAGAGTAATGCTTCCAATTGCAATTCCCGTTCCTATGATTGCCAAAGTAATTCCTATAATATAAATTAAAACCCATTTTTTCTTCATTTTATAACAGTCCATTCCTCGTTTTGCTTATCAGCTCATTTCTATCTATCGCTATCTCAGTCTAAGAGAATATTTTCTTTCCTTATGCGGCATCTCATTTTCACAAACTGCCATCACTCCTGATACTTATATCCGATTCCTCTCACTGTCTTAATCGGATTTTCCTCAAGTCCGACATCCTCTAATTTCTTTCGTATATTTCTCACATGGACATCCACTGTTCTCGTCTCTCCGAAGTAGTCGTATCCCCATATGTACTCTAAAAGCTGGTCTCTCGTAAATACTCTCCCCTTATTCTTTCCGAGAAAATATAGGAGTTCAAATTCTTTTAAAGATAATTCAATCGGCACTCCTTTTGCAAAAACCTCCCTGGAGACACGGTCAATCTTGATATCCGACAAGATAAGACAGTCCTCATTCTTTTTTTCTCTACTCTCGAGCTTCCCACTTCTTCGAAGCACCGCCTTCACTCTCGCAATCAACTCGTGAATGCCAAAAGGCTTAGAAATATAATCATCAGCGCCAAGTTCTAGCCCTAATACTTTATCAATCTCCTCTCCCTTTGCGGTAAGTAAGATGACAGGAAGTTCTCCCAATTTATCATCCTTTCTAATCTCCTTTAATACATCAATTCCGCTAATCCCTGGGAGCATCCAGTCAAGCAATACCAAATCAACCTTTTCCTTTGCAAGCAAAGCAAGCGCTTCCTCCCCACTTTGGGCAGTAAGCGCATGAAATTGATTTTGGTATAGATTATATTCAATTAATTCTAAAATATGTTCCTCGTCGTCCACGACTAAAATTGTATGGTTTTCCATCATTTATCCTCAATCCTAACTTTTTATACTTTATGAAAGCTCCGTCAAGTAGCTGTACAAGTGAGAAAGCTTGCTTTCAAAGATGTACAGATATTTGACGAACTAAGCAGTATGAACACATAAAGCGATAGCTTAAAATGTGAATGCCGCTAGTGATTACAAGAGCTATAAGCAATCAGCTTTCATGGCATGAAATCTCCGTCTCATCGAACCAGCTCACCTGTGACAATGAACTGAATCCATCTAGCGATATTAGCAGAATGGTCCGCCATCCTCTCTAGATATTTAATAATCATCAAATAATCGACACATTGGGGAATGAAATCAGGTTCTTTTTGCATCTTCTCTGTGAGTTCTGCCCGAATCGAGGCAAAATACGCATCCACGACATCGTCCTGGTCGTGAACCTTCTTTGCGAGCTCCACATCTCTTCTCACATAGCTGACAATAATATCTGTCGCCATCTGACGCATCGCCTCAATCATGCTTCGCAAATCCTTTGGCTCATCCATCGGTTGCTTTTCAAATAAATCAAGCAAATATTCTGAGATATCAAAACAGTGGTCTGCGATTCTCTCGACATCTGTCACAAGCTTCATAATCGAAGTAACTTCTCGAAGGTCGGTTGCAATTGGCTGCTGCTTTGCAATCAATGAGACACATTCCTGCTCGATGGAAATCTGCATATCATCAATCTGGTCATCTCGGGTCATAACATTTTTCGCCATAGATGCGCTTCGGTTTTCTATCGCCTGAACCATGAGAGCAATCGATGTCTCAAGCATCGTCCCCATTTTAATGACGTCATTATTTAAATTCTCTAATTCCTCTAAAAATACGGTTCTAGTTCCCATATTTTAAAAGCTCCTTTCTAGCATAATTCATTTTTCTATAATTGTAAAGTCTAATTTTATATCAACCGAACCGTCCTGTAATATAATCTTCTGTCCTTCTATCTGTAGGATTGTTGAATATTTTTTGCGTATCGTCAAACTCTACCACCTCTCCCGTCAAGAAAAAGGCTGTTTTATCAGAGATACGACTTGCCTGCTGCATATTATGTGTCACCATAACAATCGTATAATCTTCCTTTAATTCTGTCGCCAAATCCTCAATCTTTAATGTAGAAATCGGGTCAAGCGCAGAAGTAGGCTCATCCATCAAGATAACTTCTGGCTGCACGGCCAAAGCTCTTGCAATACAGATTCTTTGTTGCTGTCCGCCAGATATCCCAAGAGCACTCTTTTTTAGTCTATCCTTCACCTCGTCCCAGATAGCTGCCTGTCTTAAACTTTTCTCGACAATCTCATCGAGCACTGCTTTTTTCTTCACTCCATGAATTCTAGGTCCGTATGCCACGTTATCATAGATAGACATTGGAAATGGATTTGGCTGCTGAAAGACCATTCCCACTCTCGTTCTAAGCTTTGTCACATCGATATCCTGATAAATATCGACATCGTCCAAATATATTTTTCCGTCAATTTTTACATTCTCTATCAAATCATTCATACGGTTAATCGTCTTTAAAAAAGTAGATTTTCCACAACCAGAAGGACCGATAAATGCTGTAATTTTATTTTTAGGAATCTTCATATTGATTCCCTTTAAGGCATGAAAATCACCGTAATGTAAATGTAAATCTTCTACCGTAAATTTCATTTGATCATCCATTTATTTTTCTCCTTTATTCTTGCCATTTCTTACTGCTGTTTTGCCGTATACCTAGTTGTCAACATTTTAGATAATAAATTTAATACAATAATAAGCACGATTAATACAACACCGATTGCACATGCCTCACCGATATTTCCCTGCTCCTTTAATGCCGTATAAGCCTTAATCGTAAGTGTCGCACCAGAAGCCTTCGAGCCAGTGAGTGCAGTTGGAATACTAGCCACTGTACCAGCAGTAAGCAAAAGAGCCGCGGACTCTCCGACAATTCTTCCGATACTTAAAATAACAGCGACCAAAATACCAGGAAGAGCATTTGGCAAAATGACTTTAGAAATTGTCTGAAGTTTTGTCGCTCCAAGACCAAGAGAGGACTCTCGATATCCTCTTGGAATTGCCTTTAACGCCTCCTCCGTCGTGGAAATCATAACAGGAAGTAAAATAATCGCAATCGTCAAAGCTCCTGCTAAGATAGAGTAACTCATTTTACATATCTGTACGAAGAAAATAGAGCCAAATAATCCATAGATAATAGATGGAATTCCCGACAGATTTTGAATCGCAAATCGAATTATTGTCACAATTTTTCCCTGCTTTGCATACTCATTTAAGTAAATCGCAGATAAAATTCCAATCGGCGCCGCCACAAGCAAAGATAATAAAATCATATATAAAGTTGTCACAAGCATTGGAATAATTCCGCCGCCTAATCTTGTTATTTTTAAACGCACAGTCTGATTTTGCGCCTGATTTAGGCTATCGCTAAATGTACTAAAAATCTGCTGCTCATCTTTGCTCTCCCAGACTTCTTCCAAATCAACCGCATCAATTTTTGAGATAATATCTCCTTTTTTTAGCTTACAATACTCTCCGTTCATATCGACAGCCTTCTTCGCAGAAGAATCACTCTCAATCTTATCGATGACAACTTGACTTTTTTCGTCTAATTTCACCGAAATTCCCAGAGAAGCCGCTGGATTTTGCACTGTATTTTTCTCGTCTGTCACAGGGATATTGACATACATCGTCTTATCCTCATAGTCACTTGTCAAAAAATGCATCGATATATTCGGAATACCATTTATAAAAATAAATCCTAAAATTAAGATTAATACTGCTACAGTCAAAAAAGAGGAACCATAGACGAAACCAGCCGTAATTGTATCTTTTGCTTTTTGATTCATTTTCCTTTCCCCTTTCTCTTAATCTTCCTTTTTTCCTGCGGTCAAGCGAATTAATATTAAATTTACAATCATAATAAAGAAAAATAATACAACACCTGTCGCAAAGAGCATCTCTGACTGTCTTCCCGACGCATATCCCATCTCAATCGCAATATTCGTCGTCATAAGTCTTACCTTATCCCAGATAGAGCCTAACATACCAGATTCTGGATTACCTGCCACAAGCATAACCGCCATCGTCTCACCGATTGCACGACCAATTGCAAGCACCGTGGCCGATAAAATACCTGATTTTGCCGCTGGAACTACCGTCTTAAAAATCATCTGCATTCTCGTCGCACCAAGACCATATGCACCTTCCTTATAGGATTTTGGCACTGTCTTAAGAGCTGTAACGGAAAGTGAGATAATGGTTGGTAAAATCATAATCGTAAGTACAATAATAACAGCTAATAAGGATTGTCCTTGTACTTTTGGAGTGATACTCTTAATTGCTGGGACGATGACACCGACACCAAATACACCATATAAGACAGAAGGAATACCTGCTAATAATTCGACTGCCGGTGTGACAATTTTAACCATGCTGTCCGGTGCAATCTCAGCTAAAAATACAGCCGTCAAAAGACCAACTGGAACTCCAATTAAGATGGCACCAAAGGTTGCCAATACCGATGCGGTAATCATATGAAAAATTCCATAAACATTAGAGCTTGGAGCCCATTTTGTCCCAGTAATAAAATCTACAAAAGAATAGGCATCTTTTCCAAAGAAGGGCTTTAAGCCCTTCCAAAAGACAAATACAATCAGCGCAACGACAGAGATAACTGCCACCATCGCACAGAGAAAGAAGATAGTCTCTACTATTTTTTCAAACATATCTCTTACTTTATTGCGCTCCATCTGACCTTGCATATCGAGATTTTTTTTAGAGATTACTTCTATATTTTCCATTTCTTATCAAACCTTTCTACCTATCCATGAAATCTACTCATCGATGCGAATTGCATTATCTTTTTCTACACATGCCTGACCATCAGCAGATACTGCAAACTCTAAGAATTTCTTGCCAGCTTCTGATACTTGGTCATCATAGCTTACAAATAAAAATGGTCTGGAAAGTGGGTATGTATTATTCTTTACATTTTCCACTGTTGGCTCTACAGAATCCACTGTCACAGATTTTACTGTATCATCGATATAGGCAAAAGAAATATATCCGATTGCGTTTTCATTTCCTGCAATTGCAATCTGAGCTGGACCATTTCCCTCGGAAACTGCCGCATTCGATGTAAGACCATCTGTCTCTTCCAGTTTAATCAACTCCTCGAAAGCACTTCTTGTTCCTGAGCTCTCCTCTCTGGATACGACAAAAATCTCTGCGTCATCTCCGCCGACTTCCTTCCAGTTTGTAATCTTTCCTGAGTAGATTCCCTGTAACTGCTCTAATGTCAAGTTCTTTACTTTATTCGCAGGATTTACAGCCACTGCAATTCCGTCATAGGCAAATACTGTCTCTGTCATATTTTCTGCCTTCTCCTCGTCTGTAAGCTCTCTTGAGGAAGCTCCAATATTATTTGTCTTTGCAATCGTATCTTTGATACCGGCAGAGGAGCCGCTTCCTGTATACTGAATCGTAATTCCTGGATTTAATGCCTCAAACTCAGATTTCATTAAGTTTACAATCTTCTCTACAGAAGTAGAACCTGTGATTGTCACAACGCTCTCACCGTCTGTCTGTTGCTGTGATGTCTCATTCGTACTTCCTCCATCACTATTGGAACCAGAATCTCCGCTACCACCACATGCAAAAAGTGATAAAGTAGTCGCTGCTAATAACGCTCCTGTCAATAATTTTTTTAATCTCATAAAATTTCCTCCATTTCATTTCCTTCTATCAATGGCAAGTACGGTATACTTGTCTTCTATTATTACTTTCTTTTCACTCTCGTAATCCTGCCAAAGTTTTCATAAAGGTTCTATCTATCCCTTGAACATCGTCTACTCTATCACCCTTTTGTTAAGACAATTTGCTTTTCTATGTTAAACTTATGTAAAAATGAAAAGACTATGATAAAATTTCAAATTTCAACAAAAAAAGGTTGCCAAATCACAACCTTTTTTTGTTGAAATTTAAAATTTTATCATAATCCTTCTTATGCCATCGTCCTATCCGAATGAAATCTCGTCATTTTCTTTAACATACCGTACGCCTCTCCCTGACAATCTCCAATCGGAACGAGCGTAAACTGTATCTCATAATCTTCCATTAAGCGTTCCAATCGCTCCACAGCATATAAAAACATGGCATCCTTTCTAATCTGACCATCCACTAATACATAAAGTTCTGCTTTTTTATGTTCTTTTCTTATCTCCTCCTCCAAAAGCTCAGCGGCAATCAAAATTGCCTCCCCGAAGGAGTAGTTTTTTATATTCTTTTTCAGCTGCACGCGAAATCCTCTCTTATAATAGGAAAAGTTCTTTCCATAGATATATTTATCTCCATAGACAAACGCCAATTTTCTCTGATGATTCTTTTCTTCTTCTAACTCTTCCATCAAAAGATAGAGCTCTCTGCTCATATCTTTTAGGGATTTCTCCTCCTCTCGAAGTAGGACAAACATCGTCTCTATCTCCTCTTTTGGCTGCTCTAAGTCTGTCTCCTCTTCTCTTTTTTGAGGATTTTCACTCATCTCATACCTTTTTTCTTCCACTAGTGTATGTTTTAGCTCACTTATCACCTCGAAGTACTCGATTTTCTCCTCCGTCTGTATCGATAAAAACCGCTCTTTCCACGAAAATGGAAGTATATTCCAAAAGATAGTAGAGTACTCCCAGGAATTTCTCGGAGGAATCCTTACATTCTCCTGCTCTGCTGCCACTAATACTTTATAGAGCAGCTTTTCATTTGCCTTCCACTGAGTTAACTCCTGAAATAAAATCACTTCCTCGTCAAATAATCTCTCATCACATGGATACCACGAAAAACTCTGTTCATACCTTAAATACTGAAATTTCTCAATATGAATGAGCTTCATATCTGAAGTTGGATTTTCTCTCGGGACGACAATACTCGCCAAATCAAGCAAACCCGGATAAATATCATCCTTCGCCAAATCCTTTAATATTTCCATCAGATGAATAGCAATCTCGTATAATATTTCGATATCGATATGATAGTTTTCAATATTTTCCCTCTGAAATAATTGTCGCAGTGTAATTCCCTCAAAAGGCAGGTTCTCACAAGTATAACCAATGGTATAGGAGGTATCCTCTTCTTTTTTTAGGACTGTCGTCTCGGGGAGAAGAAGATAGCTTTTTTCGCGAATTTTTTTTGCAAAACTATGATTCGAGCATAAAAAAATCATTTTATTTTCCAGCTCACTTTGATTCTCCTCTGCATCAATCAGCTTTATGAGCTTGCCATCCTCACATTCATAATAGCCGTAATTTTCGGATGAAATCTCCTCTCTCTTTTTTAAAATCTTCTTTTGATTGATTCTCTCTCCCACGCTCGGAATGGAGTATTGATATGTCTTTTCGTTATTTACCAAAGATACTGTTTCCATTTTCTCATCTCCTCAACTTCTATGCTCCAATCGATACACCTTTTACCAAATCCTTCAAAGGTTTTACGATATTTTCATAATCCGAGTAAGAAAGCTGTCCCAGTAAATCTTCGATATCGATAAAAAGAGGACTGCCTTCCTCATCAATCTCCCCGTTCATTCCGATAAAAGAAAAATCAAATGCCTCCCTGCTTAATTCCTCTGTGCAAAAAAATACAACTGCTCCAACCTCCGTTTGTCCAAGGTCCACCTTCGTCTCTTTGCTCTCATAGGCGTCTGAAAAAACAATCATAACTCGGCTTGTCTTCTTTGGAAACTTAGACAGAGAAAGCATCAGCGCCTCTCGAATGGACTCTGCCCCGTCATTTGAGCCGCCGTATAATTTCACCTTTCTTAATTTCTTTAGAAAAAATGGAATATCCTGACCAAAATCAGCATCCCCTTCCATCTTTACTATCTCGTTTTCCTCTCCCTCCTCTATGCTCCGAATCAGGGTGATTCCAAGCATTGGGAAAACCTCGTATTTTACAAGCCACTCCACAATATTCTTCGCTGTGATATAGACAGCCGGATATAGAGATGACATAGAGCTTGTCGCATCTATGACAAAATCCACGTACAATGTATTTGCTTTTTCCGTCTCTTTTTTTATCTGTTCTTGAATTCTTGTATCTATCTTTGGATTCCTAGTCTCCATCCTTTCTTCCTCCCTCTATCTTTGTAATGGTCGTCTCAATACTTCCATAGACAAATTTATCCCCGACTCTCACCTCATTATCTGTGGACTCTCCTAGTTTCTGACAAGATTTGTCCAAAATCGCATACTTCATCTTGTCATTTACCCGATAAAATGACAAAATATGGGCATTCACCCGTCCATTTTTACTTCTCTCTTGTTTGGAGCCAATACAGATTGGAACGAAATGATAATTTTTTACCATCGGACTATACTTAATACATCCCATCTTATAGGAAAACTGCATTTTCCCTGATGGCTCCTCCATCAAAAGCTCCTCTAACATCGAGGAATATCCCGCTTTTTTTAAGTACGCCTTAAAATCCGCCATTACCTCGTCAATCGTCTGATATCTCTCTTCTCTCCTCGCTATCATTTTTTGTAAAATTACTCGGATTTCTTCCGGAAGTCCCGCCGTCTCCTTCAAGGTATAGGAATAATCATCCCCAATCAAATATGCCTCTATTTCCTTTCTCCCATAAAAATGATGCTTTTCCATATATAAAAAATAAAATACCAACCCGAGTGAGTAGATATCCATAAGTGGTGTACATTCATGACTATTCCAAGCCTGTGGCTCCGCATAACCGGGCGTGCCTCTTTGTTTTCTCTGCGTCAATATCGTTACATTGCTCTCATGCAGATGTGCCCAATCAAAGTCTATGATTTTTACAATCTCTCCGTCTCTCGATGCCATGATATTTTCCGGCTTTAAGTCTCGATGTACAATCGGGTCACTCTCATACATAGATAAATAATGGTGAACACCGTATAAAATTTTTAGTACGATTTTATGCTTAATTTGCATTGTCTCTTCTCTCGTTGCTCCAAGCGGAGAGGAAAACCGAATCAGATTGGACAAGTCTGGCTCCTCGATATATTCGATTAAGGTGATAAAACAATTTCTCTCCTCGTCAAACATCCCCCCGTAAATTCGCACAATAAACGGAGAATAAAGCCTGACCTTGCTCTCCTTATCGACAAAGACATCGGCATTCTCACTATAAATAATCTTGGCAAAATACTTCTTTTTCGTCTTTTTATCTCTCACTAAGAGTCCCTGTTTGCTGCCGTGCTGATACACCTCTTTTTCTATATAAAGCTCAATTTTTAATTGTTTTTCTCCCGCCTCTGGCTCATTTATCCAAAGAAAGGTCTCTCCAATCTGAAACATCTCATCCCTCCCAGTCTAGAAAAGTCTTCGGAAAAAAGAAGATTTTTTCGTCTTTTCTTTTTTCTCCTCTATCTGCTTTTCCTCCTCGATTTTTTCAATATAAGCTTCCTTCGTCTCATTTTTTCCTCTATATAAAATCATTGTCTGATTATCATTTTCTCCCTTTTGTACCGCATAATCAAAAACTGCCGATATAATATCGGAATCTTCATTCTCTAAAAGTAATTCTAATAATTCACTCTCTAATAATTCTCCAAATGCTCCGTCACTTCCCATAAGAAGTAAATCTTCTTCTCTATATGGAAGTCGAATCACATGTGGCTCGACCGGAGCGTATTTTCCAATAAAATCTGTCAGTAAATTTTTCTTTTGATAGTAGGTCTCACTGCCTCTCTCTATCTTATGGGTTCGGATTAACTGTTCTGCCACATTATGTTCCATCGTAAGTCGCTTTAACTTATCTCCAGTCAATAAAAATGCCGGGCTATCCCCACAGTTTGCCACAATAAGCTGGTCCCAAAATAAAATCGCAGTCGTTAAAGTAGTTCCTCCATAAATTCCATTGTCCAAGCCATACTGATATACTTCCTCGTTAATCTCTTGTATGACACGGTAAGAAAAAGAACAAAGTCCGTCAATCTGAGCCTTCAAGGAACAGCCGCTAAATTTATCTCCCATAAGAAACTCTAATAATTTATGCTGCCAAAGCCCAATCGCCATCCTAGAAAACTGTTCTCCCTTTTCTAGCCCTCCCATCCCATCCGCCACGAGATATACCTTAAGGGCTGCTTCCAAGTTAATTCTATATTCCATATAACAATAATTATCTTGATTATTTTTCCTTTTATTTTTTCTACTTTCCAGAAAAATACCCATACCCCTTACCTCCTTACTTGTTTTCTCCATTTATCTGTAGTATACTTATGAAAGTCCCGGACAGCAGCCATGAGACAGGTCGCCTGCGCAATGGCCTATGGCTATCGAGCGAGCGTACGGCCATCCGTGACCCCAACATCATATTATTTAAGAGGAGTATTATTATGTTTCCAAAAAACCTTGAACAGATATCTTATCTTCATACGAGTAATCGCAGTCATCTTTTTTTAGTGACAGAAGATAAGACCAAATATGTCATTAAAATTTCAAAAGAGTCATCCCCCGCCTCACTAGAAGCCTACCAAGATGAGTATGAGACTTTCTCCAAAATCAGTCATCCCTCACTCCCGATGTATTTTGGCTATAAGCCAGATTTTTCTGTGGAAGGTCTGCCAGAAGGACAAGCTCTTTGCATCGAATACTTAACGGGAACTCCTATGTCTTCTATCTCTTATTTTAACATACCTGACTTAAAAAAGTATATACTAGATATCGGAAATCTATTATCTTATTTATTAAATTTTGGTGTGCTCTATACGGATTTACATGAAAATAATATTTTAATTGAGGAAAATCATATTAAGCTCTTAGATTTTACTTACGCTTATTATTTTTTAAGAAATCCCTCTCCGTCGTACACTCCAAATATATGCTACGGTCTTGATTTAAGTTTAGACGGACAACAGATTCTCATCCAAAGTCTCTCTCTCTTAATCAAGCGCCTCATAGATAAAAAACTCTGTCCTCTCACTCCATCTATCGGAGCGTTATTACAGACAGGGCTACATCCCCATTCCTCTCTTTTTTTCTATGATTTTTTGGAAATGATTGAGGAGAATATTTAGACTATCTCCTCTCATTTCTCAATTTTTCTCATTGATACGATATATCGTCTCATAAATGGCGGCGACATCTTTCTTCAATGCGGCACCTGCCTCATCTGTCTTTAGATGATTCATACATACAATATATTCTGGGTCATTGGCCGGTGCGAAGGAGACCATCCACGCATTATTCGTTCCATTTCCCCTCTGTGCAGTGCCAGTTTTTGCCGCCACGTTGAGATTTTCATGGCCATCTATATAGATACCGTACTCGTTTCCCGTATCTTCCATAATATCTGCGATTTGATTGGCTATCTCTTTTGTCGTCACCTGTGTTAATTCTTCCCTCTTTTCCTCCTGCTTTATCTTCTTTCCATCCCTTATCTCTTTTATAAGGTAGGGCTTTAACATAACTCCATCATTTGCAATCGCCTGCGTAATCATCGCCATATGAAGAGGGGTCACTAATGTCTCTCCCTGTCCAAATGATGTCATCGCAAGCGTTAAATCGGAGTAATCTCCCAGGTCAAAATTGGAGCGGAGAGTGCAAAAATCAAGCTCAATATTTTCACCTAATAGGAATTGTTTTGCGTTCTTTTCAAGCAATTGAGGACCCGCTTTTAAAATCTCTGTCATAAAATAAACATTAGAAGAATACATAAATCCCTCGCGAAGAGTTAGGCTGCCGTACGCAGATTTATTGGCATTATGAACCTTTCGTCCCTCCACCTTCAAGAACCCCTCATCCTCCACGATATCATCCTCAAGTCCTGCGTCAAGTACCGTCGCCGCCGAGATAATCTTAAATATGGAGCCAGGAATCGACGGATTTTGGAACGCATTTGACAAAAGCATACCGTCAGAATTAGATATCTCTTCCCAATCTTCCTCAAGCTTATTATTATTATAAGATGGCGTGGATGCGAGAGCTAGAATTTCTCCCGTCTTTGCATTGAGTACAACGCAGGAGCCTGTATATTCCTCCAAAAGTTCGTACGCCTTCGCCTGGAGCTCACTGTCCACTGTGATTTGCACGTCACATCCCGTCTTATTTTCTCCTCTGGAATTCTCACTATAAGTTAAGTCTCTATCAAAAGTCTTTTCTAATCCCGCCGTCGCATATGTCTTGGAATCATAGCCAATCAGCGTGGCAAACGCCTTTGGATGAACATAGATTCTCTCTCCCCCTGCCTGCTCTGAGTAGGCAAGTTTATTTCCTTTTCGGTCTAGAATGGAACCTCTTATATATTCTTTTTCGTACTTGCTCCACACCGCTTTTGATTTTTTCTGGTCCGCCTCCTCGGAGATTCCTGGCAATACGGCCGACATCCCGACGAGGGCTAATATCATAAGAATCACGCAAATGAGAGAGGCGCTTTGCAAAATTTGAGTCCTTCTTAATAAATTCAAAGTCTTTCTCTGCTTCTTCTTCATTTTTCTCTCCCTTCCAAGCTATATCTCCCGATATTCCAATGACCAATGCCATCATCACAAAACAGACGACAAGAGAACTTCCACCGCTTGAGATAAATGGCAGGGTAATTCCAGTCAACGGACACATTCCACAGCTTCCACCTATAATAATTAACGTCTGATAAAATAAAATAGATACAATTCCAACACAGACACCCTGGTGAAATCTATCTTTTCTCGTAATAAAAACCTTTAATCCCTCCAGCCATAAAAGAACAAAAACGATAAAGACTAAAATTGCAATTAAAATCCCACATCTCTCTATCAAAGCTGGATATACCATATCACTCGTCTTAACTGGCAGGTCGGTAATTGAGTCTGAGCCAAGCCATCCGCCGAGCATAATTGCATCTCTTCCTTTTAAAAGCTGATATCCACTTCCTCCAGCGTCGGAGGATGGATTTAAAAAATACAAGAAACGGTCTTGAATTTTTTGAAAGTTTCTCAGATAAAAACGCACAATTCCTAAGCTCGCCCAAAACTGACTTTTTTCTGCCAGATTTTCTAAAAACATCCCTACCGCTGTCACAACACCAGCCACGCCGACAGAACTGATAAGGGTAATAAAAAAGATGCGCAAATCTGGGACAAATAAAAATAAAAAGACCAAAAATAATATAAAGATTAAAATCAGAGTTCCAAACTCTCCCTGTGCCACCAAAAAAAGCAAATGACAAAACGTCACAAAAAACACAGTGGCGATTCTCTTTTTCGAGGGGTTTTTCACTGTGCATAAAATTCCCGCCACGACAAATATATAGAGGAGTTTATTTACCTCACTTAACTGCAGAGAAAAGCCTCCAATCATAATCCAGTTTTTTACACCACCGCCCACGGCTCTCGCCATAACTAATGTGATAATATAAAACGACATAGATACTAAAAACAAAATTCGTATCATAAAATCTGTCGCCAAAATCTTGCCCCATTTACTTCGGTAGAAAAAGACCGCCGCCACTGCCAAGACAAAGGCCAAAATATACTGTATCTGCAAACTCGCCATGGAGACTCGCCCCTCAATATTTTCCGCATTTTTCAAAAATATCTCTTGTTTGAAAATACTTTGCAGCATCACTCCCACTGTGACAAGGACAATCGTATAATTTAATATTTTTATATTTCCCCCAGTTTTCTTCATAAAAAAATATGATAAAACTGTCATCCCAATCAGAATAAGAAGCATATCCAAATATGGTGCCATAGACTTCTTCGGATATACAATAAGGAGCATCGCCACCTCTAACAAAATCATATAAAAGGCCGCTGTTTTATGGAAAAAAAGAAACATTTCTTTTATTTTTTGAAATTGACGGTAAACTGCCCGATATCCACGTACATATAAAGGTTCCATCCTATGTCATCCTTTCTTATTTATTTTCCTCAAAATATAACTCTGTATTTCCCAAAAAGACACAGAGACCATCTCTTAGTTTTACCTCCAATACCTGTCTTCCGTTTACAAATATCTTATTCAAGGAATTCATATCTTTTAAAATAAGAGAATCTTCCTCTTTTACAATCTGCGCATGGTGAGAACTCACACTATTATCATCAATATAAAAATCATTATCCCTTGCCCGTCCAATCGTAAATGGATAATGATCTACCTCAATCTTATTCTCTAACCTGCCACCCGCATCAATTGTCCAAATATAAAACTCTATCTCTTTTTTTCTTCTCTCCTGATTCAGTACTAAATCAGATGCAACGGTATGAGCAGAGCGCTCCACTTTTTCCCTGCCTTGTTCTTCCTCTATTTTTTGTTCTGGTTTTTGTTCTATTTCCCGCTTTGTTTTCTCTTCTTTTTCTATTCCTGTTTCTTTTATCTCTTGTATATAAGCCTTTTCTAAACTTTTATTTGATTTTATAATAATATAAAGAATTAATAGGACAACCAATCCTACCCCTATCTGCGCCAAAAAATCCATAAAAAAACCTCCTTTTCATTTCCATACTTCTATCATAGCATTGTCATGAAAAGGAGACAATCATTTTGATTTCTTTACTTTTACTATAGTAGACTACTGCGCACTACGAAACACTGTCAATCAGCTTTCGTGAATGGACGATAATCTCTCTATTATTCTCTCAATCGGAATCATCCTATGCTCTCCATCCGTCGCTCCCAGATTTTGATTAAAAATAGGAAGTAAAATATCCAATACCTCTTTATCGTATTTTTTTTGTAAATACTGTTCTTTTTTCTCATCAAAATCCTTCACGAAGCATCGACCAGAAAAGATAGAGTATAATAGGGCAGTATAAAAATAAATATCATTTCTCAATATATCTTTTGAGTTTTTCTCTGGCTTTGCCATATAGCAGTAATCGCAAAACTTCTCCAACAAAAAGTCATCTGCCACCTTATCCTTCTTCGATGTAAAACACTCAATCTGATATTTATCGCATTCCCTCTTAATATCCTCACTCGTCTTTTCTTCTTTTCTTTTTATAAACTGCTTAAATGTCGTATTTTTCTTCCAGCGATTTAACTCCTCAAATAAGAGACGGTCGACGTTCTGATAACGGATATACTCATTTTTCTGATATCCATAGTCTTTTTCCCTCTTTAAATCTAATAATTTATATCCAATAAGAACAGAAAAAATGATTTTTTGATCCAGAGAGAGAGAGGCTGCACTATTGTATTTATTGCCAATCTCCTCGTCCATATTATATCCTAAACTTTGGAGCTTATCACAAATCTCCTCAATATTAATCCAGACTTCCTGACTATTTTTCAGCTGACTGCTTCTCGTCTTAGCTACCATCTCTATGACAATCTCGACAGGGGTAATGCCAAGCGGCTCCATCTGAGCCTTTTCCAAAAGCTTCTCGATGGACTCGTAGGAAGTTTGAAGGGAAATACAAAATCGAAGCAACCATTCTCTCGTCACGACAGCCTTTCCCGCCCTTATCTTAGAAAATTGCGCCTCACAGTGGAGACATCCAATATCCGATAAAAATTCGGTCGCCTTGTCAAAATATCCGTACTCCTCCTCAATTACCTCCATCAAGCACTTGCCAAACTGTTTATTTCCATCGATAAATTCCACCTTATGTGTCCGAATAATATCAAAAAACTGCTCCTTCGTCTTCGCCCTTGATAATTCTCCCCATAAATCACTTGTCGGAATACTTCTTCCATCCCATATATCTTCCTCGTCATCCTCCCTCTCAAACATCGCTTCTATCTCCACTCTCACCTTCTCAATCTCTTCCAGCGAAAAAAGGCGATTTACGACGGCAATCCAAAGCGCATCCTCCACGTTTTTACAGTACAGCCCTGTTCCCATATAAACCTCTAATAATTGTTTATTAATCTGCTGCACATCCATCTGAAATGCCATGCCAAGACTAATATAAATCTCCCTGCTGCCAGGTATCGTCCCCTTTAGCCAGGAGGCAATCGCCTGTCTCGTCACCGGCATATATCGAACTTCCCCCGTCTTTTTATCTGTCACCTCATGGTAGACGACCTTTGCCAGGGAAGTATTACTAAATCCGAATTCATCCATCTTATCTTCTAAAAATTCTGCAAAAACATAATCTCTCTTTTCTAAATCCCGGATTTTCTCTTCTATTTGACTTAACTCCATGATGTTCCTCCTACTTCTTTTTCTTCGTCGGTCTATTAGCTATAATGATACCACAAAAATTAAGTACAGCTAAGATTCCCATAATAACAAGAAAAAACGTCCTCTCTCTCGGACCAGGAAGTAAAAATACAATACTGCTTAGCATCGCCACCATAACGCCCATAAAGTAGATTTGAGAAAGCTGAAAAGACTTTCTTCTAGACGCCAACTTCTCATAGCAATAAATAGATACAAGAAAAATCGTGACGCCTCCGCATAGGATATAGCTCTCTGTTAACCTACTCGTCTTTTGAAATAAAAGCTCTAAATAAATAAACAAAGTAAAGAGATAACTCATATAGTAAGTCTGTAATAGGTCGTATAAAACTTCCATCAAAATATTGGAACTATGCTGATTATAGTCAATTCCTCTCTGTCTAAAAAATGCCTGCAATTTCTTCGTACCTCGAAGGTCTCCCTGAAACTCCTCCTTTAAATAGGAAATTGCCTTTCTATCTCCATATTTCTTTCTCAAAAGTTCATAAATATGGTCTAATGTCAATGCATCCGTAATGCTCCATAGCTTTAACGCTATCTTCACATCACTCAATCGAACGGCATTCCACATCGTCTCGGGACAGGTAATCGGCGTATAGCCGTTGGCATCCAAAATTCGATTCACCTCATAAAGCTTTTTCAAATCTCGATTTTGTTTGAGCACATCCTTTGTCAACTGAACCGCCTTCATCGCTTTTTCGTCCTTCACATCAAACGGAGATACTAACTTCATAACAAAATTAATCCATACTTCCTCCTTCATAGATAGAAGTTTTTTGGCATTTTGCTTGCTCTTTACGAGCTCATTATATTTATCCAACAGAGCAATATAAACTCGTTTTTCCTTATATTCCTTTAGAGGAAACTGCACAATTTCCTCGATAGAGCTATCCTTAATCGCCTGCTCAATATTTCTCACTCTCTTTTCATCCAAGAATAGAGAGATTTTATTCTTATCGTCCGATAATTCTGTGGCCAACTTCACCGCATCATCCACCTCAAAATCGGATAACTGCTTAAAATCCTCACATATCTGAAGTAAACGCGAAAAGGCAATCGGACCTAGCAGAGCATTCTCTCCCCTGCCATGCTTGATAACATATTCCTTCACCTCGTCAACCTTTGTAAGCCCTATCAAATCCTGTCTGTATTTTTCTTCCAGCACTGCGGTCGCTCTCTCCTCGCAAGACAGCTTTTGCGCAATCTCCGCAAATAACATACTTTCTTTGAAATCCTGCTCTCCATTTATAAATAAGTTATAATCTTTTTCATACAGTTCACTGGCAATCTCCTTGCTCAATGTCGTTGAGTGAATCGAAGAAATATGCTTATTTAACTTATCTAATGTATCAACCTGCTCTAATCCGTCAAAAGCTTCCTCTCTCATCAACTTCTGAAATGCTTTTTTGTCAATTTTCTCTCCGAGAGAGCGGACAATTTTTTTATTTTTCTCGTACTCTGGTTCCTGATAGAGACGATACGCCTCTCCCAGTAAAAATTCCTTATACTCTGTATTTGCCATCAATCTCTGATGATTGTATAAAATCTCTTTTAATTTTTGAGGAGTTTCTATCGGCTCATGCAAAACAGCTTCGCCATATTTGCCTGGTCGATTGCCCCACTCCAATATCAATGTATCATAAATCGTATAATTTCTCTGCTCTAGCATCGTCATAATACGATAAAACTGCTCTTTATCCTCTCTAAAATAATAATCTGCTATCTCATCTAACTCCTCATATACAAGAGTTCTCGTCTCTCCCTGCTCTCCAAGCAATAAATGCTTAATATAGACAGAAATATCGCTCTCACTTAGTTTATCTGGAGAGATAGCTTTTAATACCGTCTCCAAGACAGGAACAAGCTCTCTATCCTTTTTTGCCCAGTAAATAAAACTATCTACCTTATCTAATAAATCGCTCGTCGAAAGTCCAAGATTTCCCGTCGCAATATCATCTCTAAAATAAAACCAAATCAACTTCTCGAGACAGTTTTGTGAATTACTCAGCTTAAACAGCCACTCACTTATCTCATCTAAAACTTCCTCATACTGAAGCTGGTCCTCCAAAAAAAGATTCGTCAAGGAGCGATAAAACTCCTCCTCCAAAAAGAAAGATTCCTTTGAGGTTCCTATCTGCTTCTCTTCTATATCGAAGAAGAACGGCTTCTCTGTCTCATTCTTAAAAATAAAATGTGCCTCCTCGATATCATCTGACGCAAACGAAACATAGTCTGCTTCTTTCCGAAGCTCTGCTGGGAGTATCTTATGTACTAAAAACATAATCTCCCTCGCAAATTTTAAGAAATCTTCCGGCTTTCTACTCGGACTTAAAAAATAACATGGACTTTGATTGCCACATACCGAGCGAAATATCACCCGAAAAAGCTGTGGGAGTGCATCCTTTAAGTGGTATTTTTCTATTATGGAAAAGCAAGTCTCCTCCATATCTGGAATAAATTCCATCGGAAGCTCCACCTCATTATTCCACTCTGTCTCATACGAAAAATCTGCGAAATACTCCTCCGGTATTCGCTCCGACTGTGTCGGCATATAGGCATAGATATGGACAAACTTATTCTCCCTCATATCTGCTCCGACAGCACAGGGAGTCGCTCCGAGTGCGACAAAAGTAGATAGGTCTTTACTATATACCATTTTTTCTATCGTTATATTTTCTTTTTTACATATATGACAGCTTGCCGCTAATTTTTCTATATTTTTTTGCATCTGCTCATCCAATTGTTCCGAGGATGCAACAATTCCAAGTCCTACTTTATTATTCTTAGAAATCGCATTGGTAGACCAAGTATAATACTGTTGATGAAATGTACCCACTAAATCCAACCCCTTTCTTGCATTATTTTCATTAAAATCCACATAACTGGCTCCTCGACTCGAATTGGATTTATCTTCTTTACTGCTTTTGTCACTTCCATATTTTGAATCTCCACTTGTTTTGTCTCACATCCTAGGGCAGAACCGCAAAACAAACCACATTTTTTATATTCTTTTACATTTCTCTGAATATGATATATCTTCTGCTCAAATATCTGTTCTAATATACGTTGTCTGATTAAATAATGCTCTGGATTGAAAAATCCACCCTTTCCCTCTTCTCTCTCAAATAGAAGACTAAATCCAGGTATCCTTTGAATTTCATCGTGCTCACTCAAAAGGTCGCACTGCGCAATCGTAAGAGCCATATATTTCTTAGAGAGCATTCCCTCTCCCACACCACTTCGAATCATATCAAGAATCGTCTCTGGTCTTCTCTCGTACAAAAGCTTTTCATCTTTTTGCTCCTCGTACAAAATATGATTATCAAACATCTCTTCTTTTTTGTTTGCATTGCTCTTTTTTTGGATTTGTATCTGTTCTTCCCTGCTTAACAGTCGAAGCCCCCGAAGTAATTTCTCCTCATCTATCGAGCTCTTAAAGAAGACTGGCTCCTCAAGCAACATCTGAGACGGGTCCACCAAAAAAACAATTCCATCCATATAGCGAAAAAACATCGCCTGCCCAGTTCCCGCCTGTGTCCTGGCTATCTCTCCCGCCACATCATAGAGGGCGAGCAATAAAAAGTGGTCCCTATCTTCACCCTGATAGCGAATCTCCAGATAAATGGGCTGTCGAAATACTTTGCTCGTCGGCTCCGGACAGATTCCCTCTCGAATAAGCTGCTCTGCCATCTGCTCCATCTCGATTTTATTCTTATCGAGCGGGTCTCCATGTGCCATGCGGACAGAGATTCGATTCCTGTTTAGACTTCCAAAACCGTTGGCCAATAGACTACATAAAAATACAGTCTTCCCAGAAGCGACACTTCCCGCCATTCCGATTGAGATTAAGTCGTATTTCCAAAAATTAATCGGCAATATATTATGACAGTGATTACACATCATAATATTGGCGATAACTGTCATTCCTGCCTCTTTAATGATAACCTCATATCCGCCGTTTTCCTCTATATAAACTTTTTCAATACATTCTAACTGTTCCTGTCTTAACTCCTCATTTTTCGATTCAATCATCTGATTTGTAATGACAACTCTCTGCGTCTGTGTCACATCGAGTCTGCTTCCCATTCCATTCCAAAAATGTTCATACAAGACATCCTCTCTTGGAGTCAACAAATCATTCAAAATAGGAGAATAAAACTGAAGATGATTTTCCTTTACAAGAAAATCCACCTCATCGTTTGTTATTTCTTGAAAGCAACAAGGACATATCTTTTTGATTTTCTTATGTTCACTCATATCTTTATATTCCTTCCACCGCTTGAATTTTTATCTCATGCTTTGATTCCAAAATAACATAATACCAAATTCCCTCTTTTAGTCTAGTACACTGTGACCTTATTCCCTTATCTCTCGGTGTACCCTCCTGTCTAATCTCAAACTGCTCTGTCGATGAGCGAAGAATCACCTCTCCTTCTCTATCCGAAGACCAAATTTCTACCTCTGGCTCGTCAATAAAATAAGAATAATCCTTTCCAACCTGACTCTGCCCGTAGAGCTTTATCTGATTCAAAGAGAGAATGCCTTTTTTTCTACTTCCGTCCTCATTCATATAAGAATATGCTCCGATGGAATTTCCATGCTTTAAAATAATATCCAAGGAAAGTAATTTATCTTCCTGCTCCTTTACCTTTTGCTGCTCCTCTTGTATCCATTTTTCTTGTTCTTCCTTCTCTATCTTCACATATTGCATAGAGTAGTCGATGAATCCTTCGTATTTTTTCCAGCCAATCCACTGAATATAACCGATACCTACCAAGCTAGCTATCACGATAAGAGCCATATTCATCACAATGTCCACTGCGATATTCATTTTCAAACCTCTCTTTCTACTGCACATGAAAAGAGGATGCCATAAAATCAGGATTCTCTCCCTCTCCTTTCTTCACAGCACCATCCTTAGGTTAAACGGCCATTACATTCATCTATTATAGCATAAATCATTTTCAAAAAAAACAAAAAAGTTTCTTACTTTTTACTATGAAACTCCAAGAGTTCAAGGCGCAAGCCGAAGAACGATTGGTACGTTTCATGTACACAAGGGATACTTAGCGAGGTCTTTTCGAGCTTAGTATCCTACTGTGCACTATGAAAGCTCCGTCAAGCAGCTGTGCATATGGGGAAGCTCGCTTCCACAGATGTACAGATATTTGACGGGCTAAGCTGTATGAGCACGTAAAGCGGGAGCTTGGAGTGGGAATACAGCTGGTGATTGCGGGAGCACCAAAGGTGCGGAGCAATCAGCTTTCATGTATCGTGTACACGAGAGCACTACACAGACACAAGAAAAATCCAATAACCCAGACAGATTATTGGATTTTCGATAAATTATTATTTATTTTCTTTTGCTGTCGTGCTTGCGGCTGTTGTGTCCTTTGCCTTCTCTGTCGTGCTTGCAGCCGTCGTGTCCTTTGTCTTCTCTGTCGTACTTGCAGCCGTTGTCTCCTTCGACTCTTCCTTTGTGCTGGTAGTTGTTGTCGCCTTTTCTGTGCTAGCGGCAGTTGTTACCTTCGTCTGTTTTCCCTGAGATACTAAGTAATCGAGAAGCTTTTCATTCAGAATATATTCCTCTATAATATCTTTTCCGTTTGCCTTCTCGAACTCTTCTGCTGAATCATACTGATACTCGGAAGCTAAGTCCTCTAACTTCTCTTTATATTCTTTGTCTGAGAGTTCGATCTTCTCTTTTTGAATCAATAAGCTTGCAACCATCGTTCTCTTCACACTGTCTTTCGCACAGTCATCTAAGCTCATGCCAGTCATCGTCTGCATAAAATCATCCACTTCCATGCCGTACATCTCTGCATAACTAGAATACTGTGTCTCTAACTGGTCTCTCTGATAGCTAATCATATCTTCTGGAAGATCCTTCTTCTCCTTTGCATTATCGACTACCTTACTCCATACTGTATTCTGAATTGTGGCCTCTGCGTTTGCCTTCTTGCTCTCTTCTAATTCTTTTCTCACTGTCTTTTTGTAATCTTCGACAGAATCTGCCTCTAAATTCTCTTTTGCGTACTCATCTGTGAGCTCTGGCACAACTTCTTTTCCGATATAATTCACCTTGACATCAAACTCAGCATCCTTTCCCGCCAAATCTTCTGACTGATAATCCTCCGGGAAAGTTACCTTGATTGTCTTCTCCTCTCCGACTTTCATGCCAATTAGTTGGTCCTCAAAGCCATCGATAAAGCTTCCGCTTCCAATCTCAAGGTCATACCCTTCCGCGGAGCCTCCGTCAAATTCCTTCCCGTCTACCTTTCCTGTATAGTCAATATTGGCGATAGAGCCGTCCTCCACAGTCTTCTTCGTCTTGTCTTCCTTCACTTCTGTGGCAGCTTCCAGCGTCGACTGGATATTATCCTCAACATCCTCATCTGTCACTGTCGTATCTTGCTCCTCATACTCAATTCCTTTATAGTTGCCAAGTTCTATATAATCTGCATAACTATACTCTTTCTCAAAATCAGGTGCCTCCGTCGTAGCCTCTGCTTCATCTGTGGTGGAAGATTCAGAATCCATCGTTGTTCCATCTTGAGTTGTCGCATTGTCACTTGTCTTCTCATCTGTGCCTGTACATCCATAAAGAGCCACAGCAGCTCCAAGTGCCAGCATCACTAATATCTTTTTCTTTACCATATCACTTTTCTCCATTCCCGTATATATTTTGTGAATTTGTAGCCATCGAAGTTGAACTTTCTTTCAACTCTAACTCCAAATAGCCTCGTGAATTTAAAATTTAATAGAGTCTTTATCCATTGTAGCAAATAATATAATAGTTTTCCACCAAGTACACAAAAAATTCAGATTTTCTTATCATAATTTGACCATGCGCAAAGTCACAAAAATCTGATTCTTATCCTTTAAATCTCTCAAGCAAAGCTGACACGTCAAAATACTTTGATGCCGTATCTTTATAAATACAATCCTCAGTCATAGCATACACAAAAATCTCTCCGCTTCCCTTCACAGCTCCCTGAGCGGAAGCCACGATAGACAGGGCAACCTCTTCTCCTCGAAAAGCTAATACAAACTTCTCCGCTCCATAGAGATTAAAGATATTTTGCACGCCAAACTCTGAACCCTCCACCACTGGAATATGACGCAGGTTTAACTTATTCTCTCTTGGAATATTCATATAGATATCGCATACCATCTCAAAATGACATTGAATATAAGTCTCAGCTGCGGTCTGTCTACAGGAAAATCCGCAAAAGTATTCCTTAATCTCCTCTGGAATAACCGCCTCGGCGTCTTTTACCGCGTCAACTACCGTTTTCTTTTTTATATATTTTCTATCTAACATATCAAAGCTTTTTTTAATCTTTCCGTTAGAGAGAGGACTTCCAAGAACCTCTTTCGCTTTGTACATCTGTGGCTCGCTCTCCATTTTTTCTAATAATAAAGTCTGTACATCATAAAAATTAGAGAGAAGCTCAGATTTGGATTCCGCGTAGCTGATAAACGTGCTAAGAGCAGATAACTCTCTCTTCTCCAACTGATTTTGCATTTGATTTTCCATTTTCTTTTCTATCCTTTCTTCAAAATTATTGATAATCCCATAATATAAAAAATACTCCGCTATACGAGTATAGCAGAGTTCTAAACAGGGGCAGAGAGATTCGAACTCCCGCCAGCGGTTTTGGAGACCGACATTCTACCATTAAACTATGCCCCTATATTATCTATTCTGTCGATTGCTTTTCATTTCCCAACCGACAATGATTATTATACATATGTGTTCGTCATTTGTCAACAGTTTTTTTGATTTTTTTAAATTTTTTAAATTTATACAAAAATCAAAGAATTAAGAGAGAGAATGTTCTCACATCCTCTCTCTTTTATGTACTCACTCTATGCACCTAAATACTGTGTTGCAACATAGGCGTAAGAATTATTATACTTAATCTTAGTGAAGCTACCCTGCTTTCCAACTACTGTAACTTTCGCACCCTTGTATAGCTTTCCAAGAAGTGTGGATTTGCTGGAAGCGGACTTTCTCACATTCACATAGCTATTCTTCACATAGGCTGTGGAAGTCTTTGTATTATTATTGGTCGCAGTTGTCGCAGTGACTGCCTTATCCGTAAGATACATCGTTGAGACATATGCAACGGAGTTTCCATACTCAATCTTTGTAAAAGCTCCTTCTGTTCCAAGCTTATATAACTTCTCTCCCTTATAGACTTTTCCAAGAAGTGTGGATTTGCTAGAAGCGGCAGCTCTTACATTGATGTAGCGGTTATTCACATATACTGCGGTCTTCTTTGTCGTCGTATCTGTCGTATTCTTCGTCGTCAAATACTGGGTCGCAATATATCCATATCCACCGTTAAACTTCACCTTCGTGTACGTACCGCTCGTGCCATAGCTTGTGAAGCTCTGACCCTTTGTCGCATAACCGAGCAAAGTGGATTTGCTGGAAGCGGACTTTCTTACATTCACTCTCTTATAGTTGACGTATACTGTATTATTCGTGACAGCGGAGTTTGGTGCCGTCGCCGTCAAGTACTGAGATGAGATATATGCATATCCTGCACCGTACTCTACCTTCGTCCAGCCATTCTTACTCTCTACTCTGTAGAAACTGCTGCCCTTTTTCGCTGTTCCAAGAAGAGCGGATTTGGAAGATGCCGACTCTCTTATATTAACATAAGAATGGTTTACATATACTTTCACTTTGGAAGTATTCTGATTTCCCTGTCCTCCTGTTGTCGCCGTCGTATCAGTCGTCGCTGTCGTATCAGAGCCTGTCTCTGTCGAAGTGTCCACCGTCTCTCCTGATTTTAGCTCCGTCAAAAAGCTACTGGCAATATAAGCTTCCGTCCCCTTATAGGAAACCTTTGTCCAGCCTCTCGCCTCACTAATCTTTGTTAATCTTGTGCCCTTCGTAACAACTCCTAATATCTGGGAGGAATTACTCGCCTCGCTTCTTACATTCACTGCTCTTTGTACATAAACCTCTGTCGATGCATTCGCCTGCATCGAAAAAACCGAGCAGCCCATCGTCAATACGAGGAAAAAACTCGCAATCTTTTTTCTCATAACTTGTTACACTCCCTTTTTTTCCATTAAACTTAATCTTTCGACTAATCAGTGTATCTTGACAAGTTTTATAAATTCTCATCCTCTTATCTTGTCCTTTTACTGCCCCATTATATCATATTCAAAATTAGTTCGCAATATTTAATTCTTACAATTCTATGTCGGTTGCCGTAAACCTTTTGAGTGCTATTCTACTATACATTATAAGAGCCTTAACGCCTCTGACACCGTTCGCACCCCAATCAAATCCATATTCTCTCTCTCTTTTTTGGGCAGAGCCTCCAAATTCGCCATCGGCAAAATACAGTGAGAAAATCCAAGTTTTCTCGCCTCATTCACCCTCTTATCCGCAAAGGAAACCCCTCGAATCTCTCCGGTTAATCCGACTTCTCCAAAGATTAATGTGTTGGAATCCATCGCACGATTTTTATAGCTAGATACTATCGCCATCACAATCCCAAGGTCAACCGCTGGTTCCCCAAGTTTCATTCCGCCCGTCAGATTGACATAGGCGTCACATCCACCAAGCATAAGTCCCGCTCTTTTTTCCAATACTGCCATCAAGAGATTCACTCGATTATAGTCAAGACCAACCGTCGTTCTTCTTGGCATTTGAAAATTCGTATTTGAAATCAGCGCTTGAATCTCTATCATAATCGGTCTTGTTCCCTCCACAGAACATACAATAACGGAGCCGGCCGCATCTAACGGGCGTCCTGCAAGCAGGGCTTTGGAAGGGTTCTCCACTTCTACTAGTCCCTCGCTTTGCATCTCAAAAACACCGATTTCATTTGTCGAGCCAAATCTATTTTTCACACCGCGCAAAATACGGTATGCCGCAAATCTCTCGCCCTCAAAATAGAGGACTGTGTCCACCATATGCTCAAGTGTCCTTGGACCTGCCACTACCCCCTCCTTCGTCACATGACCGACAATAAAGGTTGCGATATTCCATCTCTTTGCAAGCTGCATAAGCATCGATGTCACCTCTCGAACCTGTGTGACTGAACCAGGAGCCGAGGAGACTTGGTCAGTACACATCGTCTGAATCGAATCAATGACAACCATCTCTGGATTCTCCTGTTCAATGGTATTACAGATAATATCGATATCTGTCTCGCAGAGCAAATATAATTCCTCTGAAAAACCTCCCAGCCTGCTCGCCCTCATTTTAATCTGTCTTAACGACTCCTCGCCTGATACATAGAGAACCTTTCTTTTTTGATTTGCTAAATTTCTACAAACTTGTAATAATAAGGTTGATTTTCCAATTCCAGGGTCTCCACCAACTAAAGTGAGCGAACCCTTCACAATACCACCGCCTAGCACTCGGTCCAGCTCTCTGATATTTGTCATGATTCGCTCTTCTTCTCTCATATCTACCTGAAAAAGACCTGTCACCTTGGACTTTGCCTTTCCAAGCTTCTTTTCTTTGCCACCCTGGGAGGTCACAACCTTCTCCTCCACGAATGTATTCCAGCTTCGGCAGCCTGGGCATTGCCCAAGCCACTTTGCTGATTCATATCCACATTCCTGGCAAAAATACAGTTGTTTTGTCTTTGCCATAAAATTCTCCTACTAATAAATCATTCTCTTATAGCTTTTCTACTGCTACTGTCGCACTCTGTCCCTCATTAAGCTCCACGCTTAAGTTTAGCTTTCCGCCTAGATTGGTCTTCATCTTTCCGATATTCGTGTCATTGATAAATACACGGTATTCCTTCTCTGGCTCAAGCTCCAATGTAATCTGTGCGTCCACTGGCGCCTCTACGATAAAGGAAACCTTTCTTCCCGTCGCCGCAAACTGGTGCACAGTTGTTCCTGGAACAGACTCATACACAAATAATCCATTCTTCTCTAGCTTTGTGATGTCCTTAAAGGTCTTAATCTTATACAAATCTCCTTCAAACTCATAATCTGCTTTTTTTGTCTTGGTAGCCAACTCATAATTACCAAAGCTTAATGTATTATTCTCTTCGGTTTGAATTAGTTCTTGAATCACTGACATTTTTTTATCCTCCTAATTATGCCTACAGGGATTTTATATCTTTTATATCTTTTATCCCTTTTACTCTGTTTGTGCTTTTATTATATAATATTTTTCTTCCTGTGGCTAGTAGCATTCTCATATTTAAAAAAGTTTTAAGAAATTCCATCGATATCTTATTCTTTTTTTGTAATACTTAACTCTTCGTCAATCACTTTAACAAAGACAGTATCCCCTCGTTCAATCTCCCCACTTAAAATCTTATCCGCCAGCAAATCTTCCATCTTTTGCTGCAGGGCTCTTCTAAGTGGTCTCGCTCCGTATTTCTCGTCATATCCAATCTTTAAAATATATGGATATACACTGTCATCTACTTCGAGTTCCAAATTCATCTGCTCTTTCGCTCTCTCAATCAAAACCTTCATCAATAAATGTAGGATTTGAATCAGCTGCTCTTTTCCAAGAGAATGGAAGACAATAATCTCATCGATTCGATTTAGAAATTCAGGTCTAAAAATATGCCCAATCTCCTCCATCACACCAGCCTTCATCGCCTCATAATTTTTCTTTTCATCTAAGGCAGATACAAAGCCCAATGTCTTTGGCGCCATAATACGCTGTGCTCCAGCGTTCGACGTCATAATAATAATGGTATTTCTAAAATCGACTTTTCTTCCCGTGGAATCTGTGATATGTCCATCATCTAATACTTGAAGCAAAATATTAAAGACATCCACATGCGCCTTCTCTATCTCATCGAGCAAAATAACCGAGTATGGATTCCTCCTTACTTTCTCGCTAAACTGTCCCCCGTCCTCGTATCCGACATATCCTGGAGGAGAGCCAATGAGCTTTGACACACTATGTTTTTCCATATACTCCGACATATCGACGCGAATCATCGCCTCCTCGTCGCCAAACATCGCCTCTGCAAGCGCCTTACAAAGTTCTGTCTTTCCGACACCAGTCGGTCCTAGGAAGAGGAAAGAACCAATCGGACGATTCGGGTCTTTTAGACCGACTCTTCCTCTCTTGACTGCCTTAGCGACCGCCTTCACTGCCTCATCTTGACCGATAACTCTCTCATGCAAAGTCTCTTCCAGATGCAATAATCTCTGCTGCTCCTTTTTCTCAAGCTGTTTGACTGGAATCTTCGTCCACATCGAGATAACTTCTGCGATATCCGACTCATCCACGAAATTCTCTTTCTTCGCTTTTGCCCTCTGCCATTTTTGCATCTGTTTTTCCAGCATCTGCTCTTTTTTTGTCTGCTGCTGTTTATACTCAGACGCCTTTTTTAAATTGCCCTTTATGAGAGCTGCTTCCTTTTGCTCCTTTAGCGACTCAATCGATTCTTCTAATTTCTTTATCTGCTCAGGCATGGCAATCGCCTCGATATTTTTTCTCGACGCCGCCTCGTCAATCAAGTCAATCGCCTTATCTGGGAAATAGCGGTCATGAACATATCTCTTTGCCAAATCAACGGCTGATACAATCGCATTCTCTGTAAACACGATACCGTGATGCTCCTCCAATTTTCCTTTTAGGCCATTTAAAATATCAACTGTCTCCTCCTTCGTCGGCTCTTCTACAACGACAGGTTGAAATCTTCTCTCGAGAGCCGCATCCTTTTCTATATACTTTCGGTACTCCTCTATCGTCGTCGCACCGATTAACTGAATCTCGCCTCTCGCCAGCGACGGCTTCATAATATTAGAAGCGTCAATCGCCCCCTCTGCTCCGCCGGCTCCAATCATCGTGTGAATCTCATCTAAGAACAAAATCGTATTGCCCTCGTTTTTTACCTCAAAGAGCAATCTCTTCATTCTCTCCTCAAACTCTCCTCTATATTTTGAGCCAGCCACAAGACCAGCCAAATCAATCGTACGGATTTTCTTGCCAAGCATCATCGCTGGAACCTCTCCGTCGATAATCCTCTTTGCAAGTCCTTCCGCAATCGCTGTTTTTCCGACACCTGGCTCACCGATAAGACATGGATTATTTTTTGTTCTTCGGCTTAAAATCTGAATCACACGGTCCATCTCTTTCTTTCTTCCGATGATAGGGTCTAATCTCCCCTCTCTGGCAAGCTGTGTCAAATCTGTGCTGTACTGCTCCAAGATAGAAGCTTTTTTACTTTTATTTCCATTTTTCATGGATTTTAGCTCCGCCTTGGCACTTTGAGAGTCAAAGCCAGACGCCATCAATATATCCATCAAAATCTTTTGTGTCGAGATACCGAGTGTCTCTAGCAATCTCACTGCCACAGATTCACTCTCGCGAAGAACTGCCATCAATATATGTTCACTTCCAATTGTGGCAGATTTTAATCGAATCGCCTGACTTGTGCTCTTTTCTAATATCTTCTGAGCCTTCGGCGTAAATCGAAATACTTCGCTGACACTCATATCATATTCTGGAGAAGTTTTATCCAAAATCATCTCCGTAATATTATCCTCATTTACTCCATTTTCTTCTAAAATTTTTGAGGCTAGACTTTCGCTTACTCGGATTAATCCAACTAAAATATGTTCACTTCCCACAAAGGTCTGTCCAAACTCCATTGCTGCCTGCTTCGCATATTCTAAAGCTGACTCAGCTTGAGTCGTAAGTTTAAGTTCCATTTATTTCCTCCTAAAATATATATTATTTGATCCTGGTATTATATTATTTAATGAAAAAACATATCATACATATCTGAGACGATACGCGACATTTCATCTTTTGTTATATCTTTACAGATTGCTTTTGCAATAATCATCTCCATCTCGTCGTGCAATGCTGCGATATGGTCAGGCTTAGAGCCCGAATCAAGACAGATAACTGCCCCCGTTCTCCGGTCTAGCTTTAGATAGCCCTCCTGCTTTAAAATACTGTACGCCTTATTCACCGTATGCATATTTACACCGAGCTCATCCGCCATCTGTCTCACCGACGGCAGGGACTCCCCGTCTTTTAGCTCTTCCTTTGCTATCGCTATTACGATTTGATTGTGAAGCTGCATATAAATTGCCTGCTCACTGCTGAAATCTATCTGAATTACCATGACATCTACCCCTTTCCTTATCAGGCTTTTCCATAAAAGTCATTAAAAGTCATTTTGATTTTTGTTATATATATACTATAACAAATAACATATTTTGTCAAGCAATCATCTTTCATGGGTTGATGTCTATATCAGCAAATATATCCGCCTATTATCTAATGGTATAGAGTGTCATTCTCGTACTTTGACTCACAAGTACACTCAATTTCCAATCTCTTAAACATCCTACTATCATTTTCCGCCATCATAACAGAACAATGTGCCTGACAACCTGCCAGTTTTGGCAACTGCTCAAGCGCGCGCTTTGCCATCGGATTAAACACAACACTGCTCGATAAAGCGATTAATACTTCTTCCATATGCAATCTTGGATTTTTACTATGCAGATATTTGACCTTCAAAGACTGAATCGGCTCAATCGCATTGGATGAGATTAAGTCGATATTGGCATCGATATTGCCAAGCTTTTTTAAGGCATTTAATAGCATTCCAGCGGACGGTCCGAGAAGTTTGGAAGTTTTTCCAGTAATAATCGTTCCGTCAGGAAGCTCCATCGCTGCGGCGGGCGCACCAGTCTCCTTTTCTAACTCTCTCGCAACAGTCACAACCTTTCTTCTATCCAATGTAATATCTGCCTGATTTAGCAAAAGCTCAATCTTATAAAGAGGTACCTCACTGCATTTTTGTAAAAGCACATCATTCGCCGTGCGATAATATCTTCTTATAATCTCCTGCTTTGAAGCCTCACAGCAAACCTCGTCGTCGATAATGCAATTTCCCGCCATATTGACACCCATATCGGTCGGAGATTGATATGGACTCTTTCCATAGATTTTCTGGAAAATAGTGCGAAGCACTGGGAATATTTCAATATCGCGGTTATAATTGACAGTCGTCTTTCCATACGCCTCCAAGTGAAATGGGTCAATCATATTCACATCATTTAAATCTGCCGTCGCAGCCTCGTACGCTAAGTTTACTGGATGCTTTAGTGGGATATTCCAAATAGGGAAGGTTTCAAACTTTGCGTATCCCGCATGGATTCCCCTCTTATGTTCATGATAGAGCTGAGAAAGACATACCGCCATCTTTCCACTTCCAGGACCCGGCGCAGTCACGATAACGAGTGGACGACTTGTCTTAATATAATCGTTCTTTCCGTATCCCTCCTCACTCACGATAAGAGGAATATTATTTGGATATCCCGGGATAAGATAGTGAAGATAAACTGGTATATGGAATTGCTCTAGTTTTTCTTTAAATAAATTTGCGCTCTCTTGTCCTGTATATTTTGTCATAACGACACTGCCAACATAGAGTCCCTTCTCTCGAAAGGTATCAATCAGGCGAAGAACATCCAAATCATACGTAATTCCGATATCTCCCCTTACTTTATTTTTCTCTATATCTTGCGCACTAATGGCAATGACAATCTCTGCCTGCTCAGAAAGCTGCATGAGCATCTGAAACTTGGAATCTTTTTGAAATCCCGGCAAAACTCTTGCGGCATGATAATCATCAAAAAGCTTTCCTCCAAACTCCAGATATAATTTATCCCCAAAATCTCCAATCCTTTTCTTAATCTGCTCAGACTGCATTTTTATATATTTTTCATTGTCAAATCCTATCTTCATCTTTCTTAGTTCCTTCCTTTTTGATTATGGATTTTTCTCTTTTTTGTAAAAATTTTACTCATTTTTGTCTTTCTAGAAATTTTTCTTTTTTATTTCCTATTCCTCTTCGTCTTTTTCATTTCCAGAAGATTTACTCTCACAAAGAGCAGTGACTCTCTCTTTTACTTTTGCTAAATCCACTTCGTTGCATAAGACATATAAAATATCTCCCATCAAAATACTCGTATCTCCCTTTGGGATAATCTCATCTTCTCCCCGCTGTAAGGAGACAACTAAAGTCTTCTCTGGCCAATCAATCTCCTTAAGCTGTCTTCCCTGTACTTTGGAGCCATATCCGACAACAAAACTACTAAGTACTTTCTCACTCGAGCTACTCTCTGGCTTTTTCTGTCCCATATTTTCCAAAATACGGTCAAGCAAACTCTCATAAATAGGCTCACTATTCATTGCATATGCAAAAACATACGAGATAATACATACAAGAACAAGGGCAATCAAATGTTCCAGCGAACCCGTCATCTCCGCAATCAAAATAATTCCTGTGATTGGAGCACGCACAATCGAGGAAAAGATTCCAGCCATCGACAAAATAATAAACGTATTGATTAATCCCGCATCCATTCCAAATAGATTAATACTAATTGTGCCAAAAATCGCTCCCACATAGGCTCCAAGCACCAAAAGAGGAAAGAAAATTCCACCTGGAGCACCTGAGCCAAAGCATACGGCAGAAAATAAAAACTTTACGACAAGCAATAAAATTAAATAGATTAAAAGCTGATTACTTCTCTCCAAAATCTCCACCATCGCATGTCCTCCCGCCAATACTTCTGGCATTACAAAAAGTAAGACGCCAGATAAGAAAAATGGGATAAACAGCTTAAATTTTTGCGCCCTTCCATTTAGCTTTTTGTACATTGCCTGCGCAGATAGCATAACCTTATTATAGAGAGCACCCGCAAGTCCTAGTAAGATTCCAAGTAGGACAAGCACCCAGTAATATTGAAGTGGAAATAGCTCAAGCTCCTCAAACTGAAAGACTGTTGAGAACCCAAATACATATTTTGACAAAAAATCTGCAATCGCAACTCCTATCATGGTCGAGATAATGACAAAGGAATTAAAATTTTTGTGAATCTCCTCGAGGGAAAACAAAACTCCAGATAAAGGAGCATTGAAAGCCGCCGCCAGTCCCGCTCCCGCTCCACAGGTAATCAATGTCTGTTCGTCCATCTTATCGTATTTTCGAAGCTTTGCGATTCCTTTTCCCGCCATCGCTCCAAGCTGGACAGACGGACCCTCTCGACCAAGTGACATACCACCGATAATGCAGAGTGTTCCTCCGACAATCTTTGCAATCAAAACCCTCCACCAGTTTAGATTCAAATATCCCTTCATCTCACCGCTTACTTGGGGGATACCGCTGCCTGAAATCATCGGCTCCCAGTCTATTATCTTTTGCACCGCGATAGCTAAAACGGCAAGTAGTACAAAAAATCCGACGATATAGAGCGGTTTTTTATCTACTATATCTGCGACCCAAAAAACGAATTTTTCTGCGTACTGTAAGAGCAGACGGTAAATAATGGCAACGATAGACGCCACGAATCCAACAATCAGACCATCTGCTAAAACTCGAAACTTTAACCTTAAATCTCTCTGACTTTTTATCACTTTTTTTCCCTCTCTTACTATCTCATCGTAACTCTCTCTCACATAACTCTAATGCAGATAAAATGACTTTATCCATATCGTAATACTGATATTCCCCTAATCGTCCGCCAAAAATGATATTTTCCTCCTTATCAGCCAATTGTCTGTACTCTTCGTAGAGTGATTTATTTTTCTCATCATTAACTGGATAATAAGGCTCATCCCCGATTTTCCACTCTGCGCTATACTCTCTGCTGATAATTGTCTTTTCTTGCTTCCCATCGACAAAATGTTTATGCTCAATAATTCTTGTATAAGGGGTCTCTTTGTCGGTATAATTGACTACGGCGTCGCCCTGTGCGTTATCTGTATCGAGAATCTCACTCTCAAAGCGGACACTTCGATATTCGAGAGCACCGAGCTGGTAGGAGAAATATTCGTCGATTGCGCCTGTATAAATGACTTTTTTTGCCTTTTTGTCGAGAGCCTTTTTGTTTTTCAAATAGTCTGTTGAGAGTAAGATATCGGCTCCGTCCAACATCTTCTCGATGACAGCCGTATATCCCTCCTCCGGGATTCCCTGATAGCGGTCTGAGAAATAATTATTATTATAGGTAAAACGCACAGGGAGCCTCTTTATAATAAAGGCCGGAAGCTCCGTACACTCACGTCCCCACTGTTTTTGCGTGTATCCTTTTACTAATTTTTCATAGATATCTCTCCCGACGAGAGAAATTGCCTGTTCCTCTAAATTTTTTGGCTCTCCTTTGATTTCTTCTCTCTGCTTTGCAATAATCGCTTTCGCCTCTTGAGGAGTCGAGATATTCCACATTTTAGAGAATGTATTCATATTGAAGGGGAGATTATAGATTTCCCCCTTATAGTTTGCAACCGGGCTATTGATATATGGATAAAACTCGCAGAATTGTTCCATATATTCCCAAATTCGGCGATTACTTGTGTGGAAGATATGTGCTCCGTATTGGTGTACGGTAATATTTTCTATCTCTTTTGTGTAGATATTGCCTCCGATATGGTCTCTTCTCTCTACTACGAAAACTTTTTTTCCTTTGTTCATGGCTTCTCTGGCAAATACTGAGCCGAATAAACCAGAGCCCACGATTAAATAGTCGTACATAAATTGATTCCTTTCTATTCTATAAATAAAATGATGCTGGGGTCAAAAGGTCTTTTGCAAGCAAGCTTGCATCGGGTTTCCGACCTTTTGACCCCTTTGATACCAGGTTGCTCCGCACAATGTGCTCCCGCATCTACGTTCCACTCCAGTCGGCGCTAAACGGGCGTCACTGGCGCCCAGCGCCCTGGTATCATCATAAAATTGTTCTAATTTTAGCATAAAAAAATGAATTAGACAATATTATATCATAATGGCTACTTATTCATGTTTTTGGCAAGCCAATTTATTGCCATAGTAAACCATTGTTCCACTTCTATGTCTTCTTCTCCCTCTATCCAATTTTGGCTTTTTCTTTGGTACTCGCAAAATATCTCATATTCCTTTTGGTCTTCTTCGTCTAGAGAGATTTCTCCAGATGAGATAGCCAAAAGAAGGAGATTGGTCTGCTCATGGGTATAGTCTTCTCCAAATAATCCCTTTGCCCAAGTTTCATTTGCGAGAGACATGCCGTGGTTTCCACTCGAAAATAGATGGTATCCGACTGGGATTTTTTTTCTTTTTAATTCCTGCATGAAGACAAGACTGTTTTCCATTGGAACTAATTCGTCCGTCACTGTATGCCATAAAAAGCAAGGTGGTGTGTCTTTTGTTATATGTTTTTCGAGAGACATATATTCTAATGCCTCTTCTTTTGTCTTACAGTTTGGTATTCCATCATAAGGCTCGCTTGTATTTTGGTAGATATCTCTTCCAAGAAGTGCCCGGAAAGAGTCTTGGTGTGCGTATGAGCCGGATGTGATAACAGGGTAAGATAAAATGGCCGCGTCTGGTCGGTTAGAGTACTGAGCGTATCTTCTTCCTGTCTCTGTATTTTCCTCTTCGATATCTGAAAAATGAGTACAGATGCTTGCGCATAAATGTCCTCCCGCTGAGAATCCACAGACTGCTACTTTGTCACTATCGATACAAAATTTTTTTGCCTGACTTCTAATATAGCGGATTGCCCTTGATATGTCTTTTAATGCCTGCATTTTTATAGGAGTACCCATAAGACGATTGATAGTATAGGTTAGGACAAATGCTTGATATCCATTTTTATAAAATTGCTCTGCGACTATCTCTCCCTCGGTCGGAGATACAGAAGCATAGCCTCCACCCGGGACAACTATCATACATGGATAGGTTTTGTCTGGGTCTTTCTCCTCGTCATGTAAATATGCCATAATGCTTGGCATAAAGCCACAGGTATTGGGATGAGTGTATTCTTCCTTTTCCCATATGATGTATTTTTTCTTTTCTAACATTTTCTTTTCCCCTCTAAATCTTTTTTGTTCTAAAAATTAATTGATTTTCCATATTTTGGAATAATCACCTTGATATCTGGACGTTTCTTTTTCATTAAATCTACAAATTTCTTTGTATCCATCTCTGTCGTAATCGGAGGAAAGGCATCGTCAAAATGACTCAAAATCACCGTTCTAGGATTAATTCTTTGAATCATTTCTAGAGAATACTCTGCCATATCTTCCCTTCCTTGATAAGGCCAGATTAAAATATCAATCTCCTCTAGGAGAGACATATTCTCGCTCACTCCTGAGGAGCCAAAGATTAAGAGATTTTTCTCCTCTGTTTTTATCTTATAGGCAAAGACATCTTCTCCGAGCGGAAATTTCTTGTGAACTTCCTCGATAGTCCATCCTCTCCTCAGCTGAAAGGTTGAGATTGCTCTTGGCAGTACTCTTGCTCTCGTTAAGACATCATTTTCGCAATGCTTGGCAGGATAGACAATAATACTTGTCTCTCTTGTCTTAATTGCGTCATAATCAGAGATAATTTTTACCTTTTTTTCTGTATTGACACCGCGATTTTTCAACGTTTCTCGCATCGTCTTACTTCCATATATTATCGCATTTGTCCTTTTTAGAATGCTCGGTGCGTGGTAGAGATGGTCGAAATGTGGATGTGTATTTAGGATGATATCAGCATCACCAAATTCCTCCATCGATGGGCGCTCTAATTTTGGATTAATTCTTGAAAATGGGTCTATTAAGATAACCTCCCCGTTTTCTTCTAATTTAATGGCAGCTGTGCCGTACCATGTTATTTTCATTATTATCCCTCCTAAGTTTATCTCTTTCTTAGATTTTATATTTTTTCATATATTCATAGGCATATCGCTTGGAACCGTCATCTACATAAATAATTCCACATCTTTGAAAACCATTCCCGCAAATGCATCTTTGCATAATATTATTATCGGGATGCGTGTCTATGCGAAGATGTGGGATTATCTGTTTACAAAAGTCAAAGCAAGCTTTCGCAACTCCTCTTACTTTACTTCCACTTGCCAATCTGTGAATTGTTCCATATTCTGTATCGAAAATCCATTCTCCATCTTCAATATACTGATAGGTCGGCTCCTCCCCGATAATAAAGGCAAATGTTCCGACAATCTCATCTTGTTCTACTAATACATAGGATTGTTGTTTTTTTATATCCCCCTCGATCAGTTTTCTCGACGGGTAAGAAGAATTCCACTGAGTCGGATTTCCATCTGCAATCATAATCCGCTTGGCATTCTCGTATATCTCCATAATGGTATCAATATCTGCCTCTTTTGATCTTCTGACTTCCATATCTATTCAAATCCTTTCTGTTGCTTGTTTTATTATACCATTATATATGCTAAAAAGAAAAGAGAGAAAAGAAAGGATGGGGTAAGTTTTTTATAGGTTCGTAAAAAAAAATTGATTTATGATAAATTTCAATCCTTTTTGTCGCCAGGGAAATTTCTTGTGTCATAAGAGCGAAATCCTTGAAATTCAAAAATAGCTGTTTTTTTATGAACTCCATTTTCTATTCTTTCTTCTACCACTCGGTTCGATACCGCACTAACTACTTCAATTTTTTTCCATATAAGGAACTTTATTAATAAAAAGCTTAAAGTAAATTCTCCCTGACAAAGCACAGTACTTTTTTTATTTTCGATTCTTTTTAGGATTTTTTCATATTCTCTACAGGCAATTTCATAGACTTCTTCTTCTGACCAGTCTGGATTGACAGAACAAAAAGGAATATCTATAATTTCTCCGTAGTTTTCTATTGCCACCTTTTTTTGTTTCTCAGACCAAAGTTCAGACGGATGATTTGTATAATTAATTAACATAAAATACCTCTCTTTTTTTATTGTAAAAGTTTAAAAATCTTTTTTATATTTCTCCATTATATGGTGTTGGGGACAAAAAAGCTTTTGACTCTGGTGTCATTATATAAGTGATGGTTTCTTCTGGAATTGTACAAATTGTATGTCGTTTGTATGGTAATGTCAAGTGAAAATAAAGGCGATGAGGTGGATACAGATGGAAGCAGGCGCAATAGCGCAATAGACGCAGCAGACGCAAAGGACGCAACAGACGCAAAGGGAGGTAATGTCCTCTAAAAACACGTTCGTTCTCACGGTTTTTCGATATACTTAGCTTTGCCGCTTCCCGCAAACTCGCTACGCTCAAACAATGCTCCAGCGGCAAAGCTA
>JAUUSJ010000018.1 GCA_030841965.1 Blautia sp.
TCTCTAAAAACGATAGAGAGTGGAGCGGTTTTTCGATATACTTAGCTTTGCCGCTGGAGCACTGTTTGAGCAGCGTAGCTGCGAGTTTGCGGGAGGCGGCAAAAATCAGCGTATGTCGAAAAACCGTGGGAACGAACGTGTTTTTAGAGAGCATATCTACGAACTCTCTTTGCGTCTGTTTCCATTATACTATGTATTTTATTTAAGAAAAAACAGGGAGGATAACGATGAAGAAGGGAAATATAAAGAAAGGAATTGAAATTTTTTTCTTTTTCTTTAAGATTGGATGCTTTACTTTTGGCGGTGGATGGAGCATTTTGGCTCAGATGGAGCAGGAGTTTGTAGATAGGAGGCAGTGGATTACAAGAGAAGAATTAATGGATTTAACCGCAGTGGGAAGGTCTCTTCCTGGAATTATGATTACCAATATTAGTATGCTGTTTGGATATACCGTAAATGGCTGGATTGGAGGTATCTGTGCAGTTGTCGGAATTGCATGTCCAGCGATTATCATCCTGTCAGTTGTGACGGTATTCTATGATATATTAAAGGAAAACCCGTACTGCTACGCTGCATTAAAGGGAATTAGCTGTGCAGTGGTGCCCATTATGGCAAAAGCTGTGATATCTCTTGGAAAGGATGCGCTAAAGACAAAGCTTGGATGGATTATCTGCCTGCTTTCTTTTCTGGCATTATTTTTTGGTGATATTGGAAATGTATTTTTAATCTGTGTCGGTATTTTTGCCGCTATGATATGGTGGATGGGAGAAAAGTTATGATAATGGTAGAACTTTTTTTGGTATTTGTAAAAATTGGATTCACGAGTTTTGGAGGTCTCTCCATGGTTCCGCTTATCATGGAAGAGATGCAGACTCACCAGTGGATAAGTATGGAGGATTTGACAAATTTGATTGCAATTGCGGAGATGACGCCAGGACCGCTCGGGATTAATTGTGCTACTTTTGCAGGAATGAAGGCAGCAGGAATATTTGGCGGCATTGTGGCTGTATTGGGGGTACTCATGCCAGCTTTTACATTGACTTTAATAGCAGCTATTTTTCTTACTAAATTTCGAGAGAGCAGTATTATGAAAAAAATCTTATGCATCGTAAAGCCTATATGCGTGGCAATGATTTTCGTGACAATTTTTGGGCTGATGGAGCAAAATTATTTTGACGAGGGCAGTCTAAATTTCATCTGTCTTGGAATTGGAGTGCTGATGTTTTATTTATTAGGAAAGAGAAACTGGTCAATACCAAAAGTGATAGGATTATCCGCAGTGCTTGGGGTTTTATTTTTTGGAATATTATGATGAAAGCATCAAATGATTAGAATTTGGATTATGATTGAATTTTTCACGACCAAAATATCCAGTAATTAGAATTTTAGATGATATGATTGTCTTACTAAAAACCATTTCTTAAGGTAGATATAAAAAAATTTTCGATTCTTAATAAATATTAAGAAAACTACTATGTATTCTGTAAGGTTTCCCTTGTATGATAAAACCATCACATAGGAAAGCAGAGAATGCAAGGAGGAATGAAAATGGAAATTTTAAAACCTGCCGTTGCTGGCACATTAGAATCAAGTGATTGCCAAGTTATGGTACAGCCGGGAAATGGAGAAATTGAGTTTGAGTTGGAAAGTGCTGTTTTGAATCAGTTCGGAAACCAGATTAAAAAAGTTGTACTAGACACATTAGAAAATTTAGATGTAAATAATATAAAAATTTCAGTTGTAGATAAGGGAGCATTAGATTGCACGATTCGAGCTCGCGTGGAAGGAGCCATTTATCGCTCAGTTGGACAGATGGAAAATTTGCCATGGGGAGGTGCGATTCAATAATGAATAATCCAAATAAAAAAAGACTTAGAAGAACAATGATGTTTTTAAACGCACAAAAGCCAGGCTTAATTAAAGACCCTTATATTTATAAGCCAGATTCCATTATGCTGGACTTGGAGGATGCAGTGGCGGAGAACCAGAAGGATGTGGCGAGATTTTCTCTCTATCATGCATTACAGACAATTAATTATCGTGGAATTGAGAGAGTAGTTCGTATTAATGCGTTGGATACACCTTATTGGAGGGAGGATATTCGATGTGCGGTGGCTGGAGGATGTGATTCTATCCGTATTCCAAAGACAGAATGCCCAGGTGATGTAAAAATCGTGGAGGAAGCTGTCATGGAGGCGGAAAAAGAGTTTCATCGCCCGGAGGGAAGCGTTCTTATTATGGCGGCAATTGAGTCGGCGAGAGGAGTGATGAAGGCTCTTGATATCTGTGAGGCTTCCGAGAGACTATTTGGTATCGCTCTATCAGGTGGAGATTATACAAAAGATTTACAGACACATATCACGGGAACTGGTATTGAGCTTATGGGTGCGAGACAAAATATGGTGATTGCAGCTCGAGCAGCGGGAGTGCAGTGTTTTGACACAGTCTATACAGACCTTGACAATATGGAGGGATTTAAAAAAGATGTGGAGACTATCCATCTGATGGGATTTGACGGAAAGTCCATTATTAATCCAAGACAGATTCATATCGTGCATGAAATATTTACTCCTTCTAAAAAAGAGATTATTTTTGCAGAGAAAGTTGTCAGAGAGATTGATGATAAAAAAGCAAAGGGAATTGGTGTATTTACGGTAGACGGAAAGATGATTGATATTGCCTTTTATGACGGAGCGAAGAGAATCATTGAATTGGCAAAGGCTTCAGGTGTGTATAAGGGGGATTTATAAGATGATTAATGCAGTAGGAAGAGATATCCCAGAAGAAATTTTGGAGATGACAGGAAAAGAAGTATTTCAGGGAATTAATTATAAAGAGGGATTTGAGTTTGAAAAGCATGGTCCGATTACAAAGGCGGTGATGGACCATAATACAAGCAAGATGGTTGACTCGATACAGGAGGCACTTATAAAATGTGGAGCACATGACGGAATGACACTTGGTTTTCACCATCATTTCCGCGAGGGAGATTTGGTTGTAAATATGGTGATGCAGGAAGTGCATAAGATGGGATTTAAAGATATCACAATCTGTGCGAGTTCTCTTGGAAAGGCGCATGATGCTTTAGTTCCAATGATTGAGGATGGAACGATTACCAATATAGAATCCTCTGGAGTGAGAGGAAAAATTGGTGAGGCTATCTCTAAGGGAAAATTAAAGGGACTTGCGACGATGCGCTCTCACGGTGGTCGTGTTCGTGCTCTTCAGACGGGTGAGACGATTATAGATATTTCTTTTATCGGAAGTCCAACTTGTGATGACTATGGAAACTGCCGTGCCATCGGAGGAAAGAGTGATTGTGGTGTGCTCTCGTATTCTTTTGCAGATGGAAACCATGCCAATAAGGTTGTTGCGGTGACAGACTGTCTCGTGGACTTTCCAAATTATCCAGCGCATATTGCGGGGACAAAGGTTGACTATGTCTGTGTCGTAGACCAGATTGGTATTCCATCCAAGATTGCGACAGGAGCGGCAAAGCCGACAAAAGATATGAGAAAGCTGATGATGGCAGATTACTGTACAAAATTTGTAGTAAATGCGCCTTATTTTAAGGACGGATTTTCCTATCAGACAGGAGTCGGTGGAGCATCTATCGCATCGGCGTACTCTCTGGCCGAGGTTATGAGAGAGCGAGGCATTAAGATGGGATTTGCGGTAGGCGGAATGACAAAGGCTATGACAGATATGTTGGATGAGGGACTCGTTGGATGTCTACTGGATACGCAGGCATTTGACCTTGATGCCGTAAATAATATTATTCGTCCAAAGCATTTTAGAATCAGCGCCGGTGCTTATGCAAATCCGTTTAATAAGGGAGCGTTTGTAAATAAACTGGACTATGTCGTGCTTGCGGCACTTGAGGTGGATGTGAACTTTAATGTAAATGTAGTAGTAGGCTCAGATGGAATGATTACTGGAGCACAGGGCGGACATCCAGATGCGGCGGCAGGTGCGAAATGTACCATTGTGATTTGTCCACTTATCCAGGGAAGAATTCCAGCTATCTGTACAAATGTTACGACAGTCACAACACCGGGAGAGTCTGTGGATGTCGTTGTCACAGATTACGGTGTGGCGATTAATCCAGCTCGTCAGGATTTGATTGAGGCGATGAAAGATGTGGAGGGAATTCCATTTTGCACGATTGAGGAGCTTCGAGATATGGCGTACGCAATTACAGGAGAGCCAGAGCAAGTAGAGTTTGGAGAGAGAATTGTCGGGATTATTGAGAGCCGCGATGGCACGATTATGGATGTAGTGAGAGAGATTAAGCCTTATCAATTTGCGGATGAAAAGTAAAGGTGGAGGATTTATAGGGGTAGCTGTTATCTTAGGAGGAATTTTGGAAGATGGCAGCTATTTTTTTAAAAATGAATGGAAGGAGACGCGAAGAGAGTCCGTCGATATGTCCTCCAAAAACACGTTCGTTCCCACGGTTTTTCGACATACGCTGATTTTTGCCGCCTCCCGCAAACTCGCGCCTTTGGCGCTCAGACAGTGCTCCAGCGGCAAAGCTAAGTATATCGAAAAACCGCTCCACTCTCTATCGTTTTTGGAGGACATATCGACGGACTCTCTTCGCTGTGTATTGGCAAAACGTTATAAAATTCTTTTTTTATAAGGAAAACTACTACATAGTTTTCATGTGAATTTTTTGCTTTTTGTTTATAAAATTTTATGCTATCCATAACGAAGTTGAAGTTGACTTCCCCTCCAAATGCGATATATAATATTTTAAGAAAATACAAAATTTCACTATGATATCACTATCCAAATATATAGGAGGAAGCTATGTCCGATAAAATACTCATTGTAGATGATGATATTGCCATCTGCAAATTATTAGATAAAGTCATGAAAAGTAATGAATTAGAGACCACAATTGCTACGAGCGGAAGTCAAGCATTGGAAATTTTAAAAGATAATATCTTTGATGTCATCCTAATTGACATTATGTTGGGTGATATGGAGGGCTTTGAGGTAATCAAAAAGGTACGCAGTCAAGGTATTTCCACTCCTATTATGATTGTCAGTGGAAGAACCGAAGACTATGATTCTTTATATGGTCTATCCATCGGAGCAGATGACTATATCACTAAGCCGTTTCGCCCCGTTATTCTTGGTGCCAAAGTAAAAGCACTTATCCGCCGCAATAAAAATATGGTGCTAGAAAACTCCAGTATTGTAGAATGCGGACCGTTCTCCTATAATACCTCTACTATGCGATTTTACAAAAATGGAAATGAGATTGAACTCTCTTCCAAGGAGGGAATCCTCATGCTCCTTTTCATGCAGCATCCTCAACAAGTGTTTACAAAAGATATGATTTATGAGCATGTCTGGGGAAATACAATCGCTGTTGATGATAATGCCATCATGGTTTATATCAATCGTCTCCGAGGTAAAATTGAGGAAAACCGCCAAAAACCTGCACATATCATTACTGTGAGAGGACTAGGATATCGCTTTGTTCCATAAAGTATTCCCAGCATTGATAGCATAAAATCTTTGTAAGCAAAAAGCGAAAAGTCTACATTGAAACTGTGTAACAGTTTTCTTTATAAAAAAAGAATTTTATAAGGATTTTATAATGTTTTGCTAATACACAGTGAAGAGAGTCTTGCGAAAATGTTTGTCTAAAAAAGGAGAAGAAGAAAGTTTTGCCGATACACAGCGAAGAGAGTCCGTTGATATATCCTCCAAAAACGATAGAGAGTGGAGCGGTTTTTCGATATACTTAGCTTTGCCGCTGGAGCACTGTTTGAGCAGCGTAGCTGCGAGTTTGCGGGAGGCGGCAAAAATCAGCGTATGTCGAAAAACCGTGGGAACGAACGTGTTTTTGGAGGATATATCAACGGACTCTCTTCGCGTCTACCCCCAATTCCCTTTTCTCATCTGCCCCACCACAGCAATGATTCAACCAACAAAAATTTTATATACGGATAATTTTGAAAAATAGAGAAACAAAAGAGGTAATATATGATGGAAAAAAAGAGACAGAAGCTAAAATATAAGGTGCTCTGGTTGATTCCAGTTATTATTTTTGTATGTCTGGCGTTCACTGGATGGCAGACTTGGATTGTGTACCGGGATACTTTGATGAAAAATCAAAAAGAGCAACTCCTTATGACAACGGAAGTTATCGGAGAGAATATGAAGATGTCGATGGATGACTATGAGAATGATTTGGATTTTCTATGTAAGATGCAAGAAGGTGGAATACTGAATAAGGAGAGGGCGAGAGAGTATATTGATACACAGAGTAATTATGTCCAAAATCTGATATTTGAGGGTGGAGACGGAAAGACGAGATGGATGTTTGAGGATATTAAGTTTTCCAATACGCAGCGCCTTGTCAAGGTGGATGATGAGAGAGAAATTTGGTATGGCGAGGGTGAGAGTGAGCAGAAGTTTTTTATATTCAAAAAGAGATTGGAATCAGGGGAGTATTTCTGTCTTGTTGTGAATGGGGAGGAGTATTATCAAAAGCTTATCTCAGATATTCATGTCGGAACGAATGGGTATGTTGTTATTAAAAATTCTGACGGGAAGATTTTGATGCATCCAGAAGCGAAGCAGTGGGGAGTTGACGTTATTGAGGGCAGAGAGAGGATGTATCCAGGTTTGGATTATTCCAGCCTGCAGGAGATGATTGAGAAGCAAAAAGAGGGCAAGGAGGGAATTTCAGAGTATTATTCTTACTGGTGGACTTCGCCAAATTTGGAGAGGGTGAGAAAGGTCGCCGCCTATGTTCCAGCTGTGCTCGGAAATGATTTTTTAATTGTCAGTACGGTGATTGATTATGATGATTTTTATGTCCCAATCAGGGAGGGATTTAGCAGAATTGTTTTTATTTTTCTAGGATTGCTTAGCTTATTTCTCGTCTTATCGATTTTAATCGGGAGGATTATTGTGGAGGGGAAAAAGACGGAGGCGGAGGTTGTGTATTTGCGGGAATTAAATGAATTACTCGAGGAGATTCACCGAAATGAGGAGACGATTGCACACCAACAGAGACTTCAGATTATGGGAACGATGACGAGCGGAATTGTGCATGAGTTCAATAATTTTTTGACGCCGATTATGGGGTTCTCGGAACTTTTGATGATGGAACTTCCAGAGGAGTCGGATGAGTATGACAGTGCAAAGGAGATTTATGAGGCGTCGGAGAAGGCGAAGGATGTTATCCGACAGATTTCTACTCTAAGTAAGAAAAATGTGGAGACTGTCTATAAAAGTCTCTCGGCTCAAAAACTGATGGTGAGAGTTCTGAAAATGATAGAGTCGATTCGACCAGCGAATATTCATTTACATAGTGAGCTATTACTAAAAGAGGAGGAAATTCTTGGAAATTCCACGCAGATAAATCAGGTGATTTTAAATATTTGTGTGAACGCAGTTCACGCTATCGGGAGAAAAGAGGGAAATCTTACGGTGAGAGCGGCTTGTATACCGTATGAGGAAATCGAAAAGAGAGAGGAGTTAAATTTGTCAAATACATGGTCATCTTATATCCGAGTTGATATTCAAGATGACGGATGTGGGATGGATGATGAGACAATCGAGCATATTTTTGACCCATTTTTCACGACAAAGACGGCGGGAGAGGGCACGGGTCTGGGGCTTGCCCTGGCACAGCAGATTGTTGTCTCCCATAGAGGAGGAATTGCTGTGGAGAGTGAGAAGGATGTCGGAACGATATTTTCGATTTATTTTCCTGTATTGGAGACGAAAATGCAAGATTTTGTTGAGGGGGAACAAAATAAAAATAAATTGCGTATTGTGGTGGTCGATGATAATGCAAAGATTTTGGAGTTGTTGACGAAGAATTTCGCAAAGCTTGGAGTGGATATTATTACCTGCATGACACAGGAGGAATTAAGGCGATGCCTGAATGAAAAGGAGATGGATGTACTTGTTATCGATGAGTCGCTTGGGACGGAGAGCGGGATTGATTTTTGTATGTCGATTCAGGGAAAATATCCCCATATGTTAAAGATAGTTATGACGGATTGTGTGACGAGAAAATTGGCGGAGGCGAAGAAGAAGAGGGTTGTGGATGACTATGTGGAAAAGCCAGTCTCTGATACGACGATTTTAGAGACGATTAAGAAATGTAAAGAAATGGAATTTTGAGTGAATTCTTAACGAGTTTTTGGGGAAATCTTAATAAATTTTAAGGCAAATCGTGAGAAACCGTAAGGTTTGAAAATTATACTATACTCATACAAAACAAAGAAATGTTCCTAACAATCTATGAGAAAAAAGGATAGAAAGAAAGGGAGAATCTTGTAGATGACAAAAGAGGAGCGAGAAGAAAAAAGAGAAGGAGGTACAAACAATGAGTGAAACGATACTTGCCTTATTAGGATTTGCCACGATTATCGTTATTATTGCTTTGCTACTAAAAAATGTAACTGTCCCAGCCCTAGCTTTTGTGGGTGTCTCAACTGTCACGACAGCAATCTTAGTATTGACTGGAACCTTTAGCATCTCAGAAATGGGGGAATTTATCTCAGCGGGTGTGGCTGATGTACATGGAACCGCAGCGTTATTCATTTTCTCTGTATTATTTTTCGGAGTTATGACGGATGCGGGAATGTTCGACAAAATTATTGATGCTCTGATGAAGCGGGTTGGAAATAATGTAATTGGTGTCGCTTTGATGACATGTATTATTGCCATGATTGGACATTTGGACGGAGGTGGAGCTTCCACATTCCTTATTACAATTCCTGCAATGCTTCCAGTTTATAAGAGATTGAAAATGCGACCAACGACATTGCTTTTAATCTGCGTCACAGCAATGGGAGTTATGAATCTCTTTCCTTGGGGCGGACCTACGATGCGTGCGGCGTCTGTACTCGGAGTTGATGCGAATGAGCTATGGACAAATTTGGTTCCAATGCAGATTGTTGGTATTGTCATTGCGATTGTGACGGCAGTTGTCTGGGGAATGATTGAGAAAAAAAGAGGAGCAGGTGTGAATTCTACTCTTGAGTTTGAGGGAAGTGATGAAGTAGAAGAGATGGAAGATGGCGCTCGTGATACAGAGCTTGCAAGACCTAAGCTTTTCGCTTTCAATGCAATTTTGACATTAGCTGTGATTATTTGTTTGGTGTTTGTAGATGTTCCTTCGTATTATATTTTTATGATTGGATGCGTGATAGCATTATTAGTGAATTATCCTGGAGCAAAGCTGCAAAATAAGGTGATTAAATCCCACGCAGGTCCTGGACTTATGATGGCGTCGACTATCTTGGCGGCAGGTGTATTTTTGGGAGTGCTCGAGCAAAGTGGAATTATGGACCATATGGCGAATACACTCGCAGCGTTTATTCCGACGTCGATGGGACATTTTCTTCCACTGATTATCGGAGTGTTGTCTGTGCCATTGACATTATTATTCTGTACGGATTCTTACTTCTATGGATTGCTTCCAGTTTTGATGAGTATTGGAGCGAAATTTGATGTAAATCCGATGTATACAGCGATTGCGATGGTGGTATGTAGAAACTGTGCGACGTTTATTAGCCCTGTAGTTCCAGCGACTTTCCTTGGAACGGGACTTGCAAATGTGGAGATTAAGGACCATATTAAGACTTGCTTTTTCTGGATTTGGGGAGTTAGTATTGTTTGCCTGCTTTCGGGAATTTTGCTTGGGGTGATTAAGTTTTAAGCAAATATATTTATGCAAGATTGAAAAAAGGTTTAATCTTTGCTTGGAGAGTGAGTTTATAAATGAGATCCTAACGAGGACAATGTTCTCGATTAAGATAAAAGAAAAAAATAAAAAGCCATATAAGCTTAAAGGATTTGAAACCTCTTCTGAATCGAATTTCTTTAAGTGAGAAAATCCAATTTATCCAAAAGATAAGGACTCTGTGAATCGGGGTTCTTATTTTTTTTGGTGTTGAAAGGGGAGACGCCGAGAGAGCAAGTCAATATATGTGCCGTAAACACGTTCGTTCCCACGATTTTTCGACATGCGCTGATTTTTGCCGCCTCCCGCAAACTCGCACCTACGGCGCTCAGACAGTGCTCCAGCGGCAAAGCTAAGCATATCGAAAAATCGCTCCACTCTCTATCGTTTTCGGCGCATATATTGACTTGCTCTCTCGGCTGTGTACTGGCGGAATAAAGGAAAGCATGTCGAATCGATTGTTCTACATGATGTGCCTTTTTGCGTCTGATTCCACTATACTAACTAACAAAAATTTTATTCTATTGTGTGTATAGGAATTTTTGTTGAAAAGTTGTGGGAAAATTGCTATGATGAGATTAATTAGACTGAAATATTTGGAGGAAAAAAGATGAAATATTGTTATCACTGTGGAACGAGATTGATAGAGAAATATTTGGAAAATGAGGGAATGATACCGTATTGTGAGACTTGTAAGCAGTATGTTTTTCCGATTTTTTCTACGGCTTGTTCTATGATTGTGTTAAATCCAACGAAGGATAAAATTTTATTGATTAAGCAGTATGGGAGAGACAGGTATATTCTTGTGGCGGGATATGTCAATAAAGGTGAGAATGCAGAGAGTACAGTAAAAAGAGAAGTGAGAGAAGAGATGGGATTAGAGGTGGATGAGATTGAGTTTAATCAAAGCCAATATTTTGCACCGTCGAATACGCTTATGATTAATTTTTCTTGTGTCGCAAGAAGTGAAGAGTTTAAGTTGAATAATGAGGTAGATGAGGCGAAATGGATGTCAATGGAGGAGGTTTATGATATGATTGCAAAAAATTCATTGGCACAATCGTTTTTAAAGCATTATTTGGATAAAAGGAAGAATATATGATGATTATGAGATATGAGATGAGGAGGTGAAATTATGTCAACTTCGGTGAAGCATTTAGTACATGAATTTGCAAAAGATATGCATCAATTGTTTGGAAAGGATTTAAGTAGTGTTGTGGTTTATGGCTCTTATGCGAGAGGAGATTATACAAAGAACTCAGATGTTGATGTGATGATTTTGGTTAAGATGTCAGAAAATGAGATTAGAAAATATACAGATAAAGTAGCAGACTGTGCATTTGAATATTTAATGAGGTATGGCATTGATATTTCTCCAGTTGTTAAGAATGAAGAGCATTTTAATTATTGGGTAGATAATTTACCATATTATCGCAATATACGGGAGGAAGGTGTAGAAGTTAATGCAGGATAAAAGTAAAGATTTATCTTTTTATCGATTATCATTAGCGAAAGAAACGCTTGCAAACGCAAAGATGTGTCTGGATAATCAATTCTATCGAGATTGTATTAATCGTTCTTATTATGTTGTATTTTATTCTATAAAGTCTGTATTGGCGATAGAAAATATTGATTTCAAAAGGCATAAAGACGCAGTGGCGTATTTTAATAAAAATTATGTGGCGACAGAAATATTTCCAAGAACACTCGGAAAAAGGATTGGAAGAATTAAAATGATGCGTGAGGAATCGGATTATAGTGATTTTTTTATTGCTTCTGAGGAAGATGCAAGAAAGCAGTATGAGACAGCGGAATATGTGGTCTATGCTGTTGAAGAATATTTAAAAAAGAAGGGTGATTAAGATGAGTAATACAGCAATGCTACCAAAGAGAGAGGAAGTAAGAAAGCAAGATAAGTGGAAAATAGAGGATTTATATTTGAATGATGATTTATGGGAGAAGGATTTCGAGAGTCTAAGAGAAAAGATGGAAGGGTTTTCTAAGTATCAGGGGACGATGAAGGAGAGTGCGAAAAGTCTTTATCGAGTTTTGAGAGCGCAAGATGAGATAAATATGCAGCTTGAAAATGTATATGTCTACGCAAGTCAAAAAAATCATGAGGATATGGGAAATGGAACTTATCAGCAGCTTTTTGGGCGGGCGCAGTCTTTGATGGTGCAGATTTCGGATGCGTTATCTTTTGTGGAGCCAGAGCTTTTGACAATTCCAGAAGAAAAAATCAAAGTATTTATGGAGGAGGAGCCGAAGCTAAAGGTTTATGAGAGGTATATTACGGAGAAGTTTCGTGGGAAGGAGCATATTTTGTCTGGGGAGATGGAGGCAGTGCTTGCTAAAGTAGCTGAGATTGGGCAGGCTCCGGAAAATATTTTCCAGATGTTTAATAATGCGGATATTGATTTTGGGATGGTGCATGATGAGGATGGAAGAGAGGTTCAGCTTACTCATGGGCGCTATATACATTTTTTGGAGAGTCATAATCAGGATGTGAGAAAAGAGGCGTTTTTGGCGACGTATCGGCAGTATGAGGCGCATAGGAATACATTGGCGGCGACTTACCAGGCGAATCTGCAGCAGACTCTTTTCTTTGCAAAGATGAGAAAGTATCATTCTTCTAGAGAGGCTGCACTTGACGCAAGTCATATTCCAGTTTCTGTTTACGATAAATTGATTGATGCGGTACATGAAAACATGTCAAAAATGTATGATTATATTGCTCTTAGGAAGAAGATATTGGGGGTTGACGAGCTTCATATGTATGATGTCTATGTACCGCTTGTGGAGCAGGTCGAGAGAAAATACAGCTTTGAGGAGGCGAAGGAAATCGTAAAGGCGGGGCTTGCACCGCTCGGGGAAGATTATATTGCGATTTTACAGGAAGGCTTTGATAATGGATGGATTGATGTGTATGAGAATCAGGGAAAGAGAAGTGGAGCTTACTCGTGGGGTGCGTATGGAACTCATCCTTATGTTTTGCTCAACTATAATGGAAGTTTGAACCATGTATTTACTCTGGCGCATGAGATGGGGCATTCGATTCACAGTTATTATTCGGATAAGGCACAGCCATATCCGTATGCGGGATACCGTATTTTTGTGGCAGAAGTGGCATCTACCTGTAATGAGGCGCTTTTGATTCACTATTTATTGGAACATGCGAAGGATGATGCTGAGAAGGCGTATCTGATTAATTATTTCTTAGATCAGTTTAAGGGGACGATTTATCGCCAGACAATGTTTGCGGAGTTTGAGAAGATTACGCATGAGAAGGTTCAAAAAGGGGAGAGCTTGACGGCGGATAGCTTATGTGAGATTTATTATGATTTGAATAAGCTTTATTTTGGAGAAGAGATGGTGAGCGACGAGCAGATTGCGATGGAGTGGAGTCGAATCCCGCATTTTTATAGTCCGTTTTATGTATATCAGTATGCGACTGGATTTTCAGCGGCGATTGCAATTAGCAGCAAGATTTTAGCTGGCGAGGAGGGAATCGTGGAGAAATATAAGAAGTTTTTGAGTGGAGGCTCTAGTATGGATTGTATTGATTTGTTGAAGATTTGTGGCGTGGATATGACGAGTGAGGAGCCAGTGAATGAGGCGCTTAGGGTATTTGGAGAATATATTGAGATGATGAAGGAATATGTCTAAGTGAATATAGTTTGGTTTGTTTTTTTGGCATTTATTCCCAATATACTCTTTTGAGTTAGATAAGTTTATTCAAGCTTTGGATGGTATATGAAATGGAAAATTTTAAAAATAATGAATGAAGAAAGAAAAGAGGAGAAAGTAGGACAAATGAAGGCAATATTATTTGACGTTGATGATACTTTATATGACCAAGCGCAGCCGACAGCCGCAGCGTACCATTTGATTTCGCAAAAGCCGATTGATATGGGGGAGCTTCTTTTGGTGAATACAAAATATAGCTGTATTTTATTTGAGAAGATGAGGCGCCAGGAAGCACCGCTGGAAGAACTCTATATAGAGCGAGCCAAAAACAATATGAGTGAGTTTGGAATTGCAATTTCTGACGAGGAGGCGAGGCTTTATCAGGAGCGATATATACAGGCGCAAAAAGAAATTTATGTGAGCGAGACGATGAAGGCAATCTTGGATTACTGTGTGGAAAAGGGAATTTTTCTGGGAATTATTACAAATGGACTTTCTGACCACCAAAGAGAGAAGATAGATATCTTAAAATTAGATAGATGGATAAAAAAAGAGCATATGCTTGTCTCGAGCGATATCGGGCTGGAAAAACCAGATAAAAGGTTATTTGACTGGGCGAAGGAGCATATGGGGCTTGGTGAGTTAGAGCCAGAAGATATTTTGTATATCGGGGATTCTTTTGATAAGGATATCGTAGGTGCAAAAGGGGCAGGTTGGAAGGCTATTTGGTATAACCGCAGAAATATGGCACCAACTCGGGAGGATATTATCCCAGATTATATTGTGAGAACGGATGAAGAGCTGTTTGAGTTAATAAGAGAGCTTGAAGTAGCTTGATAGAGGAGGAAGGGTAAAAATATAAATAAAAAGATAGATTAGGGGATATAGTGAATCATAGCATAGAGAGGGGATGTGAAAGTATGGGAATGTTTTTAAATAGCAGAGCCCCATTTGATTTTTATAAAAGAATTGTGTCGGGCAAGTATTTTGTGGATAAATCAGCATTAATAGAAGAGTTGATTCCAGCACTTGCAATGAATGAGAATCTTTTTTGCATTACAAGACCTCGCCGATTTGGAAAAACTGTGATGGCGAATATGATTGGTGCATTTTTCGAGAAATCTGTGGATGGAAGAGGAGTATTTGGAAGTCTTGATATAGCGAAAAATAGAGATTATAAGAAACATTTGAATCAACATAATGTAATTTATGTTGATTTTAGCAGAGTTGCTAGAGATTGCGCTAGCTATAGACAATATATAGATAGAATCCAAGATGGAATAAGCAAAGATTTGGTGGAAGCATATCCAGCACTTCATCTTGATATGACATCTGCAATATGGGATATTTTGGCGAATATTTTTGAAAAAACAGGGGATATTTTTATTTTTATATTGGATGAGTGGGATGCTGTGTTTCATATGGAATTTGTCTCCGAAAGAGAGCAAAAAGAGTATTTGATTTTTTTGAAAAATTTATTGAAGGATCAGATATATGTAGAATTGGCTTATATGACAGGTGTGCTGCCAATTGCAAAGTATTCTAGTGGTTCAGAACTTAATATGTTCGTGGAATATGATATGACAAAGACAAAAAGATTTAGCGAGTACTTTGGATTTTCGGAAAATGAAGTGGATTTTTTGTTTCAAATATATAGGGAAAACACGGTGAATCCAGAAATAGAAAGAGAAAATTTGCGTATCTGGTATGATGGATATTATACGGTAAAGGGAAGAAAAATGTATAATCCGCGTTCAGTTATATGTGCTTTAACAAATAATGAATTATCTAATTATTGGACAAGTTCAGGACCTTATGATGAGATTTTTTATTATATTCGCAATCATATAGAGGAGGTTCGGGAAGATATTGTTTTAATGATTGCAGAAGAGGGAGTAGAGACAGAAATTCAGGAATATGCAGCAGTTTCCATGAGTCTTGACACAAAGAGCGAAATTTATTCAGCAATGGTTGTCTATGGTCTCTTGACTTATTATGAGGGGAAAGTGTTTATTCCAAATCGAGAATTATTAGAACAGTTTAAGCGGTTGCTGTTGACCAAAGAATCTTTAGGATATGTATATAATTTGGCGAGAGAGTCTGAAAAGATGTTAAAAGCTACATTGTCGAAGGATACAGAGACGATGGTGAAAATTCTTAAATATGCTCATGACACAGAATCTCCTATTCTTTCTTATAATAGTGAGATAGAGCTCTCGGCAGTGGTAAATCTTGTTTATTTATCGGCGAGGGATAAATACCGTGTGGAGCGTGAAGATAAGGCGGGAGAGGGATATGTAGATTTTATTTTTTATCCCGAGCAGAGAAATGCGAATGCTATTATTTTGGAACTGAAAATAGATTCTACTCCAGAAGAAGCTATCTCTCAGATTAAACAGAAAAACTATGTTTTTCGTATAAAAGGAAAACTCGGAGAAAAACCAAAATATACAGGGAAGATACTTGCAGTTGGAATAAGCTATAGCAGGAAAACGAAAGAACATTTTTGTAAGGTAGAGGAAATATAAAATTTAGTAAAAAAAGAGCTACAGTCTGTAGAGGATGTAGTCTCTTTTTTTCCCTTTTTTTGTAATTTGCAATTAGTAGTAGCTTTATTGATGGAAATGTGGTATCATAATTTCGGTAAAAATGAATTGAAAAAAGAAGTAGAAGCAAACTGGTTAGTGTGAGGATACGATAGATACTAGAGAGTTTATTGAATTGACATATCGCCAGAAGGCGATATCAGAAGAAGGAAAGTGAGGATTATCGATGGAGATTATATTATCTGAGGATATTGTTCCAGGATATTTAGAGGATGTGAGAAATATCCTTATAAGTGAAGAATTTCTGATGTTGAGCAGATATGTTCAACATCAATGGACGACTAGATTGATGCATAGTGTGAATGTGTCTTATATTTCATGGTTAATAGCAAGAAAATTAGGCGGGAATACAAAAACAGTTGCCAGAGCTGGATTATTACATGATTTTTGTTTGTATGATTTCAAAGAAAAATCACCGACTGGTGAACATCAATTGTTTTATCATCCGAAGGTAGCAGCGAAAAATAGCGATGAAGTTTTTGGCATTAGTGAGCAAGAGAGGAATGCGATACTTAGTCATATGTTTCCTCTTGGACCAATGCCAAGGAATAAAGAAGCATGGATTATAACAGTGGCAGATAAAATCTGTGCAACAATGGAGTTTTGTCATATCAATATTGCCCTGGCAAGACGAAACCGTGTGAGAGTTGTTGGGGCTTAAGTCTTAGGAAGTTCCTTAGGATAATAAAATTTAAGAATTTCACAAAAAAAGAGCTACAGTCTGTAGAGACAATGTAAGCTCTTTTTTTGATGGAATCATCCCAGTATAACAGTGACAAGGCATTCTTTATTGGAGGAGAGAATGGTATTGGAATCTTGGGAGTGCCCATCCACGATTACTTTCTTGATACCCTTTTCTACTCCATCTGGATTTTTCACAGTAATATGATAGGTGCATCCACGGTAGAATCTAGTTACTTTAAATTCTCTCAGAGAAGAAGGAATACAGGGGTCGATGATTAATCCGTCATAACTTGGCTGAATACCGAGGATATACTGAGATATATTGACAAAAGTCCAGGCGGCAGTTCCCGTCAGCCAACTATTTTTCGCTTCTCCGTGTTTTGGAGCGTCTGCTCCTGCAATCATCTGAGAATATATATAAGGTTCTGTCTTATGTATCTCACTGATATCTTCAATATAGGTAGGACAGGTTTTCTTATAAATTTCAAATGCCCTATTTCCTCGCCCGATTACTGTCTCTGCTATGGAAATCCAAGGATTATTATGACAGAAAATTCCCGCATTTTCTTTATATCCAGGAGGATAGGAGGAGATTTCTCCGAGGTTTAAGTAATATTTCTGATAGGCAGGTTGTTGTAGCATAATTCCGTATTTTGTGTCTAAATATTTTTTTACATTGTCAAGGGCTTTTTTTGCATATCCTTCCTTGACACCAACTTCTGCCAGCACGCAAAATCCCTGTGGCTCAATAAAAATTTTCCCTTCTTCATTTTCTTTTGAGCCGACTTTCGCTCCAAATGCGTCATAGGCGCGGAGAAACCACTCGCCATCCCATCCATCAGATAAAATAGCATGATACATTTCAGTTACAGATTCCATCGCCTTTTTTGCGTCATCTTTTTGACCGAGCAATTCGAGGATTTTCGCATATTCCTTTCCGTATTTTACAAACATCCCAGCGATAAAAATGGATTCTGCTATCGGACCTTTAGAAGGTCCCGTTGTCTGAAAAGACTCTCCAGGTTCCGATGAAAAACAGTTTAGATTTAAGCAATCGTTCCAGTCCGCTCGTCCAATTAGAGGAAGCCTATGAGGACCTAAATTGGAGAGTGTATAGTTGAAGGAGGATTTTAAATGCTCTAAGAGAGGAGCAGCCTTGGAGGAATCGTTATCATAGTCAACCATTTCTTCCAAAATAGAAAAATCTCCTGTTTCTTTTAGATAGGCAGTCACAGCGGCGATAAGCCAGAGAGGGTCATCGTTAAATCCGCTTCCAATATCAAGATTGCCTCGTTTCGTAAGAGGCTGGTATTGATGGTAGGCACTTCCATCTTCCATCTGTGTGGCGGCGATATCTAAAATTCTCTGTCTCGCTCTTTCTGGAACTAAATGTACAAACCCGAGTAAATCTTGGCAGGAATCTCGAAATCCCATTCCTCTTCCTGTTCCCGACTCAAAATACGAGGCAGACCTGGACATATTGAAAGTGACCATGCACTGGTATTGATTCCAAATATTTACCATGCGAGATAATTTCTCATCCGGCGCCTCAAGATGATAGCGAGACAATAATTTTTCCCAGTAAGTAGATAAAGAAGTCAATGCATTTTCCACTTGCTTATCTGTCTGAAACTGTCTCATAATAGTCAGAGCAGGAGTCTTATTGATGATATTTGGAGCCTCCCATTTTTGGTCGGCATTATTTTCGGCATATCCAAGAATAAAAATCAAGCTTTTACTCTCACCAGGCTTTAGCGTAAGAAAAATACAGTGAGAACCGATAACAGCTCCGCCATTTGCAAGAGTCTGATAAGAAGTATCACAGGAGACTGCCTTTGGATTTTGGATATCCCCGTAAGCTCCGAGAAACACATCACGGTCTGTATCAAATCCATCGATAGATTGATTTACCGTGTAAAAGGCATAGTGATTTCTTCTCTCTCTGTACTCTGTCTTATGATAAATTGTAGAACCGCAAACTTCTACTTCGCCTAAACTTAAATTCCTCTGAAAGTTAGTACAATCATCCACTGCATTCCAGAAACAAAACTCCACATAGGAATGCAACGTGAGAGTTTTTTCCTCGTCAGACTCATTTGTCAACACAAGCTGATTCACCTCGCATGTCGTAGAGAGAGGAACGAAAGCAGTCAATTTTGCCTTTACTTCTTTTTTTCTTGAAATAAATCTCGTATATCCAAGCCCGTGATGACATTCATAGAAATCAAGCGGAGTCTTCATAGGCTGCCATCCTGGATTCCATATCGTATCTCCATCCTTTATAAAATAATAGCGACCATTCGTGTCAGCTGGCACATTATTATATCGGTAGCGAGTGAGACGAAGAAGCTTCGCATCCTTATAAAAACTATATCCACCGCAAGTATTGGAAATAAGCGAGAAGAAATCCTCATTTCCAAGATAATTAATCCAAGGATTCGGTGTCGCTGGATTTTCGATAATATACTCTTTGTTCTTGTCGTCAAAATGTCCATATTTCATAATAATCTCATTCCTTTCTTTATCCATAAAACTAGATGCTCTTTTCAAATACATCCAAAAATTTTTTAATATCTAAGCACTTCTATCTCTCCTCAGAAGTCACTGGAATCTCCTCATACTTCTCAAACACCTTTGTGAGGGGAAAGGAGGCACAGTAGGCAAAAAAGGCAAATCCAAATATCATTAAAAAAACGCGGAATATATTCGATACATATATAAGCGCTACAAAAATGATAAAAATAAGACTAAGAAGTATCGTCTGACGTGGATTTGCCAGAGCAAGTAAAACAGAATTTTTAATCGTCTGTCTTAATGTATTTTCAAATCTAGCTGTCAACGCAAATATATAAAAGAAAGAAAAAAGATAAAGCAAGGCAAATAAAATTAAAAAAACAAGAGCAATATTTGCCATAGCTGTGTGGAGCGTAAGCCAGAACGAAAAATTAAAAATAAGAATAAAACCCACTACAAAATAAACAAAAAATAAAGCTAATGAACTCCAAAAGCTCCTCCGAAAAGCATAAAAGTATAACTTTATCATACTACTTCCCTCATTTCTCACGTTTTGCATCGTGACAGAAAATAATGCCGTTATAGCCGGACCAATTGTCACAATAGGAATACAAGTAATAAGAAAAATAATATTTAAAATTGTGTAATCAGCTAACATACCTAAAAATTGAAAAATAGAGCTCTCCGTATTAAATCTCATTTCTAACCTCCTTATAACATACAAAGTATTCAAGTTTCGCCGATAAACAGCCAAGAGAGAAAGCAGATATATGCCATGAAAACGATAGAGAGTGGAGCGACTTTTCGATATACTTAGCTTTGACGTCAGAGCACTGTCTGAGCACCGCAGGTGCGAGTTTGCGGGAGGCGGCAAAAATCAGCGTATGTCGAAAAATCGTGGGAACGAACGTGTTTGCAGGGCATATATCTGCTTTCTCTCTTAGCGTCTATCCCCAACATCCTTATATCTATTACTCTATACCAAACCGCCCCCAAAAAACTACAGTAAAAAAAAGATGCAGTTTACCAAACAAAATAGAGATTTCGAGAAAAACACACAAAAAATGAGATTTCTTCTATACCGTTACTCCAATTTCATCGGTATCCAAAAAAAACGAGAAAATGCTACAATAACCTCATCAGAAACGTTGCAACAGCTGAAAAACGAAAGGAGAGAGATGAGAAATCATGAAAACAAAAAAAACAACCGCACAGAGTCGGAGGCTATTTTACTGCCTAATACCATTTATTATTTTATGTTTTTTGTTTTCCTATTTTCCACTGCATGGATGGATATACGCATTTTACGACTATAAACCACCCCTTAGCTTATCTCAGTGTGAATTTGTAGGAGCGAAATGGTTTAAGACATTATTTGCCAATAAGACACAAGTTGCACAGATGATTTAGGTCATGAAAAACACCTTTGCTATGAGCTTACTTGGAATTTTAACCTCTATTTTACCACTTGGCTTTGCCATTTTCCTAAATGAAATCAAATGCAAATGGTTTAAAAACATGGTTCAAACGCTGACAACTCTTCCAAACTTCATAAGCTGGGTACTTGTATATTCTGTAGCATTTAGTTTATTTACAGACAGTGGTATGGTAAACACGATTCTTACGAATCTTGGAATTATCACGACACCGATTAAGTTTTTGGATAGCGATGCACATACCTATCTCTGGATGACTCTTTGGAACCTCTGGAAGGGACTTGGATGGGGTGCCATTATGTATCTGGCCTCCATTGCGGGCATTGATGCCGAGCTATATGAGGCGGCGAGAGTGGACGGTGCAAATCGATTCCAGTTAATGAAAAATATTACATTGCCATCGCTTATGCCGACCTTCTTTGTACTTTTAATGATGTCAGTGGCAAACTTTTTGAATAACGGAATGGACCAGTATTATGTATTCCAAAACTCATTTAATAAGACACATATCCAGGTTCTTGACCTCTATGTCTACAATATAGGTATGACGGGAAGTAGCCTATCTTTGGCGACCGCAATCAGTATGCTAAAGAGTATTGTCAGTGTAACTTTGCTTGTTATTGTCAATTTCGTGTCTAAGAAGACGCGTGGAGAATCGATTATTTAGGAAGGAGGAAATAAAATGGAAGCAGTAGCGAAAAGAAAGAAAAAGATGAGCAGCGCCGATATTACATTTAATATCATAAACTATGCTGTATTTTTCATTATCACATTGATTTGTGTATATCCATTTTACTATATGATAATTAATACAATCAGTGCGAATGATTTAAGTGCAAACGGTGTCATTAATTTCCTTCCAAGACAGATTCATTTTGAGAATTATAAGCAAGTATTTGGATTAGATGGCCTTTTTACAGCGGCGGGAATCTCTGTCGCAAGAACAGTGATTGGCACCTGCTGTACGGTTTTGGCATCTGCTTTTCTTGGATTTTTATTTACACAGGAAAAAATGTGGAAGAGACAGTTTTGGTATCGATTTTTCGTTATCACGATGTATTTTAATGCTGGTTTGATACCGATGTTTGTCACAATGAAGACTTTACATCTCACGAATACTTTTTGGGTATATATTATTCCTGCCATCGTGCAGCCGTTTAATATTATTTTAGTAAAAACTTATATTGAGTCTATTCCAAAGGCATTGCAGGAAGCAGCGGAGATTGACGGTGCGGGGACATTGACGATTTTCTGGAAAATTATTCTTCCAGCATCTAAGCCGATTCTTGCGACGGTTGCCATTTTCTCAGCGGTAAATCAATGGAATTCCTTCCAGGATACTTTGATATATATTACAGACCAAAAACTGTATTCTTTGCAATATTTATTGTATACTTATATTAATCAGGCGAGCTCCTTAGCGGCGATGGTTCGAAATAATGGTACGGCGGCGTTAAGTGCAGCGGCTCTCGCAAGTCAGCAGACACCTACATCCATTCGTATGACGGTATCCGTTATCGTTGTACTCCCAATTCTCTGTGTTTATCCAATTTTCCAGAGATTCTTCGTAAAGGGAATTATGATTGGTTCCGTAAAAGGCTAATACATAAGGGATAGAGGATGAGGAAGGCATTTATGATAAAATGATAGAAAGGAAGAAAAAAGAGTATGAGAAAGAAAAAATGGATTAGTGCATTACTCTGTACTACAATGATTCTCTCTACAGTTTTGACTGGCTGTGGTGGAGAGGACAAAAAAGCAGATGTCTCCAAGAAAAATGAGGACGGCACATACAGTGAGACGATTACAGTGGATGTATTTGACGCATTGGCGAATTATCAGGGAATCCAGTCGGGATGGTTTGCAAAGGTCGTAAAGGATAAGTTTAATATGGAGCTTAATATTATCGCTCCAAATGTGGCGGGTGGCGGAGATACGCTGTTTCAGACTCGCTCGGCGGCAGGAAATTTAGGTGATATTATTATTTCTGGAACGGATAATGGACGTTTTGCAGATATGGTGAAGGCTGGTCTTATGATGGATATGACAGATTTATTAAAAGATAAAGATGTTATGAAAAATTATGGGGAGGCGATTACGAAGGCGAATGAGCTTGCAGGCCAGGAGGGTGTTTACGGTATTCCAAGTGAGATTTCTAACCAGTCTCCAGAGATTTCCTCCGATGGAATCGAGCCTATGGTCGCTCCTTATGTGAGATGGGATGCCTACGAGAAAATTGGCTCACCGAAGATAAAAGATTTGGATGATTTTATCGATGTGATGAAGAAAATGCAGGAGAGTACGCCAAAGAGTGATTCTGGAAAGCAGACATATGCACTTTCCTTATTTAAGGATTGGGACGGAAATATGATGGTTGCCGCTAAGAATTTTGCTTCTCTATATGGCTATAACGAGCTTGGTTTTGTTATGTCGAAGGCAGATGGAAGTGATAATCAAGATATCACTGCGGATGACAGCGTCTACGTAAAAGCATTAAAGTTTCTCTTTAAAGCGAATCAGGAGGGGTTAATTGACCCAGAGTCCACGACTCAAAACTATGATATTTTATCTGGAAAATACCGTGACGGACAAATATTGACTTCTCTTTGGTCCTATCAAGGTTCTTCTCTCTATAATACGACAGAAAATAAAGAGGCTGGAAAAGGATTTATGCCGGCATATATCGAGGATATGACGCCATATTCTTATGGATGTTATTCGACAGGTAATGCAAAGACAATTATCGGTATCGGAAGTCAGGCAAAGGACCCAGAGAGAATGGCGGAATTTATCGATTGGCTCTACTCTCCAGAGGGAATGGAGATGGCTGGTCAGGCTGGCGGTGCAGCAGGTCCAGAGGGACTTACCTGGGAGATGAAGGACGGCAAGGCAGTTTTGACAGAGTTTGGTAAGAAAGCACTCCCAAGTAATGACGTGACAGTCCCAGAAGAGTGGGGCGGTGGTTCTTGGAAGGACGGTGTATGTGCACTTAATTTTAAACCTTTATCACTTGTAGATATTGACCCTAATAATAATGAGCCATATATGGAGACGATGTGGTCTTCTGTGCTGGCGGAGAATAATACAAAACTCGATAAAGCATGGCAAAAATATGCCGGCGGAGCAAAGACGACAGTAGAGTTTCTAGAGTCAAAGAATGCTATTTTGGTAGCTCCTGGAACATCCTATGTACAGCCAGAGGAAAGCTCCGATATTACAACGCTCCGTAATCAGTGCAAGTCCGTTATTGTAGATGACTCTTGGAGAATGGTATTTGCAAAGGACGAAGCAGAATTTAATTCGGTACTAAAAGAAATGCAAGATACGGTAAAGGGACTTGGATATGAGCAGGTTCTTGAATTGGATATGAAGAATGCGAAGGACCAGGCAGAATCTGGACTTCAGGCAATTAAGGATTATAATGCCAAGTAAAGGATATTTTCGTTGCTTGAGAGGAGATAGACAGCAAAACATGGATAAAGAAATCTCCAGAAAGCAAATAAACCATAATTAATTTGAGAGAAAAAGAAGCATTGCAAGATAGATAAATAATCTGATAAGGCAATGCTTCCTTTTCTTTTTATTTTTCTTTTCTATATTCTGCAGGGCTCATGCCAACATATTTTTTAAACTTCTTGTGAAAATAATCTACATTCGTATAGCCGACCATCTGAGAGATTTCATATACTTTATATTCTCCCTCGGTAAGTAATCTCTTAGAGTTTTCAATTCTCACTTCGTCCAGATAAGAATTAAAGCTTTTATTCATCGTTTTTGTAAATAACTTGCCGAGATAGGAGCTATTATATCCAAAAAGCTTTGCGATATTTCCGAGCTTTAAATTTTCTCGATAATTATGCTGAATATACTCTAAAATTCCCTCCATCACACTTTCTCGAGATGGAGAACCGATGGTGTTCATACATGTCTCAAATTGAGCAGTAAAAAAGTCTAAAATTTCATAAAGATAGTATTTCTCTTCAATTGTAGATATAATCTCAGCATTGCTTAAAAATGGAAGTTCTAAGCCTGTATATGTATGGCTTAGGATGGATTTTACTTGAATCATAGTATCGGCGAGATAATGTTTTAATAAAAAGCTTTCCTTTGGCTGGTTATATAAATCTTCCTTTAGTTCCTCCATCGTCTGCAAAAGCATATGATGGTTGCCAGATTGAATATAGCCTGAAATTTTTGCCGCATAATAATTATCGTCTTTTTCATCGATTTCTATCTTTGGATTTATATGGGGAAGCTCGCGGTAGCCGATCACATGTTGATTAAAGCTACAAAAAAATCTTCGTCTCATCAGCAGAATAGCCTCTTCGTAGGATATATGAATTTCTTCAACCGAGTAAATCGGTCTTCCGTAGGTCAAAAATAAGGAGTCGAGAGGAGAGGATTTCTGAGGCTGATTGCTATAATGTTTGAGTAAGTCCTCAAAGCGAGAGACGGCGTGATTTCCTTTCAAAATAATGATATTTTGTCCGTCTTGGTGGAGCGAATCGAGGGAGTTATGATTTCGATTTGCCAATCGCAAGATTTCTGCAAAATCCCATGTATTGGAGAGGGAATCTTGATTATAATTCGTGTATAGGATAACTTGATAGATATTCGCCTCGAGGGAAATATCTTGATAATCCAAAAAGGAATCATTCGCTCGGTCGAGCAAAATATCTTTTAAAATGGATTCTCTTGCTTTGTCTCGGTATTGGACGAGCTTTTTTTGGGTACTCTGTTTTGCGAGAAGTTCCGCTTTTGCATCTAAAATGGCTTTTTCAAGCTCGTCCTCATCGATTGGTTTTGTGAGATAACAGTTTACTCCAAACCGCATGGCTTCCTGTGCATAGGCAAAGTCGGAATATCCGCTTAAGATAATAAATTTTCCACTAAAACCAGCCTCTCTTGCCTGACGGATTACCTCAAGACCAGAGAGTTTGGGCATACGGATATCTAAAAGTACGATATCTGGATGCATCTGCAAGATTTCGGTCAATGTCTCTTGACCGTTTTTTCCCTCTCCACAGATAAAAAATCCAAGGGCGGACCAATCAATCAGATATCGAATTCCCTCCCTCACATCTATCTCATCATCAGCTATGTATAATTTCATTTTTTTCCACCTCCGTAGTGATATCTTTTATATTGTATGGAAGAATAATAGTAAATAAAGTTCCAAAACCTTTTTTACTCTCTGACCAAATACCATAGTTTTTGCCGTAACAAAGCTGGATCCTCTGGTAAATATTAGATAATCCGATGCTTTTTGAAGATTCTTTTGGATGATGATACATATTTTCCAGCATTGTTTTAAGCTCGTCTTTTGTCATTCCACATCCATTGTCATAGACTTGAATATGGAGGTTTTCTCCAACTTTTTTTATATGAATCATAATTTTCCCTCCCTGTTCTACCTCCTCTAATCCGTGGATAAATGCATTTTCCACAATAGGTTGGATAATGAGTGGAAGGATTTTATATTCACTCGGTATAATCTCTGGGGCAATGCGAAGTTCATAGTTAATTTTATCGTGAAAACGAAGCTTTTGAATGGATAAATAGCTCTCAATATAGTCAAGTTCTTTTTGAAGATTTGTGAAAGATGTCGTGCTATTTTCTAAAACATATCGCATTGTCTTGCCGAGGAGTTTTATTGCGTTTGCGACCTCTCGATTCCCTGCGCGAATGGAGCGCATGCGGATTGTCTCGAGAGTATTATATAAAAAATGCGGATTAATCTGGCTTGTCAGCATTTTAAATTCCATCTGTTGCTGGCGGTTAATTAATTTTTGTGTGTGGAGTTTTGCCTCGTAGACGGAGAGTTCCTTTTTTAGGATATCTTGAATCATTAAATTCAAATCCTCAAAGGCGAGAGAAATCTCATCTTCTCCCTGAAAGGTATCGATAATATTATAGTTTCCACAGCTTGCCTCGTGCATTGTCTCTCTTAAAGTAATCACTCTAGAGCTAAAATATCTGGAGTAGGTAAAAATAATTATTGTTGTGCCGAGCAAGATAAAAAGTAAAATCGCTATATAGATGGTCGTGATTTTATTAATATAGGGATATCCCTCGTAGTTTAGGGATGCCATATAGAAAGTTCCATCTGTAGAGGCGAGGGAGAGGGCAGAGGTCGCACCGACTACCTTCGTTTTTCCTAAATCAATTCTTCCGTGGTAGGGAATGGAGAGGTTATCAGTAGAAAAATCCTCATAATTTTTATTTGTATTATAAAAAATTTGGTTCTCATCTAGCCATAATACTGTGTTTAAGGAGCTGTTTTCAATGCGGTTTTTTAGATGATTATTGCTTAGGGAGAGATTTAAAAAGGCGAAGGAATTTGTCTTTGGCAGGTATATCTTATAGTGAAGACAAAGAATCGTTTCTGTGTTTTGAAAACTATCCTTTGCGCTCTCTACTCTCCAAAAAGGCGTGGAGTGGGAGAGGGATTGTTCATACCATGAAGTTTTTTCTATCTCCTCGGTGAGCTGATAAATATGGTTGTATTCGGGAATCGTTGTATTTGTCGTGTATACAGAGATTCGGTTAATTGTGGAAGTCTGAGATAGAATATTTTTGAAGCCCTCGTAGTTTCCCACCGCCTGAAAGCCCTCGTCGAAGGAAGAGTAATCTTCGCTTAAAAGAGCGAGTAAATCTTCATCTGAGGCTAATGTAGTTGCTATATTGTAGGTGTCGGCCGTCATATCGAGCAAAAGAGAGCGGACTCTCAAATTATCGGAAATGGACTGCTGTTCATAATGTTCGAGCAAAAGAGAGCGAGAGTTATATATGAGGTAAGTTCCGATAATAATTACAGGGATGAAGACGGCAATAATATACATAAAAGTTAGTTGACGCTGGATTTTAAATTTGGTAAATAGTTGTGAAATTTTTTGTCGCATGATGGAAACCTCCGGTATGTTTTATCTTTGCTGTTTCTACTTTATAGTATATCTATTTTGGGAGAAAATGAAAAGAAGATGGAGAGAAAAAAATACAGCAGTTATTAGAGGTATTTTGCAGTGAAATTTGGAGACGAATATTGGGAGAAAGAGGGGAGAGGATGGAGGAAGAAGAAAGTCATCAAAAGCTCAGAACAAAGAAATTATGTATCGGGAAAGCTCTAATTCATCGGGTGTTTCGTGTGGAAAAAAGACGGTATTTATTTTGAAATACATCGTTTATAATCAAGGTAAACTTAAGTATTTATCTTGAAGTAAGGAGGAAAAATAATGAAATTTGGAAATGGATGTTGGTTATTAAAAGAAGGATATGAATGTTTTGCTCCGCAGCAGATTTATTTTGTGACGAAAGAAGAAAAGAAAGTGACGATTTTGGCTACGACGGCGAAAATCGTGACGAGAGGAGATACGCTAGGTGGAATTACATTAAGACTTACCATTACTTCGCCGGCACCGGAGGTAATTCGTGTGCAGACGAGTCATCATATTGGAGGGAGAGGAAGAAAACCAGAGTTTGACTTAAATACAGGAGACGGTTATAAGCTTAATATAAGGGAAGATGAGGAAAAAATCCAAATTTCAAGTGGAAGTCTCTTGCTCACGCTCACAAAAAATCCTTGGACAATGACCTACGAGAGGAATGGTGAGGTGCTTGCAAAGAGCAGTGGAAGGGATTTTGGATATATGAAGACGGACTGGAGGGGATTTGCGTACGATAGGGGAAGCGAGGATTCCTATATGCGTCAGCAATTAAGCTTGTCGGTTGGAGAGCTTGTGTATGGATTTGGAGAGAGATTTACGCCGTTTGTGAAAAATGGGCAGTCGATTGAAATTTGGAATGAAGACGGAGGGACGAGTACGGAGCAGTCTTATAAGAATATACCATTTTATCTGACGAATAGGGGATACGGTGTTTTTGTCAATCATCCAGAGAAGGTAGAGTTCGAGGTGGCGACAGAGCAGGTATCGAAGGTGGAGTTTTCTGTCCCAGGGGAGGAGCTTGATTATTTCTTTATCAACGGTCCTAGTATGAAGGAAGTGGTAGAGCGTTATACAGATTTGACTGGAAAACCAGCTTTGCCAGCGCAGTGGACGTTTGGACTTTGGCTCTCCACTTCTTTTACGACAGATTATGATGAGAAGACGGTTATGAGCTTTATCGATGGAATGGAGGAGAGAGGAATACTGCTTTCTGTCTTTCATTTTGACTGTTTTTGGATGAAGGACTTTCAGTGGTGCAATTTTGCTTGGGATGAGAGAGTATTTCCAGACCCTGTCGGCATGATAGAGAGAATTAAGGAGAGAGGAATTAAGGTTTGTGTCTGGATTAATCCGTATATCGCACAGGAGTCAGAACTCTTCTTAGAGGGGATGGAAAAAGGATATTTGATTCACAGAAAAAATGGAGATGTATGGCAGTGGGATATGTGGCAGCCGGGAATGGCGATTGTGGATTTCACGAATCCAGAGGCTCGAAGTTGGTATCAGAGTAAGCTAAAGGTGCTTTTGGATATGGGAGTCGATTGTTTTAAGACGGATTTTGGTGAGAGGATTCCGATAGAGAATATCGCTTACTATGACGGCTCTGACCCTCTGAAAATGCATAATTATTATACATATTTATATAATAAGACAGTCTATGAAATCCTTGAGCAGGAGAAGGGAAAAGAGGAGGCGATTTTATTTGCGCGCTCTGCCACTGTGGGAGGTCAGAAATTCCCTGTCCATTGGGGAGGAGATTGCTGGTCCAATTATGAGGCGATGGCGGAGAGCCTAAGAGGCGGACTCTCGCTTACTATGTCGGGATTTGGATATTGGAGTCACGATATGGGCGGATTTGAGTCGACATCTACACCGGATGTCTATAAGAGATGGATTGCATTTGGATTATTATCCACTCATAGTCGTCTGCATGGAAGTACATCTTACCGTGTGCCTTGGCTGTATGATGAGGAGTCAGTGGAAGTTCTTCGATACTTCACAAAATTAAAGCTCTCCCTTATGCCATATTTATTGAGTGAGGCTTTTGTGACATCGACAACTGGTATTCCAATGATGAGAAGTATGGTTTTGGAGTTTGATAAAGATTATACATGCCGATATCTAGACAGGCAGTATATGCTTGGCGAGAAGCTTTTAGTATCTCCGATTTTTAACGAGGAAGGGATGGCAGAGTATTATCTTCCAGCTGGAAAATGGACGAATTATTTTACGGGAGAGAAATCGAACGGTGCAGTTTGGAGAACAGAACATCATGATTATTTATCGATTCCACTCTGGGTGAGAGAAAATACAATCCTTCCAATTTGCGAGGCGACAAAGAGAGCGGCAGATTCTTATAGAGAAAATCTATTGTTTAAAGTTTATGAGTTCCAAGAAGAGGCGAGTATAGATGTATATGAAAATCGAGAGAAAGTTTTCTCAATCACTGTGAGGGAGGAGAAAGATGGAGTGCATATTTATGCGGATAGCAGAGATATCAAATGTTCTTATCAGCTTTGTTTTATAAATCGCAGATTTGAGATGGCAGAGAATGCGGATATTTCTTTTGATGGAGAGAGTACGACTGTGACAGTAGAAAATCCAGAGATGGAAATTATATGCAGATAATTTAAGAGAGAAGTAAATACTTTCAGAACGATAGAAAAAATATAGAGAAAGTAGAGGAAAATTATGGAAACTAGAGCGAGAGAAATTGTAAGTAAACTGACATTAGAAGAAAAAATTGGAATGATTCATGGAGCGAAGCTTTTTGAGACAGAGGCGGTGGAGAGATTGGGAATTCCATCTCTTGTGATGTCTGACGGACCGATGGGGGTCCGTCAGGAATTTCAAGACGGTACATGGATTCCAGTTGGAGGTTCTGACGACTATGTGACATATCTTCCCTGCAATTCCGCCTTGGCGTCCACCTGGAACCGAGAGCTTGCCTATGATTTTGGCTCTGTACTCGGTGAGGAGGCGAGAGGGAGAGGAAAGGATATTATTTTAGGACCAGGCGTCAATATTAAGAGAAGTCCTCTCTGCGGAAGGAATTTTGAGTATTTTAGTGAGGACCCATATTTGACGAAGGAATTAGCAACTTCTTATGTCAAGGGAGTACAAAATTGGGACGTGGCCGCTTGTATTAAGCATTTTGCGGTAAATAATCAGGAGACGGAGCGTCTCTGGGTCGATGTGGATATTGACGAGGAGGCACTTCGAGAAATTTATCTCCCTGCCTTTTATGATGTGGTGAAAAAAGCAAATGTCTACTCTGTGATGGGTGCGTATAATAAGTTATACGGAGAGCATTGCTGTGAGAGTGAATTTTTATTAAATCAGATTTTGAGAGAGGAATGGGGATTTAACGGAGTCGTCATCTCTGACTGGGGAGGTGTGCATAGCACTAAAAAAGCGGCAAACTCTCAGCTAGACCTTGAGATGTCCGTTACCTTTGATTTTGATGATTACTGTATGGCGAATCCACTCAAAGAAAAGATTTTATCGGGAGAGATAGATGAAAAATTAGTAGATGAGAAGGTCGTACATATTTTAATGTTGATGATGAGGTTACATATGTTAGCTGGGGAGAAAAGAAAGAGTGGTGTATATAATACGCCAGAACATAGAAAAAAGGCACTTCGTATTGCGAGAGAGTCGATGATTCTTTTAAAAAATGAGAAAAATCAGCTTCCTCTAAAGAGAGAGAAATTAAAGAAAATACTCTTGATTGGAGAAAATGCCCAAAAGCTTCATGCGAATCAGGGAGGAAGTGCGGAGATTAAGGCACTCTACGAGATTTCTCCGATTATGGGGTTAAAGAGTCAGCTTGGAGGAAATGTACAGATAGATTATGTGCAGGGATATTGTGGCGAGGAGAGAAAAACAGACTCGGATATCAACTGGCAGGAGGATAGCTTAAAAGATGGCGGTGGTCAAAGACGGGAAGAAAGGCAGGACGAAGAATTAATGAAAAAGAGAAGTCTTCTTCGCAAAGAGGCCGTGTCGATGGCGAGTCAGTGCGATAAATATGATACTGTTATCTATATTGGAGGACTAAGCCATGAACAAGACAGCGAGGGAAATGACAGGGCAGATATGAAACTTCCTTACGAGCAGGATAGGCTTATCACAGAACTTTTGGATGCGAGAGAAGATATGATAGTGATTCTTATCGGAGGCAGTGCCGTGGAGATGAATGCTTGGATAGATAGGGCGAGTACGGTTTTATGGAGTTGGTATGCCGGCATGGAGGGGGGAAATGCCTTGGCAGAAGTTTTGCTAGGTAAGGTAAATCCTTCTGGTAAGCTTCCAGAGACTTTTTATAAAAAACTTTCTGATTGTTCTGCCCATGCGGTTGGAGAGTTTGGAAAGGAGAAGGTGGTGAGGTATAAAGAGGGACGGTATGTCGGGTATCGCTATCAGGAAAAATATGGAATTAAGCCAGAGTTTTGTTTTGGGTATGGGCTCTCCTATACAAAGTTTGAGATTGAGGTAGAAAAGTTTGACTCAGATAGGGGAGAGGTGGTATGCCTTGTGAGAAATATAGGGAAGATGGATGGAAGCGAGGTTGTGCAGGTTTATAAAATTCGCAGAGAGAGGGATGGATTGGATTATCCAGAGTTAAAGGGGTTTGAGAAAATTTTTGTAAAGGCTGGGGGAGAGCAAAGAGTTGTGGTGAGATTGGATGAGAGAGGAGAAGATGCGAGAGAGTATGAGGTTGGGAATTCGTTGGAGGAGAGAAGAGGGGTGAGGGGGTAAGTTTATAATCTTTGTAAGGGGGACGAATTTTTGGAGGGGGGACGCCGAACGAGCAAGGAGATATGTGCCGTAAACACGTTCGTTCCCACGATTTTTCGATATACGCTGATTTTTGCCGCCTCCCGCAAACTCACGCCTACGGCGCTCAGACAGTGCTCCAGCGGCAAAGCTAAGTATATCGAAAAATCGCTCCACTCTCTATCGTTTTCGGCGCATATCTCCTTGCTCGTTCGGCTGTGTATTGAAATTGTTTCATCTTTTTGGCATTTTGCAACTTGCATATCTCCTTGTTTGTTTAGCTATGTACTAAAGGAATATGAGAGGATTGGTTAGATGTATTAGGTATTCAATCTTTGGTTTTTATGGGAAGGCGAATTTGTACTTCTGTTCCTTTTCCAACTACACTGTTATAAGAAAGTCCATAATCTTCCCCGTAGAGAAGCATAATTCTCTGATGGGTATTATAAATGGCGATATTAGTGCCTTTTTTACTGTTTACGCCCTTTTTTGTCAAAATTTTCTGTAAAATTTCTTCACTCATACCAATTCCGTCATCTGAGATGAGAAGAATGAAATCTTCTCCTTCCGACCATCCTGTGATAACAATTGTGCCAGTTTTTTTCTTTGTCTCCATGATGCCGTGCAAAATAGCATTTTCCACAACTGGCTGTAACGTGAGTTTGGGAATTTGGTATTCAAATAATTCATCTGGCACATCCATCACAAAATTAATACGGTCGTGAAAACGCATATTTTGTAAATACACATAGATAGAGACATGTTCAATCTCTTCCTCGACTGTTCCAAAGCTCTTCTTATGACTGAGAGTTAATTTATAATATCTCGATAAATTTTGAATTGCGTTTGTCACTTCGGAGCGTTTTCCCTGCTGGGCTAGCCAGTTAATCATATCCATTGTATTATAGAGAAAATGCGGATTAATCTGTGATTGAAGTGCGTTAAACTCAGCAATCCGAAGCGCCTCAGCGGACTTTGCTTGTTTCTCCATTAGCTGCTCTAGTTGTGTTGTCATATAATTATATGTATCAATCAAATCACCCACCTCGTCGTGGTACTGGGAGGGTTCCATCGGATGCGGAACACCGAGACGGGCCGTTCGCATTTTGGATATAACGGACGAGATACGATTTGTGATGGAGCGAGACATATTGATGGCAATCACTGTGGCGAATGAAATGACAGCTAGATAGAGAAGCGCAATTTTTGCCATCATCAAATTACTTTTATGAATGAGGGGCTTGGATGGAAATGCCACAATTAATAGCCAATTCGGAGTTTCGATTCGATAAAAACCTGCGTATACTTTCTCGCCGAGTACATCTTTTTGAATAAAATTATTGGAAGAAAGAAGTGATTTTTCTACCGTATCATAGCTAAAATAATAGGTGCTTGCAAGACCGGCATCAGTACTAACGATTTTGCTGTCACGACTATCGATAATATAGGCAACACTATTTTCTGAGGATATATTTTTTTGTAATTCATGTAAAAATATATCGCCAGAATAGTAAACTGCCGTGTAAATAGGGATTATATCTCCATTATAAGAAATGGAAGTTTTTGTAATATAAGCCATATTTCCGTAGGAGTTTATCTCGTTATTGGTCAGATAAAAGGCTGGACAGTGCAGGTTAGGGCAATTTGTTCCCTGAAAAATTCCGTACCAATAGCTTCCCTTCGCATTGGAAATCGGCTCAAAATAAGCCTTAGTTTTTACTGCTCGGAAAAGGGGATGGGTATCTGGAATATCGGCATAAATTTTTATATTGGAGATGGAAGTTTGTTGCTTTACTAATTGGATATTTTGGGAAAAAAGTTCTCCTTCTTTTGTATCTAAAAACTTGGCGACCTCCTCAACCGAGTCTGTCTTTATTAATTTTCTATAAATTGTATCATTTGCAATCTCCTCACAACTTTTTACAATCTTTTCCACGATAGAATTGATTTCTGGACCAGTCTTTGCCGAGGCATCTTGTTGGGACTGCAAGGTATCTGCCACAACCATGCTATAAAGTTTTGGTGAGAATATGAGGCAGATGAAAATCATCGGCACAAGAATCATTACAAGATAAGTGATTGTAAACTTTTCCTGCAAATGAAGATTCAGGTAAATATCTCGGATTAATTTTAATTTTTTTTTCATAATCAAATCATTGCCTTTCGGTAGTCAGATGGGGAAAGTCCCACACATTTTTTAAATATTTTACCAAAATAATTACTATCTGCATATCCCACACGGGAAGAAATCTCGGTTATTTTATATCTAGGGTCTCGAAGAAGCTGTTTTGCCTTATTCATGCGATACTCAGTTATATATTGATTTAATGTCTGTCCTGTCTCTGTCTTAAATAGGGTACAGACATAAGAGGTGGACAGGTATACATGCTCACTTATATCTTTGACGGATAAGCTTTCTCTTGCATATTGATTGGCTATATATTCTTTGATTAAGAAAATCGTAGAGTTTTCTTCTGACTTAGAAGAAAAACTATCAAAGAGAGTGTCCATCTGTGTCTGTAATGTGGCAGATAAATCATAAATATTCGTACATTTTTCTAGATAGCTGATAATATTTCCATCCTGTTGCAAAAAATGTGAGGATGGAATTTGGGATTGAAGCATTGTCTCTTGGAGTAGCATAAAAAGACGATAATACATATCTTTTGCCTCATTTGGAAGAAGAGATGTATTTTGCTCATAATATTTCAAAAGTCTTGTCAGTAATAAATCGCATTTTTCTTTATCCCTTGTATTTAACGCCTCAGAAAAGGATTTTATAAAGTCTGGGATATGAGAAGAAAAGCTGGATAAACTGCATTTTTTCAGACAATCTACAGTCAAAAGAGACTGATTGTGAAAGAAAAAACTACTTTGTAAGAGCAAAACAGCCTTCTGGTAAGAGGAATATACATTATGAACTCCAATCACAGTAGAACCTCTTGCGATAAAAAAATATTTCGCGGATTGGCAGGAACCAGTCAAAAATCCTTCTAATCCCGATATGAAGATAGAAGAAGGCGAAAAATTTCCAAATACATGGAAGATGAGATATTGAACATGTTTCCTGACATGAAGCATCTGCATTTTATATTTTTTCAAGTATTCTCTCATAGTCACGGCAATTTGAGAAAAAAATGAGGAGGAAAGTTGTTCAGCATACGGAAATTTCATAATCCATGTAGTAAAAAAAGTACTACTATTTATCGGAAGATGAAGTTCCTTTATAAGTTGCTGTATTTGTTCATTATCTCGTTCATTTTCGGGCAAAGTAAGGGCAAGAGCAAGACTACTTGCGTCTTGTATTTTTCGTTTTGTCTCATTTTGATGAGAACGTGTTGTAAGTTTATACTTTGCGATTGCATCGATGACTGCCGTCTCAATTTCACTAATATTGAGTGGTTTCTCAACATAATTAATGGAATGAAGTTTGATAGCTGCTTTTAAATATTCCTTATCAGAATAGCCACTCATGAAAATAGATACAGTATCTGGATAGAGAGATTGGATTTTTTCCATCATTTCAATTCCTGTCATACGGGGCATCCGAACATCACAAAGGATAATCTCGGGAGCATATTTTTTCGCCAGAGAAAGCCCTTCGACCCCATCTTCCGCCTGATAGATTTCTGTAATTCCAAGCTTTTCCCAATCGATAGAAGCAATAACACCCTCTCTGGTCAATACTTCGTCATCTACAAGTAATAATTTCATCTTTCGCCTTCTCCTTTTCTCAGTTCTTACAGTTTTATGTTGTACATAGTGTACCAAAAAAGAAAAAATACTTCAATTGTTTTAGGCAAACTGCAAAATATATTACCCCGTATCCAAATTTTTTCCTCTTTTTCTAACGGTTTTCAAGTGATACTCTTTTCTTATACAAATTCTTACATATTTGGTGATATGACTCACCATATAGTTACACGAAAATATGAACGCAACGGAAGGGAGAAAACCAAATGTCAGAGTATATTCTTGAGCTTAAGGGTATTACAAAAATCTTCCCAGGTGTAAAGGCGCTAAATAATGTACAGTTTCACTTGAAATATGGTGAATGTCATGCGCTGATGGGTGAAAATGGTGCGGGTAAATCGACGTTCATCAAGGTTATCACTGGAGTACATAAGGCAGAAGAAGGTGAAATGTTCTTAGATGGGAAAAAAGTCGATTTCAAGGGAACGAAAGATGCACAAAATGCAGGTATTGCGGCTGTGTATCAACATCCAACTACATATCCACATCTTACAGTAACAGAAAATATTTTCATGAATAATGAAATGAAAAAGAACGGAATCATTCAGTGGAAACAGATGAATGAGGAAGCCACAAAGCTTTTATCTCAGTTAAATGCGGATTTTAAGGCGACGGACGAGATGGGAAACTTAAGTGTAGCACAACAACAGATGGTGGAGATTGCAAAAGCGCTCTCTCGAAATGCAAAGATTGTTCTATTAGATGAACCAACAGCTGCACTTACAAAAAGCGAGTCAGAAGAGCTCTATCGCATTGTTGATAAACTAAAGGCAGATGGAGTTTCCATTATTTTTATCTCTCATAGATTTGAAGATATGTACCGCTTGGCAGATAGAGTCACTGTATTTCGTGACTCTCAGTATATCGGAACTTATGATGTGAATGGTATCACAAATGCAGACTTAATTAAAGCAATGGTAGGTCGAGAAATTACAGACCTTTATCCGAAACCAAAGGTAAAAATTGGAAAAGAAATATTGAGGGTAGAAAATTTATCAAGAATGGGATATTTTAAAGATATTAACTTCCAAGTGAGAGCTGGAGAAATTTTAGGATTTACGGGATTGGTTGGAGCTGGACGTACAGAGGTCATGGAAGCAATCGCCGGTATCACAAGAGCAGATTCTGGAAAGGTATTTTTGGAGGGACAAGAAATCCACGTAAAACAGCCATCTGATGCGATGGATTTGGGTATTATTCTCCTTCCAGAAGATAGACAAAAAGCTGGTCTGATTCTCGAGTGGGGACTCGGTGACAATGTCACTCTCCCTACAATTAGCAAAATCGGCAAAAATGGATTTACCGACGTGAAAAAAGAGAGAGAACTCTCCAAACAGTTACTCGAGGAAGTTGACACAAAGGCAGTGACGATTTTTGACTCGGCAAGCTCCCTGTCTGGTGGCAACCAGCAAAAGGTTGTTGTCGCCAAAGCAATCAGCCAGGAAATGAAGGTTGTTATTATGGATGAGCCGACAAAGGGTGTCGACGTAGGAGCAAAGGCGGAGATTTACGCAATCATGGGCGAGCTCGCACAAAAAGGATACGCCGTTATCTTAATTTCTTCTGAAATGCCAGAAATTCTTGGTATGAGTGATAGAATTGCTGTCATGTGTAACGGAAAAATCACTGGTGAACTCCCAATCGAGGGTGCCACACAGGAGGCAATCTTGGAACTTGCGATGGAAAAGAGTACAGAGGAAAAGGAGGAAGCTAAGTAATGGAAAAGAAACAATCAATATTTAAAAAGATTACAAGCTCTCGAGAAGCCAGCTTAGTAATTATTCTTATCGTTCTCTGTCTCCTTATTCAGACACAGAGTTCATCCTTTTTGACAGCGAAAAATATCGCTGATATGTTAAAAAATAATGCGGTTACTATGATTGGAGCGCTCGGTATGCTCTGTGTACTATTAATCGGCGGTATCGATATTTCCATCATGTCAACGGCAGCATTATCTGGCATGATTGTCGGCTTATTATTAAAATACGGTATGATTACAAATACATTTTTATTATTTATTATTGCTATCGTAATCGGTACAATCTGTGGTGCAATCATCGGTGTCATCATTGCAAAGGGTGGCGTTCTTCCAATTATTGCCACAATGGGCTTTATGTATATATACAGAGGTCTTGCGTACGTAATTAGTAATAATCAGTGGGCGAGTGCAGAAAATCTCGGAACATTCAAGGATTTTGCACTTGGAAAATACTTAGGATTTGGAATGATTAATAATGTTGTTGCAGTTATGATTTACTGCTATATTATTTTCTTCATCGTAATGAAATGGACAACCGTGGGAAGAAGAGTTTTCGCAGTCGGCAGTAATCCAGAGGCGGCTGAAATTTCTGGCATCAATGTGGCAAAAGTGAAAATCGGTGTCTACTCTGTAATGGGACTTTTATCGGGACCTTGTGGGGCATTGGCAGTCAGTACATACGGTTCTGCACAGCCAAATATGCTTTACGGTGATGAGATGGATGTTATTGCAGCCTGTGTTATCGGCGGTATTAGCATGAACGGAGGTAGAGGTAGCGTAGGTGGAGCCTTCCTTGGAGGATTAATCTTAGCTGTCATCGCAAAGGCACTTCCACTTGTCGGTATCGATTCTTTAGCCCAAAATATGATTAAAGGTATTATCATCCTTATCTTCATCATTATCAATGTTATCACACAGAGAATGATGAGTAAAAATAATTTGAAAGCGAGGGAGATGTAAAATGGCAGGAAAATCTGGTAGAACAATAGCAAATGTTCCAGAGAATAGTTGGAAAAAATCCTTACTTTCCTGGGAAGGAATGCTAGTATTAATCTTTTTACTTGTAAATATATTTTGTATGATTATCTCTCCTAGCTATCAATTTACAAATGTACTAAGAGAGATGCCAAAATACTTAGCTGAAATTTTTATCCTATTTCCAATGGCATTTGTGCTTATTCTTGGAGAAATTGATATCTCTGTAGGAGCAATCGTATGTCTTGCGGCTACGGTGTCTTGCATGGCATGTAATAAGGGACTTCCATTTATCGTAGTTGTTTTAGTTGGACTTGGCATCGGAGCTGCCTGTGGACTTGTAAATGGCATTATCGTCACTACATTTACAGAGCTTCCTCCGATGATTGTAACACTTGGAACACAGATTGCCTTTCGTGGCTTAGCTGAAATTTTACTTGGAAGCGGCGGTTCCATCTCTCTTCAAAACTTTGAGGGATTTTCACTTATCGCTGGCAAGATTGGACCATTTCCATATGTCTTTTTCCTCGTAATTCTTATGTCTGTTCTTAGCATTATAGTACTTGGAAAGACAACATTAGGACGTCGGATTTATGCAATCGGAAGTAACCAAATCACAGCATACTACTCAGGTATTCATGTGCAAAAAATTCGTATTTTAATCTATACATTTTTAGGTCTCATGTCCGGAGTTTGTGCCATCTTTTTGACATCTGCATTATACGGCGCAAATACAACGACTGGAAATGGATTTGAGATGGACGTTATCGCCATGGCAGTATTTGGAGGTATCTCCAACGCTGGCGGCAAAGGTAAAATGATAGGCGGAGTGATATCAGCGTTTACTATTGTTTGTCTTCGTATTGGTCTAGGACAGATTAATATGAATCCACAGATGATTTTAATTATTTTAGGATTACTTCTTATCTTCGCAGTTTTATTGCCAAATATTACAACTGCAATTCAAAGGAGAAGAAAATAAATTGATAATGTCAAAAATAAACGAGTCTCTAACTATATAGAGCGATAACATGATTGATTTTTCTATAATCAATTATGCGAAAATAAACCAAGAAAGGAAGGGTTATAAAATGAAATTAAAAAAACTCACTAGTTTATTGCTTGCTACAGCAATGACAGCAACGCTTTTAGCGGGATGTGGAGGAGACTCCAGCTCAGATTCTGGCTCCGAAGATGGGAAAAAGACCATTGCCATCGTGACAAAGTCAGCGGGAAATCCTTATAACGAAAAAGAAGCTGAGGGATTTCAGGAAGTTATCGAGGCGGCAGGTGCCACTTGTATCGTAAAACATCCAGAGGCAGCTACAGCCGACGCACAAGTTTCCGTTATTCAGTCATTGATTTCTCAGGGCGTAGATGCAATTATGGTTGCAGCAAACGATGAGAATGCTTTGCAGGCATGTTTAAAAGAAGCAATGGATGCAGGAATTAAGGTTGGCTCCTTTGACTCTAAAGTAAATGCAGCCAGTCGTAGCGTTCATGTAAATCAGGCTGGTACAACAGAGATTGGACAAACACTTATGGAGGCAGTAGCAGATATCACAGGTGGTTCTGGACAGTGGGCAATTCTCTCAGCCACATCTCAAGCAACAAACCAAAATGCTTGGATTGAGGCTATGAAGACAGCTATGGCAGATGATAAGTATAAAAATCTTGAATTGGTAGAAGTTGCATACGGTGACGATGAGCCACAAAAATCTACTGACCAGACACAGGCTCTTTTATCCAAATATCCCGATTTGAAATTAATTGTTGCCCCTACGACTGTAGGTATCAATGCGGCAGCAAAAGTATTACAAGATGAGAAGTCTTCCGTTAAATTAACAGGACTTGGTCTTCCTTCTGAGATGGCGGAGTATATTGGAGATGATGATGCACATTCCTGTCCATATATCTACTTATGGAATCCGATTGAGCTTGGACAGTTGGCTGGATATACTGCTCTTGCAATGGTAAACGGAGATATCACTGGGGCAGAAAATGAGAAATTTACAGCTGGGGATATGGGCGAATATACAGTTGTAAAAGCAGCAGACGGTGGCACAGAGATTATCCTTGGACCTCCTTTTAAATTTGACCCATCTAATATCGATGAGTGGAAAACAATTTACTAAAAATATACTTGCGGAGTACACCGTATCTTATGTCCTTCGGGCGAGGAAACAGCTTCGGTGTTTCATAAGGTATAGAGAAAAGAAATTTTCACAAATAATATCTCATTTATTTTTACTATCCATATAAATATAGGCGAAATTGTCACATAATAAAAATTATATTATGTGGCAATTTCTTGTCTAGTATAGTAAACTGATATGTCTGTTGACATGGATAGCATCATCTAAGAAAGGAAATAGAAATATGATTAAAGGATTTAAAATGAAATTATATGAAGGTATGGAAAAAGAGTATGAAATGCGCCATAATCAGCTTTGGCCAGAAATGAAAGATATGATTCACGAGTATGGCGGAAAAAATTATACTATCTTTTTAGACAGAGAGACTATGACTTTATTTGGCTATATTGAGATTGAAGATGAGGAACTTTGGTCTAAAAGTGCAGATACAAAAATTAACCGCAAATGGTGGGATTTTATGGCGGATATTATGGAAACAAATGAGGATAATAGTCCAGTGAGTGTGGATTTGCAGAATGTATTTCATCTGGATTAGGATTGTTTGTAATTGACAGGAGGTGTTGGTAGTATATAGTAGAGGGGAGACGCGAAGAGAGTCCATCGATATGTCCTCGAAAAACACGTTCGTTCCCACGGTTTTTCGA
>JAUUSJ010000242.1 GCA_030841965.1 Blautia sp.
AGAAAAGTTCCTTTTTTATGGGTTTATGTAATAAGAAAAGTTCCTTTTTTGTGTTTGGTATGATTATCAGGTTTTTTTTATCAGCTAGTGATGGTAGTACCCTTAAAAATGAAAGGGTAACTATCTGAAAAACAACAGATAATGGTAAAAAATCAGGGACAAAAACCCAACTTCTTAGGGACAAAAACCCAACTTCTTAGGGACAAAAACCCAACTTCTTAGGGACAAAAACCCAACTTTTAGACCCCTCCTAGGGACAAAAACCCAACTTTTATTCATCTTCTTTTTCTTCTCCAATCATTCCGGGGAGTATTTCTACTTCTTTTAATAATACGGATAAACAATATTCTGCTTTATTTGAAATTTTATTCCAGTTATCTCTAACATATTCGCCTAGATAAAGCATCTTAGTTACTACTGCTTTATAGTTGCTTAATGTAATCTGTGGAATAAACTGCTGCAAATGCTCGTCCTTCATTGCAAAGTGCAAAGAACAAAAATTCGTTATCATCTTCTTTTGTCCTTTTAATAGTTCTTCTTCCTTCTTTGATAATGCAGACTTAATAACTTTGAAATTAAGTTTATAAGGCTGTGTATCGCCTGAATTACGATAAACTTCTGCCATTTCAAACCAGCAATCAGCCTGTTCAAACAAATCATCGTAAACAGGGCGTATTACACGTTTATACAAATCTTTAAATTCGGGGTATTTATCTTCTAATTTTAAGAATTTCCGAAATCTATCCACATAGATAGAAAAACCACCTTTTTCTTTCCATGAGCTAATCAGCATATACATTCTTATTGTATATCTACTTTGCGCTCTTAAAGCTATCTCTTTTATATAGCGTGTAAAACCTCTATCAACATTAATGAAAACTTTAGCAACCTCTCTATCCATTTCTAAAGAAAAACCTCTTGAATAAGGAGTTTTAGGTATATTTGCCTTAGTGAATAAACCAGTAATAGACCAACTATCCTCACCTGTTATTGGGTCTTTAACATCAAGCTCTACAGGAATACTGATTAATTTACGAACCATGCTTTTTACTTCCTTGTATTGGTCTGGATTAACGCCCAAATCCCGATATGCGATATCTACTCTTATACGGTCTGAATATTCTTGAAATAAAGATAATTGCTCGCATGGAATAGATGTACCATATTTATCTAGATGCTGAATACTTAATTCTATGACATCCTGTAATTTCTCTATAACAGCAATTAAGATTCTAATCTGTACTGTCTTAAAATCACCAGCCATTAATGTAACTACATTAGGTTGTTTCAGCCATGTGGGATTTTCTGGGAGTTTCACAGGAAGATTTGTACGAGGATGCCCTTTCCTAATTCTAACAATCTCACCGTCTATTTCTTCTTTTTCTTCTTTCACCGCACGTTTTCGGGCTTTTATTTCTCTATTTACCATCGCTTATTATTTTGACTGATTAATACTCCAAAAAAAAGTAGAATAAAGAACACAAACATAAACTTGGCTATATAAAATAGCCCTATGAAAATCATTCTAAAAATAGCAATGATAATTTCTAATAGATTTCTTATTATGTTCCTCCAGTCCATTTTCTTTGTTTTATAATTCCTGTCGCCAAAGCTCCGGCTGCACTATTGTATAACCAGCACTTTGCAAATATACTCTTTTAAATTCATCGGGCAACGTTCCTTCAAGGAATTGCTTTTTATGCCTTGATGCAGTTCGGCGGTCATATGGACTATTTTTAGACCAACCTCTTTTAAGAATTAGTTCCTTAAAGCATTCATCTAATGTTTTTGCTTTATCTATCATAATCTTTTCGTAAAGAAATTATAGGGTTTTTCATCCCTTTATACGTTTCACAAGGATTTCCTAACAGTTCGCAAATAACAAAATGTACAATTTTTCCTTCATCCAATGATAAATTCGATTTATTTGCTAATTCTACAACTAATGTATATTGATAACTATAGTTCTCAACAACAATTTCTTTTTCATTGGAAACTTCATTGTAAATCTTTCTATACTTATGCCATAAAGACGTATTAAAAAGCTCTACCGTAAGAAAATTGTTTACCTGCTCTGTTGTATAGTCTTCTGGCAAACGTTTCCCTGTAAGTCTATAAACAGCCTCCATTTTTGCTTTTTTTCCTACAAACTTTTTTTTCCCAATCATCTGACAAGAAGGGAGTTCATCCCTAGATATAAAAGGCTTCAAATCTGACACCCTACGATATACCTTATATTCAATAAACATTCTATCTATATTTTGATTATATGACATCTATTCCCTTTCACACTATTCGAAAAATTATGGTCATTTATCCCAATCATAATTATCGTAATCTATTTCCTTTCCTGTAGCATGGCATTCAGCCACATAATCAGCCCATTTTTTTCGCTTCGTCACATCAAAAGGCATACGTAGAAACTCATCCTTCCAAGGCTGTATAAAGTAACCAAAATCGTGTTTGTTCGTTACATACTTGGCTACTGCAACCGCATTTGCATACTCGATGTTCTGCGAAATGAATCTCACTTTCTCTGTTCTTCCTAAGCCTCTGAAGGCTTCTTCAATTTTGCTCATATTTATACTGTTTTACGCTAATTCTGTTTCAATAAACTTCATCATCTGATTGTGAAAAGAACCACTCCTTTTTTGCGCAGCCTTACAATCATCAATGGAAAGATTCGATTCCTTAATTATCCCTATTGCGATTGCTGGCATATCTCTGACTACTACAATATGCTGAACAGCAAACCAAATACCATCAATAAATTCATTATTCATATCTTCATTTTATTGGTTAAAACTCATATTCACTTTCATTGAAATTTTCGATTGAATAAATTAAACCACCGAAGTCACCCGCTGAGAAGCCTCCAGTAATATTACTTCGATGTGTTCCCTTATACTTACCAAAGGTTAATGTTCTTTCTTGATTCATTACTATTCTGTTATGCGTTATTTGGTATGATAATCCCATTTTATCTTGACTTATATATCTGGAAAAGAGACCTGTGAACTAAAGACTACTCTTTCTTTTCCTTACGCCTCGATTTGAGAAATTCTTTAGCCGCTTCTTTGTCCTCATGTACTTCATCTGATACATAATATATTATAGCCTTTGAATTGTGAGGATTGTTTTTCCACTTTCTTCCTATTGCATCCGGATTTACAACATATCCTTCTTTTGCCCATTGCAGGGCTGTTAGGCTCTTTTGGTTCATTCTCTTATACCAAAGAACCTTACGATGCATTTTTGTCCGGGGAGTAATTACTCCGTCTGCACATACCAGTCCTTCACAGTTGTAACCGGGGCTTTCCAGAAATTCAATTTCTTTTTGAATTTCTTTTATGCTCATTTTCTCGATGCGTTCCATGTATTGTGCAATCGTTTCATCTGTCATATCCGCTGCCATATTTCATGAATTTATGTATTAAAATAAGGCTATTAACTAGTTTAATAGCCCATTTTTGATTTCAAATACTATCAAACGTATTTATCCAATTCTTTTTCTAGCTTTTCCCTATCAATCTCTGGAAATAGTTCAAGAACAAGACTTAGCGAATCGCAATAATTGTTTGCATAGTTTTCTGTATCCATCAATCGTAACACCATTGAACAAAAAATACTCTTTTCCTGCTTAAAAGTACGATTTAACACAGAACTAGATAATCTGAAAATTTTCTTCTCTACTCCAATCATAAATTAATCCTTTCACATTTCTAATAATTGACTATCAATCTGTAGTTTTCTTCAATGCTTCAAAAGAAGACAAGTAATCATCAACAGCTTTATTTAACGCTGCATATTTATCTTTCCACGTCCTTATTTGCCGTTGTGTTTCAATATACCTATCATTCAAAGTTGCATAATTCTGAATAGCAAATCTAATAGCTTTAGCATCTGTTTTTTCACCAGATAATTTTTTTAGATTTTCTAACTCCGCACAGGCTGCATCGTCTAAGCGTAATGTAAACTCTTTTTTCATAAAAAAATGATTAATGAATTAATACTGAAAAATAGCCCTAACAGTTGGCTACGAAATGGATTTAAGAAGCAATGTTTCATGATTTTGTTTGCTGTTCTTTATACTGGCAGCCAAACCAGCTTTAAAGGTTTGTTTA
>JAUUSJ010000243.1 GCA_030841965.1 Blautia sp.
CGGCATATATCAGCGTATGTCGAAAAACCGTGGGAACGAACGTGTTTTTAGAGGACATATCTATGGGCTCTCTTTGCGTCTGTCCCCACTCTCTTTGCGTCTGTCCCCCACTACTCAAAAAATTGCTGGTAAATCTAAGAAATTCTCTCATCTACCAGCAATCCTTTCTACCCTATCTATAAGCAAACTATAATACTAGCTTTTCTTAATAAACTTTGTCCTGCATCTTGGACAGGAAATCTCAATTCTTCCCTTTCCTCTTGGCACTCTTACTTTTTGCTTACACTGTGGACATTTATAGATATGATGTGTTCTTCTCACTGCCACAGTCTGAGGAGTTTGCCTTATCTTTTGCTTCCAAATCTCAAACTTCTGAAGCTCTGCATATCTCTTTGGGATATTCCGAGAAAACATACGAAAATACGCCCAAAAAAGAAGAACGAGAGCTATCGCATCTGTGATAGAACTTCTAAAAATAATCGTCACTACCCATAAAATAAGAGAAGCATAGACCATTACCTTAGATAATTCATCCATCCCATAGCGTCCATACATAAAATTCCTTAATTTTTCATTTAGCTTATTCATCTCATCCACCCTTTTTTCCATATCATGTAAGCCTGTTATGACTTTCACTCAGAAGAAAAACTCTTCCTCCATAACTATAAGCTACTCGAATATTTTGTTCGTATGAGATGGAGTATAGCATGAAATCTTGCACAAACTGTGAACAAAATCTAATTTTTATAAAAATGATGATAATATGGAGTGCTATCCCACTCTCCTCCCCATTTCCATCCATATTTTTTGAAAATCTGATAAACCGAATCTCCTTTTCGTATCATCGCCTTTTCCACTACTTCATCCTCGTAAATTGTATCTCTGTCAAAATACTGGGCTCCGTTGGAAGGTATGATATTTTTCTCCTTTGCGGGATTTATTCTCGGATTTAAATCAATCGCATTTCCCTTCGCATGGTATCCAAGCTCATTATTGCTCGATAAAAAAAATGCAAAATCAAATGTATTATTATCGGCGAGAGCCGCCTTATTCATTCTCGATAATTTTTCATCGAATATATTATCAACTGGCTTTGTAATTGGCTCAATCGAATTCTCATAGGAATCCAGCAATTCCATTTTCTCAATCGGATATCCGATATCATAAAGCTCCTCAAAAATCGATAAAATCTCGTCCGCCAAATCCGCATTTACAATCATATGTCCCACGCTGTCTTCTCCATTAAAATTATGGTAAGGAATGGAAAGATAAGAATAATCTGAAAAATCAAAAGATGCCATCGTCTCAGGTACAGTAATGCCAACCATACTCTCACGAATTTCTTCTGGAATCTCCTCGCTCACTCCGATGGCGCTTCCATCGAAGCTGTTATCTGCCTCCTGCTCTTTTTCCTCTTTTTTTTCTGTCTCCAAGTTCTGGTCTTGACTTTCCTGATTTCCCAAGTCAGAATCTTTTTGTTCATCTGAATTTATATTCTCTCCATTTGCAACTTTTACATCTGCCGTCTGCTCCTCCTCGTCAGAAACCGTATCAGAAGCTATTTGCTCTTCCTGTCTCGTTTCATCCTCCACCAGACCAGATTGATTGATATCTATCATCAACATGATAAAAGCAAAGATAAATATGCCGAGCACTACGACCATAAAGCCTAAAAGCATTGTCCTTTGCCTTCTTTTCTTCTCCTCCTCTTTTCGCCTTTCGTTTTCTCTTTCCCAGTCTCTTTCCTCCTGTTCTTGCCTTCCTCTCTTATTATCTGTTTTTTCCCTCTCGCTTATCCCCTGCTTTTCGTATAAGGCACGATATAACGCACCCATATTTTGCCAGCGCTCCTCTGCTTTTACCTCTAATCCCTTCAAGATAACATACTCCGTCACCTTATCTATCGAAATTCCAAGCTCCGTCGGTGTCTTTAGCTTATCCTCGAGAATACGGTTCATAGATTCCTCTGGTTTTATCCCTGTAATCGCTCGGTATATCGTGGCACAAAGGGCATAGACATCCGTCCAAGGTCCTTGGCTTCCCCTTGTCTGATACTGCTCTATCGGAGCATATCCAGGTTTTAACATAATAGAAAGGCTTTTATTTTTATCCGTCACCTCTCTCGCCGCCCCAAAATCAAGCAATTTGACCTGTGAGTCTTTCGTAATCATAATATTATCTGGACTGATATCTCGATGAATCAATCCCTGTGCGTGAACCTCAGCCAATGTAATAATAACTGGCTTCATCATCGTCAATACCGAATCGACACCTAATCTTCCCCCATTTCTCACGAGAAAATGTCCAAAATCTTCCCCATCTATATATTCCATAACAATATAGGCCGTTCCATTTTCCTCAAAAAAATCTTTGACTGAGACAATTCCCGGCTTATCGTGAAATCTTGCGAGCGTCTGTGCCTCTAATAAAAATCGCTCTTTTCCCTTTTCATAATATTCTCTTCCCTTTGAGAGAACAGAAACGGTATCCCTTCCCGTCACATTTCTTGAGACAATACCAGATGGAAAATACTCCTTTATCGCCACTGTAATCTGTAAATTCAAATCCAAACCAATATATGTAATTCCAAATCCGCCCTCTCCGAGCGCTTTTCCTAAAATATATTTTCCATTTAAAATAGTCTGAGGAGAAAGCCGATGTTCCATATGCTCGTACTCATCCAAGTCAAAATGACAGTACGGACAGGCTCCCCTTGATGGCTTTTCCCTCATACATCCTAGACATAATAAATTAATATCCTTCATTTTTCCCTCCTCGCTGCTTGACGAGCTTTCATAAAAGTTGATTGCTCCGCACCTGATGCTCCCTCAATTACCAGCTGTACATCTTTGGAAGCAAACTCCCCATCTGCACAGCTACTTGACAGAGTTTCCATAGTAAATTTTATTATAGCATAATAAGAAAAAAGATGCTATCTAAGATTTTCCTATCATATCAGACATAAATGACTAATATGGTATTTTTTCTTAAATAACATCCTAATTTTATATACTCTTATATATTTTTCCCACTTATAGCCTCACCTCGTATCCGAGCTCCTCCAATAATTTCATATCTGTCTCTACATTAATTCCAGCTGTCGTAAGCATATCTCCACTGATTGTGGCATTTGCACCACTTTTAAAGCATTTCTCTCCCTTATCGCCGACTAATCCTCTTCCACCTGCCAGACGAATATTTCCATCTGGGATAATAAAACGAAAAATTGCGACAATTCGGCATAATTCATCATTTGTCAATACTCGATTATTCTCGTACGGAGTTCCTGGAATTGGGTTTAGCAGATTGACGGGAATCGATTTTACGCCGAGTTCTCGCACGGTAAGTGCCATATCAATACGGTCCTCCATCGTCTCTCCAAGCCCCATAATTCCGCCTGAACAGACACTAAGCCCTGCTCGCTTTGCCGCTTTTAATGTCTCAATTTTCTCGTCATAACTATGAGTCGTACAGACATCCTTAAAATACCTTCTCGATGTCTCAAGATTACAGTGCACTCTCGATGCCCCTGCCTTTTTGATTTTTCTAAATTGTTCCTCGTCTAATAGCCCAAAAGAGACACAGACTTCAATTCCCACCTCATCACGGATTGCCCGAATGCTCTGACATACTTTATCTACTTCCTTATTGGAGAGTTTTCTTCCGCTTGTCACAATGGAATATCTCAGCACCCCCCGCTGTTTATTTCTTCTCGCCTCTGCCACAATCTCCTCTGTATCTAATAATGGATACGTCTCTACACAGGATGTGGCGTAGTAGGAGCTTTGTGCACAGTATTTACAGTCCTCTGAGCATTTGCCGCATTTTCCATTAATAATCGTACACATATCAAATTGATTTCCGCAAAAATGTGCTCGAATCTCATCTGCTGCTTCTGTTAACTCTTTAAGTGGGACGTTTACAAGCTGCATTATCTCATTCTTTTCCAATAATTGTCCCGAGAATATTTTGGCTTTTAGGCATTCTACTATCATACTTGTCTTCCTTTCTTTTTATATGGAAACAGACGCTAAGAGAGTGCACAGATATCTTCTCCGTAAACACGTTCGTTCCCACGGTTTTTCGACATACGCTGATTTTTGCCGCT
>JAUUSJ010000019.1 GCA_030841965.1 Blautia sp.
AAAATCAGCGTATGTCGAAAAACCGTGGGAACGAACGTGTTTTTCGAGGACATATTGACGGATTCTCTTAGCGTCTCCTTCCACTATAATCGACAGACTCTTTGGGCGTCTCCTTCCACTATAATCGACAGACTCTTTTGGCGTCTCTTTCCACTACTTATAAAAAAAGAGGCCATCATCTTCTCTCTAATCCGAAGATAATAACCTCTCATTTTTCACACAATAAATTAATTTTTACTTCTATCTCTTAATAAGGTGCATACCAAAATCCCTCAAAGCTATACTTAAACACACGATAAGCATATTTTTTTGAGTCATAATTAAACTGTGCAATCATCACACCATCTTTATCGTATTCATTATAGCAATGTGCCATGCCTGAACTCGTCACATAATTGCTGCCGACCTGCTGCGTGCTACTTACGATACTAGAATATGGCACTTCAATCATCTTTACAAGCTCATATGTTTTCTTATTCTCATCGATAAGATAACAATAATACATAGAATGCTCTCCCTTTGTATACCCACCTACTCCCGGATATAGGCTCCAGTCAAATCCTGGAATTGTCTTAGAGCTTGCGTAATTATTATTATATAGATGCATATAATACTGCCCCTCCGGAAGTCCAGAATCCCAGACAAAGGTTGTCGTATGCTGTCCCGCCTGAGGCACAAAATCTCCTATCTTCTCAAGCAATAAATCCTCATACTCTGTATCCTCAAAATAAGAGCCACCGTGAATAATATACTTAATCTTCGGATTATCGTATATATTCTCCATCACGATAATTGCGCTGCTCTCTCTCGCACTCAATGCAATATCGCCGTTTGAATTAATATCAATCGTATTCATATGAATCCAGTCCAATGTCTCGCTCTTACTTCCGTCATCCTCCGTAGGCCATGTGGCAGATTCATAGCATTCTTTCAGATAATCCTTCATATCTATAATCTTAATTTCTTCTGTCTGAAGGTCCAAAATGAGAACCAAATCTTCTACCGTATCGGCTCCCACCTCACTGACTAAGGTAATAATCGAATTATGTGCCTCGTCATAGGAGAAATCATGGTGCATCTCGTATCCCTCGAATCCATAAATTTTTTCTACCTTGCCGAGTTTATTGACAAAGGCGAATCGATTATTCGTATAAGAATATAGCATACAGTCGTCCACGAATTCAATTTTATCGGTTCGGTAGGAATCCAGCACAATCTCAGCTCGGATATTGGCATTATTATCGTACATATAGATATTGGACTCAAATGCCTTATCATGTCCTAAGAGAGCATATAGTCCATTTGCCAAAGCCGTCGTACTCTCACCTTGCTCCATCTCAATCTTAGGAGCTGTCTCGACGAGGAAATCTCCCGACTCTATACTGAAGGATGATTGCTCGATTACCTTTCCTTCCTTATCTAAGAGACGAAGTGCAATGATATTTTTACATCCTGGCACAATTCCAATCAAGGAGTACTCGTGAGTCTTAGACATATTGTCTTCGCCGTCATTTAACATAATACGCGTAAAATCCTGCGACTCATCATCATTAATTCGGACCGTATACTCAAGCTGTCCCTCTGTCTCCGTCTGAAAATACAAATAAAGAGAAGTTGTGCTCGTTCCATAAGGGTTCACAATGGCAAGCGGTTTATCTATCGTATAGCTTCCCGCCGCTTTTTCTTTTTCAATTGCAATCTCTATCTTCTCTTGGTATGCCAAATCATACACGGAACCAGTATCTGTCTTCACAATTTTGCCATTCTCTGAGAGCTGATTTGTCTTTGTATTATCTGGCTTTTCTACATCCAGCTCTACTGTCTCAATCGTCTGCGGATTATCGAATAAAGTCTCATCTAATTTCTCTGTCTCTAAGGGCTCATTATTTACCAAATCCTCTACATCGATATCTTCATCTGTACTCGTTGTCTCTTCTTGTTCTACCGTGATTGCCTCCCCATCTTTCTTGGAAGAGCAACCGTAAGCTGTCAGTAAAAGGCTACATGCCACAAGCATAATAAGCAATTTCTTCATTGCTATTTCTCCTTCCTTTCTCCTTTGCTAAGCATAAGGGTTGCTATAGTTTTTCCCTCTCAATTATTTTCCCTTACTAATAAAGATAAAAAATATCTTCCTCCCTGTCAAGTCAATTTTCAATTTCTCTTCCATATAATAATAAAAGGTAGGCAAACTTTTGCGTCTGCTTACCTTTTTATATTGCTTTTTATTTATTATTTATAATGATTATTTTATCGGTTTTTGTTTCTCTTACTGTCCCTGCTGATAGCCTCTTCCCTGTCCATAGCTTTGCTCCTGCTCTGTTGTGGCTGGCATATCTGCCTTAGAACCTAATGTCACAGTTACCGTCTGCTCCTTATACTCTCCCTGAGACTGGCGCTGCAATGTAAGCTGAACCTTGTCTCCAGATTTCTTCTGTCCTAACTTACTGATTAAGCCTTCCATTCCAGATAACTCGTTGCCATCAAGCTTCGTGATAATATCTCCAGAATAAAGTCCAGCTTTTTCTGCCGGTGAATCCTGTTGAACCTCCACGACATAAATTCCACTTGGCATTCCAAATCCGCTCGCATACTCATCTGTGATATCTCTACCTGTGATACCGAGATATGCCTGCTCTGATTCTGGAATTGTCTCCTGTTTCATAAGAGCTTCCAGTGTTGGCTGTGCGTCTGTGATAGGAATCGCATATCCCATTCCCTCGATTGTCGTATCGGAAACCTTTACTGTGTTAATTCCGATTACCTCACCCTTTGCGTTTAGTAATGCTCCACCACTGTTTCCAGGATTAATCGCCGCGTCTGTCTGAATCAGAGTCATCGTCTTATCTGTCAAAGCTACCTCTCTCTTTGTGGCACTGATGCAACCGCTCGTCACGGACTGACCATATCCAAGTGCGTTACCGATTGCGATGGCTGTCTCTCCAACTTTAATATTATCGGAATCTCCAAGTACAGCTACTTTAATCTGATTCTTTGTATCATCCTCAATATCTGAAAGCTTTACAGATACAACTGCCAAATCAGAATCGCTGTCTGTTCCCTTTATCTCTGCCTCAGCCGTCTTGTCATCGCAAAATCCAACGGTCACTTTCTTGGCATCCTCAACAACATGGTTATTCGTTGCGATATATAACTCGTCCCCGTCCTCTGCGATAATGATTCCCGAGCCGCTACCCTCAGCCTCCTGAGTCTGATTGCCAAACCATCCGTAGTTTACTGTCTCCTCCACTATACTTGTAATCGATACGATGGATGGCATCGCACTCTCAGCTACTGCCGATACATCTGTAGTTTTGCCGTCTCCACTGCTTGAAGTCTGAAGTGTGGAAGCTGTATTCAACGTTGGTGTACTAGATGACTTTGGATGTATCTTCTCAGAGACAATATTGACTCCCTGAAATGCCACGCCAGCTACGAGACCGAAAACTAAGCCAGAGGCCACAAGCTTTGCAAATCTTCCTGCACCGCCGCCCTTTCTTTTCTTCTTGTTATTATTAGAAGAAGTGCCGTACTGATATCGATACTGACCTTGATTATAACCTGTCTGACTGCCGTATAAATTTTCCTGATAGCTTCGCTGAGTCTGTTCATACTCTCCATTTGGAATCTCCTCAGCTGTTGTATCTATCACATCTGGATTAGAATATCCATCATATCTTTGTTCATTATCTCTCTCATTATATTCACTCATAAGTATTCCTCCTAATCAAATCAGGTCTTTTTATGACCCCTTTCTTTCATTTGTCTTATCATAGCAATGTTTTGTGTAAAATTTGTGTCGTTTTTGTTACAATTATTTGTGTTACTTTGAATAGAACACAATTTTTTCACAGGGCGAGAAAGAATTTTTTAAGAAAAAACATATTGTTTCTTAGAATAATTTATTGTAAGATATACCTTAACAGAAAAGATTACTGTTTTTTACAGTTAGCGATTGCATAAACGACAGTTTTAGGCAATCCGCTTTTATTCTTAAATTAAAAGGAGTATCCCAATATGATTAAAGAAAACCAACAATTATTAAACCGCGTCCACGTACTTATCGACGCTATAGTAATTTATCTTTCCTTTAATCTCGCATATTACTTTCGATTTATATGTCCTTTGACATCACAGTTTTTCCCGGATGCCGGCTACGCTAGACCTTTCATGTACTATCAACCTCGGCTTTTATTTATTGTGCCATTTTTCTTGATATTATATGCTATCTTTCATCTATATGAGCCAAAGAGACATCGCAATGAAAGTAACGAGATTTTTGACGTTATAAAAGCTACAGGCATTGGTGTTATCATTATCATCGCCATCATCTTCTTTGGAAAAATCAACCATATTCCAAGAACCTTGATGCCTATGTTTTATTTTATCTGTAGCTTTAATATTATTTTAGAGCGCTATATTATCCGTAAGGTTTTGTATAGAACGAGAAAAAGCGGTCGAAACTTAAAGCATATTATTTTGGTTGGATATAGTAACTCAGCTGCCGTCTATATCGACCGCATTAAGGCGAATCCACAGTGGGGATACGTCATTCACGGTCTCTTTGATGACCGTCTCCCAACCGACTTTAATTATAGAGGAGTCTACGTCATCGGAAAGATTAAAGAACTATCTGATTTCTTGCATAATAACTCTCTCGACGAGGTTGCCATCACGCTGAATATCCGAGAGTACGAGAAATTGGAATCCATCGTAAAAGTTTGCGAGAAATCAGGCGTACACACCAAGTTCGTGCCTGACTACTATAATTTTATTTCCACAAGACCTTATACGGAAGATTTAGACGGACTTCCCATTATCAATATCCGAAACGTCCCTCTCACCAATACGGGCAACCGCATAGTGAAGAGATTTATCGATATTGTCGGTTCACTCGCAGCGATTCTTATTTTTTCGCCTGTCATGATAGTGGTAGCTATACTCGTAAAGTTTAGCTCTCCTGGACCGATTATCTTTACTCAAGAGAGGATAGGCCTTCATAATAAAGCATTTAATATGTATAAGTTCCGCTCCATGGGTGTCCAGCCAAAAAGCAAAGAAAAAAGTCAGTGGACCACAAGTAATGACCCTAGGGTAACGAAGGTTGGAAAGTTTATCAGAAGGACAAGCATCGACGAGCTTCCACAACTTTTTAATGTACTAAAAGGAGATATGAGCCTCGTCGGTCCAAGACCAGAGAGACCGTTCTTTGTGGAGAAATTCCAAGAAGAGATTCCTCGTTATATGATTAAACATCAAGTCCGCCCTGGCATGACTGGATGGGCGCAGATTAATGGATTCCGAGGCAATACATCCATTCGAGGCCGTATTGAACATGATTTATATTATATTGAAAACTGGTCTCTCGCATTGGATTTTAAGATTTTGTTTTTAACTATTTTTAAGGGGTTTGTCAATGAAAACGCCTATTAATGTTTTGAGAATTGTGGGAACACATTGTGCGGAGCAATTCGGTATCATAGGGGTCAAAAGACCTTTTGACCCCAACATCATTTAGTATATTTAGAAAGGATGAAATAGATGAGTATTCTAAAAAGAAAAAAGGAAGATAATCCGACGACACCACAGGCAAAAAAAGGTGGCTGTCTCTTTCCATTCCTTGTATTTTTCATCGCTCTTATCGTTGTATGTGTTATTGCCATATTTTTCGTGGTGAAAAATAAGCTTAGCGATATTGAGACATATGATTTGAATAAAGAAGAGATTGTCACACAGGGAAATGACGAGAATATGAAAGATTATCAAGTTATCGCCCTCTTTGGAGTGGATTCTCAAGACAGTAATATGACTGCTTCCGGAACTAACTCCGACACGATTATTTTGATGAGTATCAATAAAAATACAAAAGAAATGAAGCTTTTATCTGTCTACCGTGACACGTATGTCAGCATTGATGGACATTATACGAAGATTAATAACGCCTACGCTACGGGAGGACCAGAGCTTGCCATTAGCACACTCAATCGAAATCTCGACCTTCAAATAACTGATTTTGTCACAGTTAGCTTTAAGATTATGGCGGATGTCGTGGACGCTCTTGGCGGTGTCACTCTGACTATTGATACGGAAAAAGAACTGGAAAATCTAAATGACTATATTACAAATATGAATACATTAAACGGCGGCTCCTCCCGTCACTTCACTTCGACAGGTACCTTCACGTTTGACGGGAATCAGGCAGTTGCCTACTCCAGAATCCGTTATATGGAAGGTGGGGACCATAAAAGAGCGAGCCACCAAAGAGAGCTTATTCAGGCGATTATGACAAAGGCGATGCAAAAACCTCAACAACTCGTCGCTGTTTTAAACTCTGTCTTGCCACAGATTTCTACCAGTCTCACCTCCGACGAGATTTTACAGCTTGGCATGGATTTCCCTCGCTACAAAATTGCGGACTCCGATGGATTTCCTTTTGACTCCGAAGATATTCGCTATAACGGAATTTATTATGGATTCCCTCTCACATTAAAATCGAATGTCGTAAAGGCACATGAATTTTTATTCGGAACAAAAGATTATGAGGTCAGCCAAGAGCTAAGCACTATCAGCGGCAAAATTGAGGCAGCCACGGAAGAAGCATATCAGAATGCGCCTGAAGAATAAGCATTTATTTTTCTTTTTTAATCGAATTTCATATTCAAGAATATAAAAGGATGACAAAAGTAAAAAAGCCTTATTATAATGGTTTATTTTTATCTTTTGTCATCTTTTTTCAATTGTAAGTTTTCATTAAAATTTTTTTATGTTATAATGGAAACCGTCAAAAGATTGATTTTTTTTCATAAAAAATCATTATTATAATATAGTTTTAGTAGACAAATAAATTTTACGAAAGTTGGTGATATATTGATTCCAAAAAAGTTTCAAAAGCTTTGCCTATGCAGTATTCTCTGTGTAAGTCTTCTTCTTGGAACAACTAGTTGTAATAATAATAAAGAAGAACAGGCCGAGGAGGTAAAGCTTTTAGTTACAACAGAACATCCTCATACGGGGAGCCTCTCTGATACAAATGAATATATGGGAACCATTTCTTCGGCAGACGAAGTCAATGTAGCTCCTCTTGTCTCTGGTGAGGTTACCGCCATCCACGCAAAAGTGGGTGATAAGGTCGAGGAGGGAACAGTCCTCTTTTCCGTGGACAATGAAGCTGCTCTTCAGCAGTATAATACAGCGAAATCTGCCTATGACTCCGCTGTGGCAAGCGCCAATCAGGCGACAGGAAGCGGAAGTGAAGCGCAGTCTATCTCCGCCGCATCTGGCGTCTCTCAGGCCGAGTATGCCAGAAACACAGCTCATAAGCAGTATGACGCCGCAATCGAGCAGCGGACTGATTTAGAAAACAGCATTATAGAATTAGAATCTCAAATTTCTGATTTAGAAAATCAAGTCAATGACACGACAAATCAGCTGCTCGCTCTTCAGCAAAATTCATCGAATCTTAATTCTCTTCTCGATGAGCCACAAAATCTCGGACAGAATGTACAAGATATGCTCACAGCACAGCAACAGGCATCCGCTCTGAAAGAACAATTAACTGCTCTTCAGTCTGCACTTGCCCAAGCTAAGAGCGGTCTTGAGACAGCCAAACAGTCCAAAAAAACATTGGACAGTAATATTTCCACTCTGGAGGAATCCGTTAAACAGGCCGATTCCGCCTACGAGACTGCTGTTGAATCCTATAATCTTACCGTCGGCAGTGGCGCTGAAGATACAAATGCAATTGCGCAATCTGGTGTAGACCAGGCGAAAACTGCTGTGGACAGCGCACAGTATAATCTCGATTTATATGAGGTGAAGGCTCCTATCTCCGGCGTGGTGACCCAGTCCTCCCTCAAGGAGAATGCGATGGTATCTGCTGGCACTCCAGCCCTCGTCATCTCTGGAGAGAACTCAATGCAACTGACCTTCTCTGTGACAAATAAAGACCATAAGCAACTGACAATCGGTCAGACAATAAATATCCAATACAATAGCTCTGATTATGAGGGCACAATCACAGAGATTGCCGACTCCGTTGATGCACAGACAGGTTTATTTAAGGTAAAGGCTATTATCCCTGTATCTGGGGATTCCAGTCTGAAATCTGGACTTTCTGTCAAAGTCGAGATTGAGACTGACCGCGTAGATGATGTTACTTTAATCCCTATCGACTCTGTTTTCTATGAGAATGAGGAGGCATATGTCTTTTGTAGCAAGGATGGAAAGGCTGTAAAGACAACGGTCACAACTGGAAAATCGGACGATGAAAATATCGCAGTATCGGGACTTACTTCCTCCGATACAGTCATTACTTCCTGGTCCTCCCAGTTGAAGGATGGCGTCTCTATTGAAGTAAAAGAAGAACAAAATACAGAAAAAGGAGACAAGTAAGTATGGGAATTACCAAATTAGCGATTAAACGTCCTGTTTCCGTCATCATTATTTTAATTGGTATTATTATCTTCGGCTTTTCTTCTTTGTTCTCCTTTGATTTACAGCTGACTCCTGACTTGGACCTTCCGATGCTCATCGTAAATGTCGTCTATCCAGGAGCCAATGCAGAAGAAGTAGAAGACTTAATATCAAAACCAATCGAGGATGCAGGAAGCACATTAAAAGGACTGGATTCCACCCAATCTGTGTCTAATGAAAATGTCGGTATAATTTTATTTAGTTTCGAGTACGGAACAGATATGGATGATACATACTCCGATTTAAAAGAGGCAATCGACGCCCTGGCAAATGATTTGCCAGAAGATGCACAGACGCCTGTCATCATGGAACTTAATATGAATGCGATAGCAAGTGTCACTCTATCTGCCTCTGGACAAGACCAGGACGAAGTTTTAAACTATGTCAATGAGACAGTGACACCAGAACTTGAAAAATTAAGTTCTGTGGCAAAAGTAGAGGTATCTGGTGGACAGCAAGACTATATTAGTGTAGAACTAAACGAAGAGGAACTATCTCAGTATGGTCTCACGATGTCCTCCGTCGTAGAAGCAATCAAAGCTGCCAACTTCTCGATTCCAGTCGGAAAGGTGGCACATGGTTCTCAAGATATTAGTGTCAATGCCAGCCAGGATTATGATTCCATCAGCCTTTTAAATTCCATTCCGATTACAACAAGGTCTGGAAATGTCATCCACATCGATGATGTGGCAGATATTCATATGGCAAAGGAAACGGCAGAATCCATGAGTCGATATAACGACCAGGATAATATAAGTCTCGCAGTCTCGAAGCGTCAAAGTTCCACAGATGTCGCAGTGGCTGATGATGTAGAAAAAGCAATCACAAAATTAAATAAAGAAAACGATATCGCCAAGCTTCTCATTATTGATACGCAAAGTGAGATGATTCTATCTTCTCTCAAATCCGTTGGAAGCAGCTTAATTCTCGGTATGGTTTTATCTATGGTCATCTTATTTATTTTCTTTGGTGACTTTAAGGCCAGTCTTATCGTAGGCTCCTCCATGCCAATCTCGGTTTTAGTAACCTTGATTATTATGAATTTTGTCGGATTTTCGCTTAATATTATCACGATGGGAGCTCTTGTTATCGGCGTTGGTATGATGGTAGATAACTCTATCGTCGTTATCGAGAGTATTTTCAGGCGAAGAGATGAGGTCGTCGACTTTAAGCAGGCCGCCTTGGAAGGTTGTAAATTTGTCACAAACTCGGTTATCGCCTCGACAATTACGACTATCGTTGTATTTTTGCCGCTCGCTTTATTAAAGGGTATGGCGGGTCAGCTCTTTAATGAGCTCGGCTTTACGATTACGTTTGCCCTCTTGGCTTCCCTTATCTCTGCCCTCACCCTTGTCCCTCTTTTCTTTGGTGTCTATAAACCAATCGAGAAGAAGGAATTAAAGATAAATTCCATACTTAACTCGGTCGGAAACGGCTACGAGAAAATCATGCATAAGCTTCTTAATAAAAAGAAGACCGTCCTCGCATCTGCGGTGGCACTCTTTGTCGTCTCCGTTTTACTGCTTAGTCTTATCGGAAGCGAGTTAATTCCAGAAATGGAACAGGGAAAGATTAATATTAATGTCACAATGCGACCTGGTCTAAATATGGACAGAGTGGAAAAAATCATGACAGAACTTGAAGATATCGTAAAGTCAAACGAGGATGTCGAAACTTATAGCTTGACAGCAAGCACTTCTGACTCAACTGGAAGTATCGCGGTAACCCTAAAGGACGACCGTTCTATGGAGACCGCAGATATTGTACAGATGTGGCAGGAAGAAGTCTCGGATACAACCGATTATGACGTCGAAATCTCTGAAAACAAGGCGACTGCCATGAGCGAGGGTATGACCGCGTCGGGAAGTAGCGTGGAGATTGACCTCGTCGGGGATGATTTGACAAACTTAAAGGAAGCCTGTGATATGGTGGCAGACCAATCCAAAGATGTAAATGGAGTACTAAGAGCCACCTCCTCCCTCGATAATCAAAGCTCTAAAGTCGATGTGCAAATCGACCCGATGAAGGCTGCAAGTATCGGCTATACGCCATCCCAGATATCGGGACTTCTCTATATGACAATCAGCGGAAGTGACACAATCGATATCACAAAGGATGATAAGACTTATACCGTCACTGTAGAATATCCAGAGGATACTTTCAAGGAGGCAAATGATTTAAAAAATATTACTTTAATTTCTCCTAGTACCGGTCAGACTTCTACCTTAGGAGATGTGGCAGATATTGTCTACACAAATAGTCCACAGTCCATCACTAGAGCAGATAATCAGTACTCGGCAACCGTCACTATGTACACAACCATAGATGATAACGAAGCTGCCGAGGAGGAAATCACAAGTTTAGTAGATAATATGGCCTTCCCAACTGGAGTAGAGCAAAGCGAATCTTTTATGACAGAGATGATGAACGAAGAGTTTTCCGCCATCTACGGAGCTATCGCCACAGCTGTCTTGCTCGTATTTATGGTTATGGCAATCGAGTTTGAATCTGCAAGATTCTCCATCATGGTTATGATTTCCATTCCATTTAGTTTTATCGGTTCCTTCTTGCTTTTATTCCTCACTGGAACCAAGTTAAGTATGCCATCCTTACTCGGTGTGCTGCTCTTAGTTGGTACGGTTGTAAATAACGGTATTCTCTTTGTCGACACGACAAACCAGTTAAGAGAGGAAAACAAAATGGAAGCCACGGAGGCATTAATTCACACTGGAAGAATCCGTCTTCGTCCAATTTTAATGACCACCTCCACGACCATTCTCTCGATGCTTCCTATGGCACTTGGAATCGGAAGTGGTACCGAGATGATGGGCGGTATGGCAAAGGTTATTATCGGAGGTTTAGTCTCCTCCACCTTCCTAACCTTACTCCTACTTCCAACCTTCTATCTCTTAATTGATGGAATCGGAAGAAAGCATACAACGAACCATCCAAAGAAGCCTAGAAAGCATATAAAAAGACCTAAGAAAAAGAAAAAAGCATCCGAATCTAAGACAAAGGCTGCCGCTTTCTAGACAAGAAAAAACTCCCGCATCCACTGGCGATGAACCAATGGATGCGGGAGTTTATTTAAATTAATTTCTAAAAACTTCATCAATTAATCTCTTTGTCGCTCTTCCATCTTTATAGGCGTATGCTCTCTCTCGAAATTGTATCACCTTTTCCTCGTCGATTGTTTCCTTTTTCAAGGCATCTATGAGCTCCTCCTCAGTCGAAACGACAGGTCCTGGGACATAGGTTTCATACTCACGATAGAACCCTCTCCCGTCTTTTCTAAATTCATCTAAATCATAAGCATAAAATACCATAGGACGATTCAATGCTACATACTCAAAAATAATCGAAGAATAATCCGTGACAAGACAATCTGTGGCGAACAATAATGTATTTAGTTTATTATAGAGTGAAAAATCATACACCCTATCTTTGTATTTTCCCTCATAAGGGATAGAGTAGGCGACAAACGGATGCAGACGAAGTGCCAGACAGACGTCATCATCCATCTGCTCCATCAAATCATCAATCGAAAATGAAATGGATGGATGCACAAGCTCATCATCTCGAAACGTAGGGGCATAGAGAATGATTTTCTTATCCTTAAGCTCCGGAAACTGCCTATAGAACTCCTCCAATCTCCTCTCTTGTACTTTCTTATGGAAAAATACATCGGTTCTTGGAAGCCCAAGCACTCGAACCTTATCTTCCGTGATACCAAAGCATCCCGCATATAATTTTCTCGTCTCATCTGAGTTCACAATCAAGTCGGTAATCTTTTGATTCGCTCTTTTTTCCAGCTCTTTTAGTCTTCCCTCATTGACGTCTTGCCCAAACTTCTTAATCGTGCCTGTGCCATGCCATAGCTGAACCACTCTCACATCATCTCGAACCTTACAAAACGCCATCGGCAAAAATACATTATCCATAAAAATGTATTTTGACCGCGCCATCTCATAAGAAGTGCGAAGGAAAAATCGCAATGCTCTCCTCGCCTTTCCCTTCCCCTTAAAATCAGTTCTTCTTCTCGTCACTCTGGCATATTTCATATTCGGTTTATTCTTTTTTAAGTATGTTAATACAGTCCCTACATTTCCCTCTCTGCCGTCATCATGAGTCATAACAAAAAACACTCTGTCTTTGTCTACTCCTAAAAGCGAGTACAGCCGAAAGAAAAATGCAAAGATATGATATCCTATCTCTTTCATCTTATTATATCATTCCTTTTTTGAGCTACTTTTCTTCCCTGCAGTATACTATGAATCAAGTATACTACCTTTGCCGACGCCTTTCCACAGTCAGCATGATTGTATTTCTCTTGAAATGCTTTATATTTCCCATTCCACTCATCTTCCCTATAATGAGTGATATCTTCTATCAACTCTTCTGTTGTCTGAGAAATCGGACCTGGCGCCTCCTTTAAAAAGTCAAAATAAAAACCTCGCAAATTCTGTCTATAATCTTCCAAATCATAGGCAAAAAAGTATATCGGACGCCCCAAAATACTATAATCAAACATAACAGAAGAATAATCTGTAATCAATGCATCCGCCACAAGATATAAGTTTGCGATATCAAATGTCTCATCGAACGTATAGATAAATCCTTTATACTTCGTCCAGTCAATCGAATCTCTCACTAAATAGTGATACTTCACTATCAAAATCGTGTCCTCCCCCAAAGCCTCTCTAAGCTTATCATAATCTAAGGGAGAGACAAACTTATATCTTCCCTGCGCATAAAACTGATTATCTCTCCAAGTAGGAGCATACAAAATCACCTTTTTATCGAGCGGTATCTGAAGCTCCCTTTTTATCTTATCTATCTCTTCTTTTGTATTTTTTTGAAATAAAATATCATTTCTCGGATACCCTATCTCAAGCATCGTCTTATCAAAAGCAAAGCATCTACGAAAAGTTTCCGTAGAAAATGCATTCTGAGAAATCAGATAATCCCATTTTCTTGTATTCTCATAAAACTCTTTTCTATACTCACGAATATCACTCGTGGAAGCCATCTCGACGTGTTCCATATCAAGAGCCAGCTTCTTAAGCGGTGTCCCATGCCATGTCTGAATATAGGAGACTCCCTCCCGCTTTATAATAAAAGCGGGGTCTCTAGAGTCAAAGCACCATACCCTTCCAATCGCCATATAGTATAGATAGCGAAGATGTGCTCTTTTTATTTTTTTGCATTTTCCCGGTATCTCGATGGACGGATTATCCAAAAACCACACACAGCGGTATTTTTTGTCCATCCCTCTTCTCACCATCTCTTCATATATATACCTTGGATTCCCTGTATAATTTCTGCCGAGATTGCTCTCAAACAAAACGATATTCTTGCTCAGCGGCAATATCTTCACGCTAATACGGTAAAAAAACACTACTATCTTTTTAATCTTTGCTCTTATTTTTTGAACCATCACGAACGAAATACCTTTTCTACAATTCTCTTTGCGGCATGTCCGTCATCTAAGGAACAGAATCGATGATAGAATTCCTCATATCGATCATGGTATTGCTCCTTTATCTTATCGATATTCTTGATGGCGTCCACAACCTCGTCGTTAGTGTATAAAAGAGGACCTGGAATCTCTTTTTCAATATCAATATAAAATCCTCGAAGGACATCTCTGTATTTTTCCAAATCATATGTGAAAAATAAAATCGGTCTCTTTAAGTTCGCATAGTCAAAAAATACAGAAGAATAATCTGTAATACAAATATCTGAAATCAAATATAACTCTGTGATATCACTGTACTTGCTTACATTAATGGCAAAATCCTCCACTCCCGTCACATCCAACGAATCCGCAATAAAATAATGCGTGCGAAGTAAAATAACATATTCTTTGCCAAATTCCTCGCGAAGTCTCTTTAGGTCTAATTGAAGCTTGAACTTATACTGACCCTTGCCATAATACTCGTCATCTCGCCAGGTAGGGGCATAGAGAATCGTCTTCTTTCCCTCTGGAACTCCGACTTTTTTGCGAATCTTCTCGGCAATCTTATCTTTTTTCGGATGATGCATTAAGTCATTTCTCGGATAGCCGTACTCCAAAATCTTCTCCTTTGGAAACATAAAGCAACTTTGGAATACTTCCGTGGAAAATGGGTTGTCTGATACGAGATAATCCCATTTTCTCGACTGAGAATACACCTCCGCCTTATAAGTTGGAGACGCAGAATACACATCTTCCATATCAAATACAAGCTTCTTAAGCGGCGTTCCATGCCATGTCTCTAAGAAGACATTTCCCTTTCTCTTTGGATACCATTTGGGCTGTCTCATATTATTTACCCAGTATTTCGAGCGGGTCATATAATAAAAATATTTCAGGCTAAAACGATGTACGCGAGTTGGATTTCCAGGAATCTTCACAGTATCATCGTTAATAATCCAGATAAACTTATAATCTTTTTTGTAATTTCTAAGTAGATACTCATAAATATACTTGCAGCTATCCGCATACTGTTTTCCGAGAAAACTCTCAAAGCAAATCCAGTTTTTCTTCATTGGAAGCTTACGGAAAATATGCTTGTCGATAGCGCGGTAGAACTGTCCTTTATTTTTGAGCATCTTTTTTATCTTCTTTCTCGCAAGAACAGAATTTACTTTCTTGATGGAGCCCTTGATATCTCCCTTTTTCACAAGCTTTAAGAGCTTCCTTCCATCCTTGTCGATAATTCGGCTTGAGCGAAGCTTAGAAATATCAATATCTTGCATCACTTCCGTCATTAATTGGAAATTACTTCCTCTCCATTTTTTCCTTCTGCTTCTTCGAATCTTTGGTGCAAAGCTCACAATATAATACTTGCAAATATGCTTCTCAAGAGCATAGGTCAAAAATGGATTATCCCTCACCTGCTCTCTCGCTGCATAGTAGGCTGCAACCATCTGAGGGAAGCGGTCTCCTCTCTTCATCTTGCTTAGAGATGGGAGATTAATCTCATCATTATGTCTTCTCTTAATATAGCTCGACTCTAAGCTACATCCAAAACTCTCCATCTGATTCAGAGCCATCGCTAAAAACGGAATATCACAGTATAAAATAAGCTCCTCGTCAAAGCGAATCTCATTCTCTCTTAAGAATTCTGCTCGAAATAAGATATTGAGTACGGATATACTTCCAATCGCCCTTCTTCTTGAAAATAAATAATGATATGGCTTAAAGTAGATAATATTTTTTATCGTCTTTACTCTGCCATCGACTAATCTTACTTCCTCGTCATCCTCTGAATAGTCATTCCTTTCTTGACTATTCGTCGGCTCATCTTGGTCATCCATCTCTCGTCCTTGCTCTGTCTCGGATTCCTCTTCTTCCTCCTCATCCGCCTTCTTATCTAGTACAGTGGATGGCTTTTCATGGCTCACAAAAGAAGTGACACCACTCTCAATATACTTTTCAATTCTCTGCTGCTGAGGTGTGAGCTCTTTATTCGCCTCAAGATAGACATTTCTCTTAAACCAGCTCGTCTCCTTCAAACCGTAGACAAGGTCTAAACTGTCCTCTCTTACAAGCTCCAAAAGCTTTGTCAAAGTGCCGTCCTTTAGATAGTCATCACTATCTAGAAAATAAATATACTCACCCTTCGCCTTATCGAGACCTGCATTTCGAGCCGCCGCCACACCTGTCTTATCCTCGGATAGAGGAAGAACTGTCAAATTCAAAGCTTCCTCATACTTTTCTATGATGGAATCTAGCTCTTCCTCCGTATGGTCCAAAACTAAAATTGTCTCAAAGTCTTCTAACCCCTGTTCTTGAATGCTAATAAAACAATCATCTAAAAAATGTATTCCCTTTTGAAAAGGTACAATAATACTTAACTTCATCTAATCTTGACTCCCCTCTTCCTTGGTCTTTTCCTTTAGATTTAAGTCATTTTTAATCTTCGTCGTCGAAATTCCCTCTGTTCTTGGAAGATAAACTACCTCACAGTAATCCTTTAAGAAGTCGAATTTGCCTTTCCAGTCATCTCCCATAACAAAGACATCGACATGATTATTCACTACATCTGGTATCTTCTGCTCCCATGTACGTTCAGGAATCACTTCATCTACGTATTTTACTGCCTCGAGAATCTTCTTCCTATCCTCAAAGCTATAATACGCCTTCTTATTCTTCAGAGCATTAAACTCGTCGGAGGAGATAGCCACAATCAGATAATCTCCCAATTCCTTCGCTCTTCTTAGCAGATTAATATGTCCTACGTGCAATAAATCATAAGTTCCATACGTGATTACTTTCTTCATAACTCCAAAACTCCCTTTTCTTTGTACTTCACGATATTTTGTTTGACTATTTTGTCTTCTCCTCGTATATCTTACTCACCTCATCAATATCGCCGCTCGCAATAATTCTTCCCTTTTCCAGTAAAATTGCCTTATTACAAAGCCTTCTCACCTGAGCTAGAGAATGTGATACGAATAAAACCGTGACCCCTTCGTCAAACATGCTCATAATCTTTTTTTCACTCTTTTTCCGAAACTTTACATCACCGACCGATAAAACTTCGTCTAAAATCAAGATTTCTGGTTCTACCACTGTGGCAATAGAAAATCCAAGTCTGGACTTCATTCCAGATGAATAATTCTTCAGTGGAACATCAATAAATTCTCCCAGACCCGAAAACTCGACAATCTCATCGAATTTCTGTTCCACAAACTTTCTGCTATAGCCGAGTACCGCTCCATAGAGATAGATATTTTCCGCCCCTGTATACTCTTTGTCAAATCCTGCTCCGAGCTCCAATAAAGGGACAATCTTTCCCTTTGTCGTGACAGTCCCCTCTGTCGGCTTTAAAACTCCAGCTACAACTTTCAGCAGAGTACTCTTTCCTGCGCCGTTTAACCCTAAGATTCCAAGACGGTCTCCCTTCTCGAGAGAAAAGCTTACATCCTTTAGAGCCCAAAACTCATTATAAGTCAGTTCATTTTTTAGCCAACGTATAACGAATTCCTTCAAATTATCAACCTTTTCCTTGCTCAGATTGAACTTCATTCCTACGTGGTCTACTCTCAGTACTTCCACTCTTATTTCCTCCTAGATATGCAAAATAAACTTATCTTGATTTTTATAGAAAATAAAAAAGCCAATTATCAGCACACCAAAGCTAAAAACCGTTGACATAATTAGCATTTGTGCATCCATCGGTTGTCCATAGAGAACACAATTTCTAAAATTAGTGATAATGGCGTACAATGGATTTATCTTAAACACCCATCCATTGCCCGTACTAATTACTTTGTCTGCCTTATAGAAGATTGCACAAGTATACATAATAAGCATACATACAACACCCCATAAATACTCCAGGTCCCTAAAAAAGACAGCCAATGTCGCCAAAATCATCCCGACTCCAAGTGACATAATAAAAATCAAGAGCAGTGGTATCACTGCAAATATAATATAGATGGTAGGCTGTACTCTAAGCACAGCTGCCACTCCTACAAGGACAATAAGTGAGATTAAAAAGATAATATAATTCGATATCACTCCCGATAACGGATAGATATACTTTGGCACATATACCTTTTTAATCATCGCAGAATTCCTTCTGATGGAGCGAAGTGCCCCCTTTGTACTCTCGGAAAAATAAGAGTACAGTAATCGCCCTGTTAAGATGTAGACTGGGAAAGTCCTGTCATCTCTTCCAAAGAATGTTCCAAATACAATGGTCAAAACAATCATTGTAAGCAACGGCTCAATCAAGGTCCAAAGAATACCGAGTTTCGACCTTCGATACTTTAGCTTGATTTCTTTTTTTACCAATTCCTTTAAGAGAAACTGATATTTCACAAAATTGTTTAAATATTGTTTCACTATTTTTTCTCCCAATCTTGTATATTTTTTACAAAGATGTAATTCTCATCTTTGCTCTACTTGCATGGCATATATTTAGCCTACGCCACACAAAATTATTATAACCCTATTCTTTTCACTATGCAACTAACTTCTCTCTTAATTTTCAATTTTCAATTCATTTAGAACATATCTTTTCTATATTCTCTCCTTCGCTTTCTATAAATTTTATCCAAAATATAGGAACTCTTTTTCTAGCTTTCTATAATAATTTCCTATAATCCATTGACTTTTTTGCTTTTATCTGTTAAAGTATAAGGAGTGCTTTTACTATTTAAAGCTGGAAAACTTTAATACATAAACTCCAAAAAGAAAGGAAAATCATCATGAAACTATTAATTTTAATTTTATACTTCGCTGTATTAATCGGTATTGGTCTATACTGTAGAAAGAACGCGACAGACGTCAACGGCTTTGTGCTCGGAGGAAGAAGCGTCGGTCCTTGGCTTACTGCCTTCGCCTACGGTACCTCCTATTTCTCCGCCGTTGTATTTGTCGGTTACGCCGGACAATTCGGCTGGAAATACGGTATTGCTGCGACATGGGCAGGCATTGGCAATGCCATCATCGGCTCTCTGCTTGCATGGGTTGTACTTGGCAGACGTACCCGTATTATGACACAACATCTTGACTCTGCCACCATGCCTCAGTTTTTTGGAGTACGGTTTAAGAGCCATTCCCTGAAGGTGATAGCATCTGTGATTATCTTTATTTTCTTAATTCCATACACAGCATCACTTTATAATGGTCTTTCCAGACTTTTTGGTATGGCATTTGATATCGACTACTCTGTCTGTATTATCTTAATGGCAGTTTTGACTGCTATTTATGTCATCGCTGGAGGCTATATGGCCACCGCAATCAATGATTTCATTCAGGGTATTATTATGTTATTTGGTATTGTTATTATTATCGCCGCTGTCCTTAATAGCAAAGGTGGCTTTATGGCGGCTTACCAAGGACTCGCTCAGGTTTCTGACGAGACAGTTTCCACGGCTCCTGGAGTTTTTGCCTCCTTTTTTGGACCAGACCCACTCAATCTTATGTTTGTCGTTATCTTAACCTCTCTTGGTACATGGGGACTACCACAGATGGTTCAGAAGTTCTACGCAATCAAAGATGAGTCTTCCATCCAAAAGGGCACGATTATCTCCACGATTTTCGCATTAGTGGTAGCTGGCGGTTGCTATTTCCTCGGAGGTTTTGGTCGCCTCTTTTCTGACCAGATTGATGTCGAGGCGAATGGATTCGATTCTATTATTCCTACTATGCTTGAGACTCTCTCTCCAGCTTTAATCGCACTTGTAGTAATTTTAGTATTATCTGCCTCCATGTCCACATTATCCTCCCTCGTCATCGCATCCAGCTCGACGCTCACGATTGACTTTTTGAAGGATAATTTTATCAAAGATATGAGCGAGAAAAAGCAGCTTCTTATGATTCGCGTACTTGTCGTTGTATTCATCGCCATCTCCGCAATCATCGCTCTCGTTCAATATAAGAGCTCTATCACTTTTATCGCTCAGCTTATGGGAATTTCCTGGGGAGCTTTGGCGGGTTCCTTCCTCGCTCCATTTTTATATTCCCTATACTGGAAGAAAACAACAACGGCATCTTGCTGGGCATCCTTTATCTTTGGCTCTGGTCTTATGATTATCAATATGGTGGCAAAGGAAGCCCTTCCAACCATCATCCAGTCGCCAATCAACTGCGGTGCTATCGCTATGCTTGCGGGACTTATCATCGTTCCTGTAGTCAGCTTAATTACACCTAAGCCAGACCAAGACTTCGTCGATGAGATATTCTCCTGCTACGAGAAGGACACGACAGTTCCTCAAAAAACAGCACTCGGAAAATAATAATAATAATAATAATAATAAAAATAGAAAAAAGAGAGCGTCCACCTTCTTGGTAGACGTTCTCTTTTTCTTCTCTATCCTCTGTTTTGCTGGGCAACCAGATAATCTGCTCCATACTTCTTGCGAAGAGCAGGCTTTTCAATCTTGCCAGTCGCATTCCTTGGAACTTCAGCAAAGATAATCTTCTTTGGTCGTTTATATCGAGGAAGCTCCTTACAAAATTCCTCAATCTCTTCCTGGGTACACTCCATTCCATCCTTAATCGAGATAATCGCACCCGTAATCTCACCGAGACGTTTATCTGGAAGACCGATAACTGCCACATCCTTTACCTTATCAAAAGCAGCTAAGAAATTCTCAATCTGAACTGGATAGATATTCTCTCCTCCACTTACGATGACATCCTTCTTACGGTCAACGAGGAAATAAAAGCCATCCTCATCTTGCATCGCCATATCACCCGTGCAAAGCCAGCCGTCTTTTAATGTCTCCGCTGTGGCCTCCGGGTCATTATAATAGCAAGTCATAAGACCAGGTCCCTTCACGCAGAGCTCACCGACACTGCCCTGCTTTACTTCATTACCGTCTTGGTCCACAATCTTACACTCCCAGCGATATCCTGGGATTCCGATTGCTCCCACCTTATGGATATTCTCTATACCAAGATGTACACATCCAGGTCCTGTCGACTCAGATAATCCATAATTCGTATCATATAGATGATGTGGAAAATATTCCTTCCATCGCTTAATCAGAGACGGTGGAACTGGCTGTGCACCGATATGCATCAATCTCCACTGGTCTAACTCATAATCCTCAAGCTTTACCGTCCCCTGGTCTAGGGCATCCAAAATATCTTGAGCCCACGGAACTAAAAGCCAGACTATCGTGCATTTCTCCTTCGAGATTGCATCCAAGATAATCTCTGGGGATGTTCCCGTAAGAAGAACTGCCTTACTTCCCGCACATAGACTTCCCATCCAGTGAAACTTCGCACCTGTATGGTAGAGAGGAGGAATACAAAGGAATGTATCATTCCTATCTGTCAAGTGATGCTTTTGCTCCATCTGAGCCGCCTGCATCAAACTTTCATGATTATGTAAAATCGCCTTTGGAAATCCTGTCGTACCCGATGAGAAATAGATAGCCGCATCGTCCTCCTCCTCTAATCGAATCAATGGAGGCTGGCTAGAGCAATCCGCAACTAATTCTCGGTAGCTCTCCGCAAAAGTCGGACATCCGTCTCCGACATAAATTAAAAGTCGTCCCTTGCTTAAATCATCTGCGATAGACTCGATTCTTCCGATAAACTGTGGTCCAAAAAATAATACATGAACCTCCGCCAGGTTCGCACAGTACTGAATCTCCTTCGTGTCAAAACGAAAATTAAACGGCACTGCAATAGCACCGGTCTTTAAAATTCCAAAATAAATCGGTAACCACTCCAGACAGTTAAACATTAAGATAGCAACACGGTCTCCCTTTTGTACTCCACGGCTTAACAGCATATTCGCAACACGGTTTGCCTTCTCGTCAAAAACACTCCATGTAATTTCTCTTCTATAAGGCTGATTGGAAGTTCTCTGTACTAAATCATACTCCTTCCATGTCTTCCTCATCTTATCTTCCACCATAGGGTTAAGCTCTATCAGGGCAGTCTCGTCACCGTAAAGCTTATGATTTCTCTCTAATAAATCTGTAACAGGCATTGGTATACATCCTTTCTCTTTCTCCAACTTTTACGCTTTTTCTCTTTTATCCGTTAAAGCGTCACATTATTTATACGATATCATATTCAGCTTAAAAAGTCAAGTATCACGAAAGAGAAAGTCCAAGAAGCGTAACCGCATTCTCAGCGAAGAAAAGTCTTTGCTCGTCTTTTGTCAAACCGATATTTTGAAAGCGCTCTACATATTTTTTTTGGTCCTGCCAAGGACAGTCCGTGGCGAATAAAACCTTATCCATTCCATGCTTTCTCGCAAGTCTTAAGAAATCCTCATCCTCCAATACTACATCATTATACGGATATACGCCGCCATCTTGGCGCTTCTCTATCGGTCCGATAGAAAAAGCAGAATCAAGCCATACTGGAGCTCCAGCTAAGTCGCTCTCCACCTCATCCCAAAAAGCCCAGTTTCCCATATGAGCCAAGACGAATTTTTCAGGCTGAACCTCTCTTAAAATCTTCAAAATATGGGCGACGGAGGCATAATTATGGTCGTAAATTCCGATATCATATCCAGCATGTGTCAGTACAATAAGACCAAGCCCCGAGGCGTAATCAATGATGCGCATCATGCGAATATCATCCAAATCCATATTTTGGTAGGCTGGATGAATTTTAATTCCCACTATTCCCTCTTTCTTTAATCTCCTTAGCTCTGCTTTATAATCTAAGAAATCTGGATGGATTCCTCCAAATGTGATGATTCCCTCACTCAACATACTCTGCTTCGATTCTATTAATCCTGTATTGACAGAGAGTACTTGATTTGGCGATGTCATAACAGGAAGATTTATCGAATAATCCACTCTGGCCTCCCTCATCGACTCAGCGAGGGCAGAGACGGAACCTGTCGTAGAAGGGATAGCCCCAGAAACCTTACTTAACTTCTCCATAACCTTTACAGAAATTTTTTCTGGAAAAGTATGGGTGTGAAAATCAATTATCATTCTCTTCTCCTTTTACTAGCCAAAAGAGCAGTCCATATCTCTTAGCTGGAACTGCTCTTTCTTCTCTAGGTTTATTTATATAACTCTCTCTTATCAACAACGCGGACAGCCTTACCCTCGCTTCGAGCGATTGTCTTAGGCTCCACAACCTTTACATCTACGCGGATACCCAACATCGATTTCAAACCTGCGACAATCTTCTTCTCTCTATTTTCCACGGAGACATCATTTTTCTCAGCCATCTCCGGTGTGAGCTCGACTTGTACCTCGATTGTATCGTTATTTCCAATACGGTCTACAACAATCTGATAATTTGCCTGATATCCCTGCTGTAATAAAACAGTCTCAATCTGGGATGGCCATACATTGACACCCTTGACAACCATCATATCGTCGCTTCTTCCCATAGGCTTATGCATACGAATATGGGTACGTCCACAAGAACAAGGTTTTCTCGTGAGATAACAAAGGTCACGTGTACGGTAGCGAAGAAGAGGGAAAGCCTTCTTTGTGATACAAGTAAATACTAACTCGCCGACCTCACCTTCCGGCAAAACTTCTCCCGTATCTGGATTGATAATCTCAGGGATAAAATGGTCTTCTTGAATATGCATACCAGCCTGCTCCTCACACTCAAAGGATACACCAGGTCCAGAAATCTCAGTCAAGCCATAGATATCATACGCCTTAATTCCGAGAGCCTCCTCGATATTGGCTCTCATCTCCTCCGTCCAAGGCTCAGCTCCAAAAATACCTGCCTTTAATTTTAACTTATCCTTCAATCCTCTCTCTGCGATTGCCTCTCCGAGATTTGCCGCATAAGAAGGAGTACAGCAAAGAATCGTAGAACCGAGGTCTGTCATAAATTGAAGCTGTCTCTCTGTATTACCTGAGGACATAGGAAGTGTCAGACATCCAACCTTGTGAGAGCCGCCATTTAAGCCAGGACCACCTGTAAATAATCCATATCCATAACAGACATGGCAGACATCATCCTTTGTTCCACCGGCAGCCACAATCGCACGAGCACAGCAGTCGTCCCAAACTTCGATATCCTCCTGTGTATAAAATGCAACGACACGGCGTCCTGTTGTTCCACTCGTGGACTGGATACGAACACAGTCAGACAGCGGAACTCCAAGTAATCCGTATGGATACTGGTCACGCAAATCATCCTTCTCGATAAATGGAAGCTTATGTAAATCCTCAATTCCCTTAATATCTTCTGGTTTTACTCCCATCTCGTCCATCTTATTGCGGTAAAACTCTACATTCTTATATACATGCTTTACCTGCTCCACAAGTCTCTCACTTTGCAATGCCTGAAGCTGTTCAAGTGGCATTGTCTCGATTTCTGGTTGATAGTAATTCTTCATAATACTTTAGGCCACTTATGGCGTTATCATAAGTAAACGGCCTTCCTCCTCTTTTTTATTTTTTCGTAACAGTTCAGCCATGTATAAAGTCGCAAAAATCTGAGTTCAAATTCATTTGGAAACACTGTTACATTTTATATTTACTGCTCTCTTCCAAGTGCAAACGCCTTTTTATTAAGCTCCAAAAACTTTGGTGGAACGCAGGCCTCAATCGCCTTCTCCCATTTCTCCACTGGAATATCAAAATATTTGGAAAGTCTTCCCATCAGCACAATATTCACTGCCTTCGATGAGCCCGCCTCGTTAGCGAGAGATAAACAATCCATCGCATCGACTAAGATTCCCTTCTCTTGCATCTTCTCTATCAAATTATCTGGATACTGCGCAGCTCCTGTGATAACTGGCATAGGGTCAATCTCCTGTGTATTCGTCACAATTCTTCCGCCATCCTTTAAAAATTCTACGTATCTCGCCGCCTCTAACTTCTCGAAAGAGACAATAAAATCTGCCTCTCCCTTGTCAATAATCGGAGAATACACCTTATCGCCAAATCTCACATAAGTTACTACACTTCCGCCTCTCTGGCTCATTCCATGTACCTCGGATACCTTTACATCATAGCCCTCTGTGAGAAGGAGATGTCCAAGAAGCTTACTCGCCAAAAGAGAACCCTGTCCGCCAACGCCGACAATCATAATATTTTTCGTCATCTTACTCTACCTCCCCTGACTGTAATGCGTCAAATTTACATAGCTGCTGACAGACTCCGCATCCGACACAGAGTGTCTCATCGATGACAGCTTTCTTATTCTTAATACTAATAGCTGGACATCCAAGACGCATACAGGACTTACAGCCGACACAGTTTGCCTGCTCTACAATCAATGGTTTCTTATGCTTTACGTATTTTAAGAGGGCGCAAGGACGTCTGCTGATAATAACAGATGGCTCTTTCGCAGCCAATTCTTCCTTAATCACCCTGTCACATTCTGCCAAATCATAAGGGTCCACTACCGCAATACGGTTAAATCCCATCGCACGACATAAAGACTCTAAATCAATCTTACCTGCCGGGTCTCCCTTAATATTATAACCTGTTGTCGGATTTTGCTGATGACCTGTCATACCTGTAATCGAGTTATCCAAAATAATAACCGTAGAATTACTCTGATTATAGGCAATATTGGCAAGACCAGTCATACCAGAATGCATAAATGTAGAATCTCCGATAACCGCAACTGTCTTTTTCTCACTCTCCTCGCCGAGAGCCTTATTAAATCCGTGAATCGAGCTGATGGAAGCTCCCATACAGAGTGTCATCTCCATCGCCGAGAGAGGTGCCACTGCTCCAAGTGTATAACATCCAATATCACCTAAAACCGTGCATTTATTCTTCGACAGAGTATAAAAGAGACCTCTATGTGGACATCCAGCACACATAACAGGTGGTCTTCCAGGAAGTGCCTCGTCTAATTTTTGGAAAGCAGGGAGCTCAACGCCGAGCTTTTGTGCTACCATTGTCTGAGAGAACTCTCCCTCTAATGGGAAGACATCCTTTCCTGTCACCTCAAGTCCAAGCTGCTTACAGTGATTCTCAATAATCGGGTCAAGCTCCTCGATAATCACTAACTTCTCCACCTTAGAGGCGAAATCTAAGATTAATTTCTCTGGAAGAGGATTGACCATACCTAATTTTAAGATAGATGCTCTCTCTCCAAAAACTTCCTTCGCATACTGATAGCTTGTGGAAGATGTGATAATACCGATGGAAGTATCTCCCATCTCCACTCTATTAAACTCGCAATTCTCAGCGTACGCAATTAATTTTCTCGTGCGCTCCTCCACAATTGGATGACGACGAATCGCATTGCCCGGCATCATAACATACTTTGCAATATTCTTCTCGTAAGGGATTGTCTCCCTCTCCACTCTCTCACTCGTCTCCACCACGCTCTGTGAGTGAGCCACTCTCGTACACATTTTAATAATCACTGGAGTATCAAACTGCTCAGAAAGCTCAAATGCCTTCTTCGTAAACTCCAATGCCTCCGCAGAGTCAGAAGGCTCAAGCATCGGAATCTTAGATGCGATTGCGTGATGTCTGGAATCTTGCTCATTCTGTGAGGAGTGCATTCCAGCGTCATCTGCCACGCATATAACCATACCACCATTCACTCCTGTATAAGAACAAGTAAATAATGGGTCTGCCGCAACATTTAATCCGACATGCTTCATACCGCAAAAGCTTCTCTTGCCAGCGAGTGACGCTCCAAAAGCCACCTCCATCGCAACCTTCTCATTCGGAGCCCATTCACAATAAATCTCTTCAAACTTTGCAGCCTCTTCTGTCACCTCTGTACTTGGAGTTCCTGGATAACTGGAAACAACACTGCATCCAGCCTCGTAAAGTCCCCTAGCAAAAGCCTTGTTACCTAACATTAATTGTCTCATGGTAAAATCCTTCCTATCTTGTTATTTTTGCTTTTCATCCATCCTATCTAGAATCTCTCCCAGACAGCCGGTTCCGTAGTTTAGCATACGGTTTACACGACTGATGGTCGCAGAACTCGCATTTGTTGTCTGCATAATCTCTGTATACACCTTATCCCTATGAAGCATACTCGCCACCTCAAATCGCTGTTCCATCGCGCGAAGTTCCGTCACGGTGCAGAGATCGTCAAAAAAAGCACAACATTCGTCTAAATCTTTCAATTCCAGGATTGCCTGGTACATTGTCATTTTACGTTCATTTGAAACACGTTTTGCCATAATTACTCCCTTCGTTTTCCCGAAATTGTCATTCATATCCTAGGTATTATACCATTTTTTTTTGAGACAGTAAAGTGTTAAACTGCATTCGGGGGCATAAAATTTTTTTGGGGGATAGATGATGAATGTATTGGGGGCAGACGATGGATGTATTGGGGACAGACGATGGATGTATTGGGGACAGACGCGAAGAGAGTGCATAGATATGTCCTCTAAAAACACGTTCGTTCCCACGGTTTTTCGACATACGCTGATTTTTGTCGCTTCCCGCAAACTCGCGCCTTTGGCGCTCAGACAGTGCTCCAGCGACAAAGCTAAGTATATCGAAAAACCGCTCCACTCTCTATCGTTTTTAGAGGACATATCTATGCACTCTCTTCGCTGTGTACTGGCAAAACACTATTATAAGAACTGCCAAATTCAATATCTGGATATAAGCATAAACTCTAAGGTACTGGAAAGATGTTATATGAGAACGACATTCCAGTTGCACCGTCCACAGATGCTCTCTTGTTCTCTCGGTATTGAAAAAACACAATAGATTTTTTTGTAAAATAATCACCATATGATTCAAATATAATTTTGCTGGTTTTTTCTCTTATATTTCCTCTGTGCGTAAAGAAATGCACCCCCTCTCTTCATATAAAAAATAGCAGAGAATGTATATATGAGACAAAAAAAGAAAGAGGGTTTGAAATATTTTCCATTTTCAATATACTATAGCATCTATTATAATTTAGTTAAATATTGCTGAGGTTAAGGTTGAAAATCTCCTTATAAGCAAGCCTTCAGTAAATTTTTAGCCTTTTGACCTTGGTGTTATTCCATTTATTTTTATGATACCAGGGTCAAAAGTTCTAAAATCCGATGCAAGCTTGCTTGCAAGAGGATTTTTGAACTTGGGACCCGCCAAAAACATGAATAAGTAGCCATTTTTCGGAGAAAAATGAGCGGATTATGAATGTTTTTGAGAATTGCGGGAGCACATTGTGCGGAGCAATTCGGTATCATAGGGGTCAAAAGACCTTTTGACCCCAACATCATTTTTATTAAAATATACAAAAGAAAGATGAGGAAAAGATATGGAACTAAGACAGATACAATTTTTTCTACAACTCTACAAGGACCGAAACATGACAATTGCAAGTAAGAATCAGTATATCTCTCAGCAGGGATTTAGCAAGTCTATCTCTGCCCTTGAGACGGAGCTTGGTTTTCCTCTTTTTTATCGCTCTTACTCTGGAATTACACCTACAGAGGCCGCAACAGAATTGTATTTATATTTTGATTCTGTCATGAATGCCTATAATACCTTAAATATAAAAATTAATTCTATTAAAAATTCTAATTCTGGCATGTTGCATATTGTCTGGCCAGAAGCCTTTCCACTTTCTTGCAATAAGGAGAGTTATATGTCATTTAGTGCTATGAATCCTGATATGGCGGTTCTCACGACGGAAGAACATGAGTCTTCTATTTTACATATGCTTCGAGAACATATCGCCGATATTGGATTTTTCTATGAACCGATTCCAAATGATTTTGTATCACATACTAAGATTTTTGAGGAGCCGCTCTATGCCCTATTAGATTCTGGGCATCCTCTGGCAGAGGAAAAGGAGCTAACGATTCCGATGTTAAAAGATTACTACTTCTTTTTTCCTCAAAAATACAATATTACTAAGAAATTATTTTTAAAAAAAGCAAAAGAAGAGTATCCGAGCATAAATCTACAGATAGCTCCTCTTCCATTGACACAAATTTTACATGCCGTTTTTGGGACAAAACATATTGGGATTACTCCTAAGATTGTCTACCAATATTTTAACTTTCCCGATATTAAGTTTATTCCGATTGTGGATGAAGATAAAAAAATTTTTTATACTATGTCGCTCCACTTAATCGGACTCAAAGAACATCCTCTAAAAAAAGAAACACAAATCTATATCGAACATACTTGTAAGATTTATAAATCGTAATTTTGAAAAAGAAAAAAGCTTTTGCCTAATATAGAAATCGGGTAGGGGAATCCCTCTACCCGATTCTTACTCTAAAAACTTCATTAGGCGGATTACCTAGATGAAAAAACTAGTTTACCTGATAAGAAGCAGTCTTATATGTGACAATCGAATTGCTCGTATTGTTATTATTATACTGTATTACTTCTACTTTATGTGTTCCCGTTGTCATATAAGTGGACTGAAGCTGTAAAACTTGTTCGGCCTCAAGTGAGACTGGTCCAGCAGCCAACATTCCATCAATATAAATATAGGACTGATGGGAAGAGTCAAGGTTTGTTGTCCTTAAAATAAGATTATTTTGTCCCGATGAGATAGTGGATGTTCCACTCTCCTCCCCAACTAGAGAGATACTTCCAGAGCCTGTATCACTTCTTCGGGCGGTAGTTGCCGTTGTCGATGCCGTTGTAGCCCCTGCTGTCGTCTTAGACTGGTCGGCTGTATTGAGGTTTGGAGTTGAGCCTGCTGTCGTTGCCGCTGTGGTAGCTGTTGTAGTCGTCGTGGCAATATTCGTCGCTGTTGTCGCCTGCGTTGATGCGATTGTCGTCGCCTGTGTTGTGGCGGTCGTCGTAGCCGTAGGCTGTGCCGAGTTTGTCTTTGTGCTCTTAGCACTTGTATCAGTTGAATCAGATGTGGAGTCTTTTGTCGTCTTCTCTGAGGCAGTTGTTGTAACTGGCTCTTGTTCCTCTGTCGAAAGCTCCGTCTTTCCCTCCAGGATTTCTATGTACTGCTCAAAAGTTAAGCTATCGGTATGAATTAAATTCTCCGTATCCTTATCTAAAATATTCACCGTTGTCTTAATATCCTCTCTATCTATATCAGAAAGTGCCTGATATAAAGTTCCGAAAAAATAAAGAGGTTTTGCGGAGAGAATATCCGAGCTTGTATACTCCTTGGAATCTACTTTAATATTAAATTCTGTCAAATTCACATCATGAGCAGCCTCTCGAAAAGAGCAAGTATCAGAGTTTTCCTTTATAAATGCATCATTATAATCATCAATCGCAATCTTTACATTTGTGAGAAAACTCTTATAAGTATTATTTGACATCTTCATAGAGACAGAACCGTCATCATTTGTCGTCACCTTTTTAATTCCCTGTTCCTTGGCAACCGTCGCAATATCAAAGCTATCTTGACCAGAATCCTCAACATCTGAGCTTGTGGTAAAGGCTTTTGGAATAGAAATCTGTGTATTAAAAAGCCCTTTTTTAACAGAGATAGTATACTCATCCTGACCTGAGGAGCCAGAAGAGTCACAGGCGCTAAAACATAGAGATAATAAACATATCAAAAATAAAGTTAAAAATTTCTTCTTCATAAATTAAATCCTTTCGTTTTTCTTAGGCAGAAAACCACTGCCCTTAGATGATGGGGCGTTGACAAATATCTCCTAATATAGTTATAGAAGAACATAAAAATGGGGATTTTTGTAAACCCCTGTATGATATTATTAGTTTTTAGTTTTTCTTTCAAAGCTAGTATATTATTATACATGAAGTTTTTTTAAAAGTAAATAAGAGTTTCAAAAAACTTCAATAAGTCTTTTAGAAATTTATGGCAAACAATGGAATTAAATGGAAACAATCACAGAAAGAGGAGACAATATACTCCCACATCTACGTTTCACTCCAATCGGCGCTAATCAGGCGTCACTGGCGCCCAGCACCCCAAAAAACAATCAAATAGAATCTCTTTATAGCATTTCGCCGATACACAGCAAAGAGAGCCAACCGATATCTCCTCCGAAAACGATAGAGAGTGGAGCGTTTTTTCGATATACTTAGCTTTGCCGCTGGAGCACTGTCTGAGCGCCAAAGGCGCGAGTTTGCGGGAGGCGGCAAAAATCAGCGTATATCGAAAAACCATGGGAACGAACGTGTTTACGGAGGAGATATCGGTTGGCTCTCTTTGCGTCTCTCCCCAATATAAAAAGCTGCCAGAAAATAAACCTTTCACCCCAAAACCCATATGATATAAGAGGATGCCCCCTTTCATCTTCCAACAGCTTTATCATTTTTATCCTTTCAATATACTAACATTTCTTATTATCAAACGCTGGATTAAAAGCGTAGAAATTTTTAGAATCCAATCTATCTTGAACACGCCTTAGCGCTTCCCCAAATCTCTGAAAATGCACAATCTCCCTTGCGCGGAGAAATTTAATCGGCTCACAAATTTCTGGGTCTTTGACAAGGCGAAGAATATTATCATAAGTCGTTCTCGCTTTTTGTTCTGCCGCCAAATCTTCTGTCAAATCCGTGATAGGGTCTCCCTTGGACTGGAAGAATTTGGACGTAAACGCTTCTCCGCTCGCCGCCATAGGCCAAATACCGACCGTATGGTCCACATAATAATCGGCAAATCCCTGTTCTTTAATCTGCTCTATCGTCAAATCTCTCGTGAGTTGATGCACAATCGCACTAATCATCTCCATATGGGCAAGCTCCTCCGTGCCGATATCCGTAAGAAGCCCAGCTATCTCAGGATAAGGCATGACATAGCGCTGAGCAATATAGCGCATAGATGCGGATAATTCACCGTCAGGACCGCCAAACTGTGTGATAATTACCTTTGCTATTTTTGCATCGGTCTTTTTTATTTTTACTGGAAACTGTAATCTCTTCTCATAATTCCACATATATTACCCCTCCATTTCCCAAGGCCAAGGCTGTTTTGCCCATTCCCAGCATCGGTCATTCATTGCTGTCGAGATTGTTAACGGTCCAAAATGAGCAGCGTATTCTCTAAGTGCCTGATTTCTCGCCTTATTATAATTATTGAAGTAATCTAATGCCTCCCTATTATCGGGATGTGTGTCCAAAAATAATTTCGCTTCGTCCACTGCAAAGCTCACTGCGTTAATATAATCCATTAATTTTTTCTCATCGATTCCTCTCATTTTGAACAGCATCTCCTTCCATAAAATGGTAAATCTAATTCCTCGAAGATTGTGCCTTTACAAAATCCCTCGTCAGGTTTATAAAGCTTCTGCCATTTTTGCCATTTCACATAAGCCATAGCTAAAACCATCTCATCCTTATCCTCATTTGTATGAGGGCAGTCTGGTTTTTCATAACTGCAAGGACGTTTTCTGTCATAATTGTATTGATTTCTACAGCTTCCCATTTTTCTTTCTCCTTTCTTTTTTGAAACAAGTTTTGCTTGTTTATCATCATAATATGTCGTTTCTTTCTCCTTTGTGATTGAGGATTCGTGTAAATAATAGCTTTCATAATGATATCTGCTTTTACAGATATTTGAATTTAGTATGAGAAAAAAAGAAAAAGAAATGCAAGAAAAAGAATAACAAAAAAAGACATTTGATAACAAAATTTTACTAAGAAGAAGAAAATAAAAAGACAAAAAATAACGGTATACAACTTTTAGTTTCAATCCCCAATTAGGAGTTGTTTCTCATTTTTTTGTGCAAATGGTATAATTTTTTTAAGCTCAATAGAAACGATTTATTCATTATTATTAGGAGGAGGAAACAATATGAGTATTTTGGGATTAATTGCTGCTTTTGGTGGCGGTGTATTTGCAGCATCAATAGGCGCCTTGCCTGCATTTATTTTAACTGGTGTATTTGCAGTTGTTGGAGCTGTAGCTGGTATGTGCGGTGCGGCTGATGCGTCAAATATTTTGGTTAATTATTTTGCGTTTGGTCCATTCTTTGGTCCTCATATCGCATTTGCTGGTGGCGTTGCCGCTTCCGCATTTGCAAAGAAACAAGGCTATACAGAAAACGGCGCTGATATAGCAACAGCTCTTGGCGGACTAAATGAACCTAGCGTATTACTTGTCGGTGGTGTATTTGGTGTTATTGGTTACTTAATTAAATCACTTATTATTGATAATGTATTTGCGGGAACAGTTTCTGCACAGTTAGTGACAGATGGACCTGGAATCACAGTATTTATCTCAGCAATTATTGTGCGGCTCGTATTTGGCGGCGGCAAGTTTAAGACTGGTGATAAGATAATGAGTCAAGGAAAGGCTCTCACTAATACATTAGTTATTGCCATTTGCTACAGTTTAGTTGTCGCTGGACTCTATACAGCAATTGTCGAGGCCGGCGTTCCGATAGAGGCATTTGGTGGATTGTATCATGTGGCAATCTTTGGTACAGCTGCAATTGGATTAATCTTTGCAGAGTTTGGTCAGCCATTCTTTGGATGTCACCATATCGTGATTATTGCCGCAGAGGCTACCGTACAGAGCTATGCTCAGACAAATAACCTTTATATGGCAGTGGCTATGGGTGTTATCTTTGGTACTATTTCCGGTATTATTGGGGATATCGCGGGGGCAAGTATCAACAGTGGAACAGATTCTCATATCGACCCACCTGCAACTGCAATCTTTATTATGACGTTCGTTGTCAATGCTATTTTCCCAGTAATCGGATAGTTTGACAATTTATCTATATTCGTTAGTGAAGAAAAAAATATATTGAGCCGTTTTTTCTTCCTATCCAACAGAGTGCCGCTAGTCACCAAGTAGCGGCACTCTATTTATTTGTGATATATCTGATGGTTTAGATAAAAAAAGAGGCTATCGAAAAATGATTCAATAGCCACTTCTTATCTCAGTTAGAAAATGCTCATCAGATGAGCCACGATTAATCCTCCGCCAGTTCCGACGATATATCCGAGCAATGCCATAATAATCCCGACTGGAACTAGTGCACTACTATACGTACCTGCCAAAATCGGAGCAGTCGCTGTGCCACCGATATTCGCAAGAGACGCCACGCAGCAAGTAAAAATATCTAGATGTAATACTTTTGCGAGAATAATCATAATCAAAACATGTATAATTAAAATAATAATTCCAGCGAAAAGCCATATATGCGCATTTGCCATAGCTCCAAGGTCGGCCCTAGAGGCGATTAATGCGATAATCACATACAAGAGAACATTCGATAATTCTTCTGTTCCCTTTATTTTCCCTACTGGAGTCATGGCGAGCAATACGCCAATCACCGTTACAATAAGAACCGTCCATGTAGCCGCATCAAAAAATGGTATCACTGTATTCAACAGACTGCCGACTTCCTTAGATAATGCGGAAACTAAGAGACCCGCACCCATCAATAAAATAATATTCTGATATAATAAAGGCTTTGTATTCATCTTTGCCTCATTTTCAAGTGCGAGACCCACCTCGTCAATCGCCTTTGTATCTGCCTTTGTCCACTTATTAAATACTTTGGAAAAACCAATCGCCCAGAGTAAGAACATAACATAAAAAGTGGCACAAATAGAATCCATGACAAGCGCATACGCCATATCACCCTCACTCACATCGAGTGCCGCCTGAATGGCTAGCATATTTCCTCCGCCACCCATCCAGCTTCCGCATAACGCTCCAAGAGATTTCCAAGAATTTGGTCCAAGCCAATTTTTTAAAATAGCATGGGATACGACAAATCCAAATCCGATAGACACTGTGGCCGCAAAAAATCCGACTAACATCTTAGGACCAAGCTTCATAATCTTTCGAAGGTCACATCGAAGTAACATTAAAAATATCATTGCGTATAATAAAGGATTTTTCAGGCTGGTATAGGCATCTGCCGTTGCCTCTAAATCCCATAACTTCAATGTACAAAGTATCATCATTCCTAAATAAATTAAAACAACGGGAGGGGCGAAATTAAAAAATGTCTTCGCCTTTGGGCCTTTTAAAACCCTCGGTAAATTAATTAATAAGGCAGCGATAAAGATTAACGCTGCGATATACATAAATCCATCTTGTATCATTTCTCTCTCCTAACTCTCTCGTAATTTATCCTCTAATCGTGATATTTCAAAATTTCCAAAAGATATTTCCAGGCTCTGGCAATCGAGGCTATATCCGCAGTCTCCTTCGTTGTGTGAACATCTCTAAGATTTGGTCCAAAAGAAATGCAATCTAAATCTTTCTTTTTGCCCGCAAAGATTCCACATTCTAAGCCGGCATGAATGGCGACAACTTCTGGCTCTCGCCCATCATATACTTTTTTATATGCCTGTATACAGATTTCTCGAAGCGTAGAATCCTTTTTATACTCCCATGCTGGATACTCCGCTCGAAATTCTACACTTCCCCCAAGCATTCTCATCAAAGAATCCAATCTCTCTTTCATCTCTTCCTTCTCCGATGCCACGGAGCTTCTAAGAGAATGCCATGTCTCAATATAATCCTCGTTCGTACTTAATATTCCGACATTAAGGGAAGTCTGTACCAACCCCTTAAGCTCTGGATTCATTTTCTGAATCCCATTTGGAAAATGATAGAGCATGAAAATAGCCAATCTCGTTGTATTCTCGCTAAACATCTCTCCTGGCTTATCCGCCTTCTCACTCTTGTCAAAAGTCTCAAAGGAAAGCTCCATCATTGGCTCTGTATTTCCTAATTCTCTCTGAATGATTGTTTTATATCTCTCAAACAAAGCGCCTGTCTTTTCCATATCAAAAGCTTGTATCACCGCGATGGCATCCGTCGCAATCGCATTCTCCTTCTCGCCTCCTCTTAGCTCCACAAGTCGAATCTCGGATTTGCTCTCCATATAGTTAAGAATTCTTCCAAGCAGGACAATCGCATTCGTGCGATTTTTCCCAATCTCCACACCAGAATGACCGCCCCGCAAATGAGAAACCTTTATCCACGCTGTCTCCCATTTTGCGGGTTCTCTCTTAATCGGAAGATGACAAATGGCTCTCGCTCCTCCCGCGCAGCTTACTGTCAACACGCCCTCTTCCTCAGAGTCAATATTAATTAACCTCGTTCCCCTCAATCTAGAAACATCAAAATCTGTAGCGCCGAGCAGACCGATTTCCTCATCTACTGTAAATAAGGCCTCAATTTCAGGATGTTCGATATCGTCAGATTCTAAGACTGCAAATGCGTACGCTATCGCAATTCCATCATCCGCTCCGAGCGTCGTGCCGTCAGCCCACACTTTCTCACCATCCGTACAAACAGTAATCCCCTCTGTATTAAAATCAATCTGCTTCCTCTCTATCTTAACACAGACCATGTCCATATGTCCCTGTAAAATAATACCAGGCATATCTTCATACCCAGCCGTCGCCGGTTTCCGAATTAGAATATTGCCTGCTCTATCACGCTCCCACTCAAGTCCCAGCTCCTTCGCCTTTTGAATACAAAACGCACCGACCAACTCTCGGTTACCAGAACCTCTCGGAATTTTCGATAATTGTTCAAAATAATACCATACTCTTCTGGGCTCTAACTGTGCTATTGTCATTTTTCTTTTCCTCTCTTTGTCTATATTTATCATTCCAAGGCCAAACGCCTATCTGCATCAACGGACAGATTGGTCTGCTATATTAGGAATCTGCCAATCTATCGGTGTAAGTCCATTCTTTTCCAAAAATGCATTCGTCTTGCTAAAATGTCTACATCCAAAAAAACCCCGGTACGCAGAGAGTGGGCTTGGATGCGGTGCCTCCAAGATAAGATGCTTTGGATTATGAAGCATGGACTTTTTATTCTGTGCTGGACGACCCCAGAGCAAAAATACAATCGGTCTATCTTGCTCATTTAAAATCCGAATACACGCATCGGTAAACTCCTCCCAGCCGATTCCCCGATGGGAGTTGGCCTGATGTGCTCGAACAGTGAGTACTGTATTTAATAATAAGACGCCCTGTTTCGCCCATTTTACGAGATATCCATTATCTGGAATCTCACATCCCAAATCGTCGTGAAGTTCTTGATAAATATTTTGCAGAGAAGGTGGTATATCAACCTCTGGCTTTACTGAAAAACAAAGTCCATGTGCCTGCCCCACATTATGATACGGGTCCTGTCCCAAAATTACAACCTTTACCTCTTTTAGTGGTGTCAGATGAAACGCAGTAAATAAGTCATCTGGTTCAGGAAATATCTGTCTCTCTCGATATTCTCTCATTACTGTTTTATATAATTCTCTATAATAGGGTTTTTTATACTCCTCTTTTAAATATTCTTGCCAGTCGTTGCTAATTGGTGGCATAATCACACTTCCTTTCTCAACTTTATATTTATGATACCAATACTCCTCGTCCCAAAAATCTAAACTGATTATAACAAAAAAAGCCCCATATAGCAAACACTATATGGGGCTAAACTATCTAAGTACTATGGATTAGTTATTGATTAACTTATCCTCATCACTCCAGCTGTAAAGCTTACGAATCTCTTCTCCAACCTTCTCACAAGGATGCTCAGAAGCAAGCTTTCTCATTGCCTTGAAGTGAGCCTGTCCGCCAGCGGACATATCTAATAAGAACTCTTTTGCGAAAGAACCGTCCTGAATATCAGAAAGAATCTTCTTCATCGCTTTCTTTGTATCTTCTGTGATAATCTTAGGTCCTGTGACATAATCGCCGTACTCAGCTGTGTTGGAGATAGAATATCTCATTCCAGCAAAGCCAGACTGATAAATTAAGTCAACGATTAACTTCATCTCATGGATACACTCAAAGTATGCATTTCTTGGGTCATATCCAGCTTCACATAATGTCTCAAAACCTGCCTGCATTAATGCACAAACACCGCCACAAAGTACTGCCTGCTCACCAAAGAGGTCTGTCTCTGTCTCTGTTCTAAATGTTGTCTCAAGAACACCAGCTCTTGCTCCACCGATACCTAAAGCGTAAGCTAAAGCGATATCCTGAGCTTTGCCTGTAGCATCCTGCTCAACAGCAACCAAACAAGGAACACCTTTTCCAACCTGGAACTCGCTTCTTACTGTATGTCCAGGTCCTTTTGGAGCTACCATAGTAACATCAACGTATTTTGGTGGTACAATCTGTCCGAAATGAATGTTGAAACCATGAGCGAACATTAACATATTGCCCTCTTCTAGGTTTGGCTCGATAGACTCTTTGTATAACTGAGCCTGTTTCTCATCGTTGATTAAGATCATGATAATATCGGCTTTCTTTGCAGCCTCTGCTGCTGTATAAACTTGAAATCCCTGAGACTCTGCTTTTGCCCAAGATTTACTTCCTTCATATAATCCGATAATGACATCACATCCAGAATCCTTTAAGTTTAATGCATGTGCATGTCCCTGGCTACCATAACCGATGATAGCGATTGTTTTTCCTTCTAATAAGGAAAGATCACAATCTTCTTGATAAAAAATATTAGCCATTTTATCTTCCTCCTAAATAATAAATTATATTAATTTTAAAGTATGCTGACTTTGTAGCGTAGAAAAAACAGATAGCGCGAAAATCTCTTCTATTTTCTCTCCTTTATAGTCTGCTCTCTACTATGCAAATTAAATATTTCAACATGCTTAAAACAAGATAGATGCTTTTCTTACAAGATATGGCATCTTTTTCTTGTTCAATTCATTATATTAGCAGACTATAGTGGATGTGTCAAGAGTTGATGAGGGATGTATTTTTAAAAAGTATGAGGGGAAAGGGGGTTGGGAGGGGATGATAGGAATAATGAGAAGAGACGCTAAGAGATGAGAAGAGACGCTAAGAGAGGCGGCAGGTATATGCCCCAAAAACACGTTCGTTCCCACGATTTTTCGACATACGCTGATTTTTGCCGCCTCCCGCAAACTCGCACCTTTGGTGCTCAGACAGTGCTCCGGCGACAAAGCTAAGTATATCGAAAAATCGCTCCACTCTCTATCGTTTTTGGGGCATATACCTGCCGCCTCTCTTGGCTGTGTATTGGTGAGATGTTTAGGGGAGTATAAAGGCTTTGGAATTATAGTTCGCAATTCACATTTGATGGCGGACGATTTTGTACTCGTCACTTGAGCGGTAATATGGACATTCTCTATAGGAACTGCTCATAAAGCGATACATTTCATCTTCGTCTAGGTTGATATCGCAGTAATATTCTTCTGTTTCGTCGTCGTAAACGAAATTTGCACAGTATTCGCAAACTGTTTTTGACATTTTGTATTTACCTCCGTATATTTACCTTAAAATTATAAAAATTTATCAATTGCTTTTTTTAGTTCGTCTATTGTCTCTACATCATTTTCTCTCACTGCGTCTACAATGCAATGTTCGATATGGTCTTTTAGGATGACTTTTCCGACGCCGTTTAGGGCGGAGCGCACTGCAGATATTTGGACGAGAACTTCTGAGCAATCTCTTCCGTCTTCTACCATTGTCTTAATTGCCTCCATATGACCGATGATGCGAGACATTCTATTTAACACAGCTTTGGTCTGAGTATGAGAGTGAGTATGTGCATATGTATGATTTTCTGTATGACCTTGGCTATGAGAATGGGAGTGAGTATTTCCGTCCTCTGTTATATGTGTATGTGATATTGTCTTCGTTTTTGTCTTATCTATATTTGACTTCATTATAATGCAAGCTCGGATACTCGTGACTTCAGCCATGAGAGAAGAGCCTCCTCCTTCCTAATAAGATTTATGATAAATTCTATTGATTTACTATATTATGATATCAAAAGCAAAAGGTCGAAAATCCGATGCAAGATTGCCTACAAGAGGATTTTTGACCTTAATATCATACCATATATTTTTCTGAAAATCTATAGATTTTTTAGAATGTATGTTCTGATACTATTTTATATTTTAGGACGATTGGATTAGAGGACAGAATCAATCCGTATTTTTGTGTATCGGCTAAGTACAATAAAAATAATATACTTTTATTATTTTTTAGCACAGAGACAGAATAGGGGAACCGGATTATAAAACTCGTCTTTTTCGATATAAACTCTCTCACTGACGCCTAAATCTATCGAAAATTTCTTAAACCCAATCTGTCCCAAGACAGACAAATCCCATGCCGGTCTTTGCATGGAGCTAATAGGAAGCTGTTTTTTTATCTCCTCACATTCCCTCATCATCTCATCACCCAGCATATGATGTGCGTGATTTTCTGGCAAAATACTTGTATCTGATATATCGTTTTTTCCGTAGTTTCCGTCAAAATTTAAGAGTACTCCGTCTTTTTTTAGAACACGGAACCATTCTCGGTAGGCTTTCTTGGCATTTGGCAAAGTCCAAGTGAGATTTCTGGAAATAACTACATCAAAACTCTCTACTGGAAATTCTAATTTCTCGGCATCCATTATAAGAAAACGACAATCAACCTCTTCCTCTCTCGCCAAAATTTTAGACTGAGCAATCATCTCTTTTGTCAAATCCGTTCCTATTACCTTATGCCCCTCTTTTGCCAATAAAATAGAGAAAAATCCAGCTCCACATCCTACATCCAATACTTTTAGCTCTTTTTTCAATGGAAGATATTTCAAAATCTCTCCCATCCACCGCTCCGCCAATGGGCTATGTAATTCCGCTCTTCTTTGTTCCAAAAAACTATCGCTTCGCTTTCCCCAATAATCTACAATCCTCTCCTTTCTCGCATCTCTCATAATAATACCATTTATTTTTTGTTGATTATCTTTATTTTTTAATTTCTTTGCTGTATTCATCCTATCTCCCTCATTATCTCCCTAAATTTTTTATTTTTATCATAGCCAAATTCATTTTTTCACACAAGCCCCCTGGGGGGATAGCTCTTTAGCCATTTTTATCATAATTACTCCCATTTTTCTTGAATTTTAACAAGATTTTTATCTCTTTTCTTAGTTTATTTTCTCTCTCCTTTCTTTGACATTTATTTTATGAACAAAATTTTCCTTTTTTCTTTATTTTCATTATAAATTTACAGCAAAAACTCATTATCTTGCCCCTAAAAATCATCAGAAGCTCATAAACAATCTAAAATTACTCCTTTATATCTTATATCAAACAGACTTTTCTTCCATAATAATACTCTAATAATATTCTGACCCAAATCCACAACCTTTCATTCATCCAAAAAAATCGTCTTAAATCAATTTCTCAACTCAAAAAACCAATTATATCACTTTATTATATTATATTATTTTATTATATTTCACCAATACACAGCCGAGAGAGCCAATAGAGATATGCCCCGAAAACGATAGAGAGTGGAGCGATTTTTCGATATACTTAGCT
>JAUUSJ010000020.1 GCA_030841965.1 Blautia sp.
CATAGAAAAGTGGTGCTGGAGAAAAACTCCAGCACCAACTTTGTCTACAGTCTGAAGGGATGCTGATATAGCATCCCTTATATATATTTTTATAATGTAGCAGCTTCGTCAACGATTTTTTGAAGAGCTTCTAAAGCTTCGTCTGGAAGTTTGTCGTATCCGTCTTTTGCTGTGGAGAATTTCTCAACGGCTTTTACACGGTCTTCCATACGAGCCTGTAATGTCTGAACATATTCTTTATCTGTTAAATCAGGAACGAATCCTTCCCAATCCATAATCTCGATATCCTCGAAAGGTCCCCATTGTTTGAAGTCGCCTTTTCCTTCTACTACAGTCTCAAGGATTCCTAATGTATCCTCTTTTTGTACTTTCTTGCCCATGAAGTCACCTGTGTTGATGATATAGCAAGCTACGTCTTTTTCTTCTACTAACTTTTTGAACTTCTCGTAGTCATTTACTAATGGGTAAGTTCTAAATGGGTTAGCGTAAGGTACGATACGAAGTGCGTTTAAGTCTGTTCCGGCAGCAACACGCTCTGCGGAAGAAGTCTTAGTAGCAAGGGTTGCACCCATAACAGATGCAAGGGCAGCACCTTTTAACTTCACAACTGGTGGGATTGTAGGGTCCTTCATAATCCAGAAGATAGCGTTAACTGGGGCGTCAATCTTGTCTACACGGTTTGGAGACCAGAGTTTGGACTTGATAGCACGACCGTTACCGTTACGGATGTCTTCTGTAACTAACTGAAGTTTGCCCTCGGAATCTAATGTACAAGAGCAGTTCTGAGCAGATAATAAGTACTCATTGTCTGGGCATCCTGTAGGATAGTCAGCTGTCTTGTCGAAATAGGTTGGCTCTAATGCGATAGAAGCACATGTATCTGTGTTGATAATGAATGCGTCATCGTGAAGAACCTTGATGGAAGGGTATTTTCCGCCGTGTTTTGCATGTGTCAATGTGGACTTACCGGAACCAGATAATCCGTAAACAGAAGCAACGAATTTAGAACCGTCAGCTAATGTGTATTCTTTCTGTCCACCGTGGCAGGAAGCATAGCCATTTCTGTTAGCCAAAGCCCAAGCCATTGTAAGAGTTCCTTTTTTGTGCTCACCAAAGTATCTCATACCAAGGATTGCAGCACAGTTTTCGTTTGTATCGAAATAGCAAAGTGTCAATGGGTCGCTTAAGCAGCTGAAATCTACATCTGGGCGCTCCTTAGGGAACCACTGAGGGTCAGAGAAGATATAGATATCTGGCTCATTGCCATTTCCAACAGGAGTGGAGTTTTTGTACATCTTTACGTACTCATCAGACATATACTGGAAGTTTAACATCCAGTTATAAAGGATATTCTCTTCTCCTTCTGGAATTAATAAGTGAGCTTTTACCATAAATTCTGGGTCAAGACCGATGAAGCACTCTGCATGGTATAATTTTTTCCAACGTGTCTCATAGATAGCGTCCATAACGACTTTATCAAGTTTAGCATCGTCTACTCCTGGTTCACCTTTGATACGACGAGCAGCTGCGTAACGTCCTGTTACAGCACCGTCATTGAATAATAAAACCTTAGCGTCCTTCTCAAGACCGAATGTCTCGCCATCTTTGACAGGCATATCTGTCACGATAGTTCCTGGTGAGTTCTTAGCTAAGTTATAAGCTTCTTTTAAAGTATTAACTTTTACTACGTTATTGCCGTAGAAAGCAGCTTCGATAATAGAACGAGTCTTGGAAAAACCTACTTTTCCAGCACCAATTTCATTAATTGGATAAAAAGCTTTTGTTGACATAATAATCCTCCTATAAAATAACCAATTATGAAAATCAATTGATTTACCAAATAATAGGAGACAAATAAAAATATTATCTAGTCTTTGTATTTGGTAGGATTTTCATAAGTAAAAAGTAAACCAATTATCAGTATAAAGTTTTTGCTTCAAAAAGTCAATAGAAAAACCAAGAAAAGATGAATTTTCACAAAAATTTCTCATCAAAAGTCTGATAATATTGTATACAGTATATATTTTCAAAAAATTTGACAAAAACTTCACAAAAAAGCTTCTCCTATGACGAGGTGTACTCGAGCAGATAGGAGTTGATTTTTTGTTCTAGGATAGAAAACGGACAAGGTCCAGCGTCTAAAATTACCTTATGAAATTGCTTTAGATGAAAGTTCTCTCCCAGTTGGTCGATACATTTTGTTTTTAAATTAACAATCTCCATATATCCTGTATAATATTTTAAATAAATTGTCGGGTCCTGAACGACTGTTTCAAAAATTTTATCCGAATTTTCCGCAGAAAGTTGATATGCCTGTAAGTATTTTTGAAGTTTTTCTTTGTTGTATCCTTCATAATTTACATATAAGTCCGCTAAAGATGCCACGATATAGTTGAGTTCATTATTGATTGTGTAGATACGGCAGATTTCATCTTTTACAGAATGATATGTTCCAAAATCGAGATATTGATAGCTTAAATTTTCCACATAGAAAGCCCAGCCCTCACTGTAGCCGATAAAACTAAGTAATTGGCGAATGGGATAGGAATTATGCTCTCGAAAGTAGTTTGTTTGATATAAATGTCCTGGATATCCCTCGTGAGCCAAGACGGGAAGGAGGGGAGAGCTGGAGGAAATATTCGCTTCATTGACGTAAATACTGTTTTGGGTCGAGTCGTCCAGAGGGGGAATCATATAAAAAGCGGCGGTTGTGCTATTTTGCAGGCTTTTTGGGATTTTATCCACCGTATAGTCGATATCTGAAATTTCAGGAAAATCGTCTTTCATATCTTCTTTTAGTTGCTCTAAAATTTGTTCATAATCGCTATTGTCGAAGGAGAGCTCATAGACGGCAGTGAATGCAAAAGGTGTTTCTTTGGCGATTTTTTGAAGCTCTAGTATGAGAGAGGAGATATGATTTTCAAGCTCTTTTATCCACTCAGACGGGGTCTTATCGGAGCCAGTCTGTGATTTTACAAGACATTCATAGTATTTCTTTCCGTCCTTAAAATTGCAGACGCCACCCTCATTTTTTCCAGTTCCCTTTAGATTGGTCAGTTCGGTTTTTAGAGATTGGTAGGCGGGAATGACCTTTTCGTTAATGAGAGCCGTATTATTTTTCTTATAAGTATTTTTTTGGTCCTCACTTAGGAAATTAAGCTTATCGATTCTATCGTCAAAAGAGGTGATAAAGCTATTTTCCGTTGTATGATTTAAAAATACATCAATCTGAGCGATAGTATTATCCACTGCGAAATCAGCCATAAAAAGTCCCTCGTTTGCCTGTTCTTTTGCTATCTCTATGTAATCGGCAAAAAAGGAGGGAATCTGGTTGACGAGGGATAAATAATCTTTGATATCTGTCTCCACATAAAATTCGTACTCGGACATCGTGATTGGAAGCTGGGTGGAAATCCCGGTATTGGCGCTAAAGGGATTACCGTAGAGATAATACTGGCTTAGCTCGATAGAGGTATCGAGGTAATTATCTAAAATCTGGTATATGAATTTTTGCTCCTCGCTTAGGGAAGACGAGGATATTTGGTGTAATTTTTCCTGGGTTTGAAGTAGTTGCTCTTTATCTGACTTTAAGGTATGAAGAGAGATATCTCCAAAGCTTGGATTTGGTCTTTTGATGCCATACGCTTCTGGGTCTTTTAAGCTTGAGTGAAGAGTTAGAGTATTCGATGTCACAGTCTGGTCAAACTGTTCTCTCAAATATTGCTCAAAGATTTGTTGTTCTTTTTCATCTTTTTTTGAGAGTTTCGTCTCTGGTGCATCGGATGAAGCGTTATCAGAGATAGAATTATTATCTATATTCTGACAGCTTATAAGAGGCAAGAAAAGAAAAAGGAAAAGAAGGATGAAAAGAGATTTATGAGCTATTTTTTTTAACATAGGAGTTCCTTTCTATTTTTGGGAATGTCAGCGAGATGGCATACTGGGATATACTCTAGTATATGGAAAAAACGGTAGGAAATGTATAACAGTTCGTTCCCTTTTTGACCTTGGCATTATTGTATCGAAATTTGTCGACAAAGGCAAGCTTGGAAAATAATTAGAAAATTTTTTTAAATACGTGGACGAGAATGAATTTTTATATTATAATGAATCCAAAGCGACTTATTATAATAGAGTATAAGCCGAGAAAGAATAAAAGAAAAAGATAATGGAGGAAAATATGAGTAAGAAACCGTATTATATATCGACTGCAATCGCGTATACTTCCGGAAAACCACATATCGGTAATACTTACGAGGTTGTATTGGCAGATAGTATTGCAAGATTTAAGAGATTAGAGGGCTATGACGTATATTTTCAGACAGGAACGGATGAACATGGCCAAAAGATTGAGTTAAAGGCAGAGGAGGCCGGCGTCACACCGAAGGAGTTTGTGGACTCTGTGGCAGGTCAGATTAAGGATATCTGGGATTTGATGAATACCTCCTATAATAAATTTATCCGAACGACAGATGATTACCATGAGAAAGAGATTCAGAAGATTTTTAAGAAATTATACGATAAGGGCGATATCTATAAGGGATTTTATGAGGGAATGTACTGTACACCTTGTGAGTCTTTCTTCACATCTTCTCAGCTTGTGGATGGAAAATGTCCGGACTGTGGAAGAGAATGCCAGCCAGCGAAGGAGGAAGCATATTTCCTTAAGATGAGTAAATACGCAGATAGATTAATCGAGCATATTAATACGCATCCGGAGTTTATTCAGCCGGTGGCTCGTAAAAACGAGATGATGAATAACTTCTTGCTTCCGGGACTTCAGGATTTATGTGTGTCTAGAACATCCTTTAAGTGGGGAATTCCAGTCGATTTTGATGATAAACATGTTGTTTATGTATGGCTTGATGCGCTTAGCAACTATATCACGGGAATCGGATACCATTGTGACGGTGAGAATGAACCAGAGTTTGACAAATTCTGGCCAGCAGATTTACATCTGATAGGAAAGGATATTATTCGTTTCCATACGATTTATTGGCCGATTATTCTGATGGCACTTGATTTGCCTCTTCCAAAGCAGATTTTTGGACATCCTTGGTTGCTTCAAGGAGATGGCAAGATGAGTAAGTCAAAGGGAAATGTTCTCTACGCAGATGAGCTAGTAGAGTTCTTCGGTGTGGATGCAGTTCGCTACTTTGTGCTTCACGAGATGCCATTTGATAATGACGGTGTGATTACATGGGAGCTTATGGTGGAGCGTATCAATTCCGACCTTGCGAATACACTCGGCAATCTTGTGAATCGTACGATTTCTATGTCGAATAAATACTTCGGCGGTATCGTGGAGAATACAGGCATCGAGGAAGAGGTGGATGCCGACCTTAAGGCGACTGCACTTGCGCTAAAGGATAAGACTGTGAAGAAGATGTCAGATTTGCGTGTGGCAGATGCGATGACAGAGATTTTTGCGTTATTTAAACGTTGTAATAAATATATTGATGAGACAATGCCTTGGGTTCTCGCAAAGGATGAGGCGAAGAAACCAAGACTTGCGACGGTGCTTTATAATTTAGTAGAAAGCATTTGCATCGGTGCAACCTTGCTCGAGCCATTTATGCCAGAGACATCGAAGAAGATTCTTGCGCAGCTGAATGCGAAGGAGAGAACGATGGATGAGATGGATACATTTGGTCTCTATGAGTCGGGAACTGAGGTGACGAAGAAGCCAGAGATTTTATTTGCGAGATTGGACGTGAAAGAAGTTTTGGCGAAAGTAGAAGAAAAGAAAGAGGCGGCGAAGCAGGAAGAAGAGCTTGCTAAGATGGGACCAGTGATTGATATTGAGCCAAAAGACGAGATTACATTTGATGAGTTTTCTAAGATGCAGTTCCAGGTAGGTGAGATTATCTCCTGTGAGGCTGTCAAGAAGTCGAAGAAATTGCTCTGCTCTCAGGTTCGTGTTGGAAGCCAGGTAAAACAGATTGTTTCTGGAATTAAGGCTCACTATACACCTGAGGAGATGGTTGGCAAGAAGGTTATGGTTTTGGTGAACTTAAAGCCAGCCAAATTAGCGGGTGTTTTATCGGAGGGTATGTTGCTCTGCGCCGAGGATGCGGATGGCAATCTAGCTCTTGTGACGCCAGAGAAGGATATGCCGGCAGGGGCTGAGATTTGCTAGTTTTGTTTGGCAAATGATATACTGCGATATGAAGTGCTTCATTTTAGAATGACTTCATTGTTTTGGAGAGGAGGAGTTGCAGAAATAAGCTTTGTGGGTTTGGCGATATGTGAGGTATCTGTTTTTCATTTCTTGACTATCTATTTTAGCAGGAATGTCAACCTAGCGGGTATCTTGCAGATTTCTGTGATTTTCCTTTATTATAAATGTCAATTTTTTGGGAGGAAGATTGACGACCTATCAAAACTACCTTAGAAGGGAGAAAAACAAAATGGACAAAAAATTTGATGTAGTTGCATTGGGAGAATTATTGATTGACTTTACTCTGAACGGGTATAGTGAGCAGGGTAATCCGATGTTTGAGGCAAACCCAGGTGGAGCACCTTGTAATGTGCTTGCACTTCTCAACAAAATGGGAAAGAAGACGGCATTTGTCGGCAAGGTTGGCGAGGACCAGTTTGGTAAGACGTTAAAGCAGACTTTAGTAGATGTAGGAATCGATGTCGAGGGATTGGTTTTGGATTCCAACTATAATACAACCTTGGCGCTTGTTCATACATTTCCAAATGGTGACAGAGATTTCTCTTTTTACCGCAAACCAGGCGCAGATATGATGTTGACAGCCGATGAGGTTTCTACAGATTTAGTAAAATCTGCAAGAGTTTTCCATTTTGGAACGCTTTCCATGACAGACCCTGAGGTAGAGGCAGCGACAGTTAAGGCGATTGATGCGGCAAAAGAGGAGGGATTGATCATTTCTTTTGACCCTAATTTACGTCCGCCTCTATGGGATTCCTTGGATAAGGCGAAGGAGAAGATTACGTATGGTTTATCAAAATGCGATATCTTAAAGATTTCTGAGGAAGAGCTTGAGTTTATGACAGGCACGGCTGATATTGAGGAGGGAGCGAAGATTTTGAGAGAGCAAAATCCGAATATCAAGATTTTTGATGTGACAGCCGGCGCCGACGGAAGCTACTGTTTCTATAAGGATATCGTTGCATTTAAGCCAAGTTTTCTTCTTGGAGGAACGATTGAGACGACAGGAGCGGGAGATACATTTTGCGGAAGTGTTATCAATTATGTTTTGGAGAACGGAATTGATGACCTTACAAAGGAGCAATTAGAGGAGATGCTTACATTCGCAAATGCAGCCGCTTATATTGTCACAACAAGAAAGGGCGCAATTAAGTCCATGCCTGAGAGAGAGCAGGTAAATGAGATTATTGCAAATGCATAATTAAAATAGGGAGGGGCAAAAGACCTTTTGACCCCAATATCATAAGATAAGGCTGTCGTAAAATGAGCTTTTGAGGTTTCTATTTTGCAGACAGCCTTATTTTTAGAAGGAAATCGATTGTGGATAAGAGTAGAAGGTTTGATGGAATAAAACTTGGCATAGAAAGGAAGAGGAGATATGATTTTTGACAGCCATGCGCATTATGATGATGATTGGTTTGACGAGGATAGAGAAGAATTGCTCTCAAGTTTTCCAGAAAATGGGATTGACTATATTGTAAATATTGGAGCGGATATGAGGACGTCTGAGAATACGATTGCGCTCACTGAGAAATATCCGTTTTTTTATGGAGCGGTTGGAGTTCATCCAAATGAGGTTGGAGGGATGACAGAGGGAGATATTGGAGTACTGCGTGAGTGGAGTAAGTTTGAGAAGGTTGTGGCGATTGGTGAGATTGGGCTGGATTACCACTATGATGAGCCTTCAAGGGAGATTCAGGCGAAATGGTTTGAAAGACAGATTGAGCTTGCGAGGGAAGTGGGACTTCCGATGGTGATTCACAGCAGGGATGCGGCGTTTGATACGTATGAGATTATGAAATCCTGCCATGCCGAGCAGATAGGCGGAGTTGTGCACTGCTTTTCGTACACGAAGGAGATGGCGAGGAAGTTTTTGGATATGGGATTTTATATCGGTGTTGGAGGTGTGCTGACATTTAAGAATGGAAAGAAATTAAGAGAGGTTATGGAGTATACTCCGATGGACCGAGTTTTGTTGGAGACGGATTGTCCTTACCTTGCGCCTGAACCGTTTCGGGGGAGAAGGAATTGCTCTTTGTATTTGACGTATGTCTTGGAGGAGATGGCAAAGATAAAGGGAATTACGGTTGAGAAAGCGGGGGAGATTACGAAGAGGAATGCGATGAAAATGTATAGGATTAAGGGATGATAGAAGGAATTGGATAATAATATAAAAAAAGAAGGAATGGAAGGTTATGGAGAAATTAAGTCATCCGCAGAGGACGATAGAGATTATTAAGAAGTATGAGTTTGCTTTTCAGAAGAAGTTTGGACAGAATTTTTTGATTGATGGGCATGTTTTGGACAAGATTATGAGGGCGGCAGATATTCATGAGGAGGATATTGTGCTGGAGATTGGACCAGGAATTGGAACGATGACGCAGTATTTGGCGGAGGGAGCGAAGAAGGTGATTGCGGTTGAGATTGATAAGAAGTTGATTCCGATTTTAAATGATACGCTCTCGGAATATGATAATGTCACGATATTAAATCAGGATATTTTGAAGCTAGATTTTGAGGAGTTTTTTGAGAAGTATGCACAGGGAAGACCGATTAAGGTTGTGGCGAATCTGCCTTATTATATTACGACTCCGATTATTATGCAGCTTTTTGAGAGTGGACTTCCGATTGAGAATATGACAGTTATGGTTCAAAAGGAGGTGGCGCTTCGGATGCAGGCGAAGCCGGGGACGAAGGATTATGGTGCGTTGTCGCTTGCGGTTCAGTATTATGCGAAGCCTTATATAGCTGCGAATGTGCCGGCGAATTGTTTTATGCCAAGACCGAAGGTTGGTTCCGCTGTTATCTGTCTTACGAGACATAGGGAGAAACCTGTCAAGGTGAGTGATGAGAAGTTTATGTTTGGGCTTATTCGGGCTTCTTTTAATCAGAGAAGGAAGACGCTGCAAAATGGGTTGGTGAATTCTAGTGAGTTGCAGCTTACAAAAGATAAGGTGATAGGGGCGTTAGAACAGATGGGGCTTTCTCCTACGATTCGAGGGGAGAAGTTGACTTTGGAGCAGTTTGCGCAGCTTAGCAATATATTGAGTGAAACGGTGTGAAAATTTTGTGAGTGATTTGGTTGAAAATGGTTATAGTTGCACTTCTTTACGAGTTGGTTACTGTTAGATTTGTAAAGAAGTGCAACTATATTCGTTTGTCAGATAAGTTTTAATAATTTATGTAAGGCTTCATTTTTACTGCGTTTATGATAGAAGATACCGAAAGAGAGCGGCGCTTCATCTGCAAGTGGAATAGATGCAAATTTAGGTGATTTTAAGATTAAAATATTAGGAATAATTGCAATACCCAATCCTGCATATACCATACAGTGAGCCACCTCAATATTGTCGCAGTATAAAACATTGTCTACGGGGTGTTTTTCAAGGAGCTGCTGTTGAAAGGAAGCGGTAGACAAAGGCGCATTCAGAGGATTACATGCGATGATAGGAACGTCTGCTAATTCGTCTATACTAATAGAAGCTTTGGAAGCTAATGCATGATTTGCAGGTACCAAACAAGATAAGGAATCTTTTTCTAATTCGACAAAATTGATTTCTGCTTTTTTTGGCATATTTTCTTTAAAATAGAAAAGAAGGTCCAGTTTATTTTCCAGAAAGAGATTTAGGACTATCTTATATCCAGGAATATCAATATTAGGACGAATATCTGGATATTCTGTATGTAATTTCTTTAAGATAGGTGCAAGATAAAAAAGTGCGATGGGATTACTCAGCCCAATCCGAAGAGAGTCGGATGTCGTGTTTTGTCTTTGAACACGGTTGATTGCCATCTGCGATTTTAGCACAATATCTTTGGCATCTTTATAAAATGACATTCCGGCAGGAGTTAATTCTACATGGCGGGTAGAGCGGGTAAAAAGAGTGACGCCTAACTCCTGTTCCAGGGAATTGATTTGTTTGGTTACAGCAGGCTGTGAAATATAAAGAGCCTCTGCAGCGCGTACAAAACTTAAGTTTTCTGCTACAAGAATAAAGCATTTTAGATTATCTATAGTCATTTTGGTTTCTCCTTTCAATAACCTTTGGTTATCAATTATAACATATTTTCAATTCATTGTATAGGAAAACTGTGCTATATTATCTTTCAAAGGATGAAAAAGGAGGTAGCGAGATGAAGCCAGAAGAGAAAATTAGATTATTAGAAGACAGATTACAAAAGCTTGAAAATAGTGAGAAAGAAAATCAGGGAGTTTGTAGAAGGATACGACGTGATATAAGAAATCTGAAAAAAAGAATATAATTTATAATGTGTAAGTCTAAGAATAGGCTTGCGCATTTTTTAGATGTATCTTTGATTACCGAGCAGAGATTTATTTACTTTAAGGTAGATAAATCCCTGCTTTTTTTTAATATTTGGACATTGTATCAATCTAAAAAAAGAAGATTGATTTTAATTTTAATAACTTCAAGTTATCAAAAATAAAATATTTTCAATTCACAATATATATAAATGGTGTTAAATTTTATATTTGAGATATTAAGAAAAAAAGGAGGTAAGGGCTATGGATAGGCATTCTATCAGATAGCCCGAAAATGTATGGATAAGATATGGAATAAGAAATTTATATTATTATTTATTACTAACTTATTGATGATGGCGACCTTTTATGCATCGGTTCCTATTCTTCCAATCTATTGCCAGGAGAATGGAATTACAGGCTCAAAGATTGGTATTGTTTTAACATCAATGTCAGTAGCAACAGTATTGTTCAGACCTTTTGCAGGATATATTCTGGATAATTTTAACCGTTACCATGTATATATGCTATTTTTGGCATTATTCTGCCTTCCGTTTTTAGGATTTGTAGCATTTCCTATTTTTGGCGTGCTAGTTTTAATTCGTCTGTATATGGGAGTTGTATACTCTGTATGCGGCTCCGCTACAACTACATTGGCAGGGGATGTGCTTCCGCCTAGTAAGGTGGGACAAGGTGTTAACCGTTTTGCATTAACGATATCATTAGGTATGGCTGCCGGACCGTTTATTGGTATTCAAGTACAAAACCATATGAGCAGTAGGGCTTCTTTCCTTGTATTATTTGCTCTGACGGTAATTGCGTTGATATGCGTATCATTTTGTAGGATTGAGTATCCGAAGGTAGAACGTAAGAAATTTGTTTTGGCAGATGCTTTTTACAAACCAGCATTACCATTTATGTTTAATATGATGTTTATTATGGTGCCTTTTGGTGCGGTAATTGCGTACTCATCCATCTTTGCCCAAGAAAAGGGATTGTCGGCAGTTACTCCGTACTTTTATATCTTTTTAGTAGCTGGAATGTTGATTTCAAAATTCTCTACACAGAAGATGATTGATGGTGGAAAGCATAAGATTTTAGTTGTAATTAGTTTAATTGTTTTATTACTTACAATGGGAAGCTACTTCTTTATGGAAACTGCTGTTCATTTATTACTTGCAGGATTTTTATTAGGTCTTGGCTATGGTGTACTTCAGCCGCTATTTCAATCGTTTGTTACTGGAACAACTCCAGGTCCAAAGCGTGGAACTGCGAACGCGACCTATCTGTTGTCTTATGATATCGGTATTGGTATCGGTTCTTTTGTGATGGGATTATTCCAAGAGGGGATTGGCTTAGGAACTGGATTTGCCCTGACAGCAGTGGCTTATATAATTGGTGGAATTATCTATGCTGTTTATGTAGACAGATACTATGCGAAATTAGTGCAGCAGCAAAAATAGTATTTGGGAAAGGAGCGGCATATGAGCAGGAAAAGAAAGGTAGGCAGTATTGCTGTATTTATATTTGTCATTCTTGTTTTGCTATTAGGGATTATTCTCACGAATCAGCCGGGCGGAAAGCAGGAGACAATTGAGGAAGTGATGCGTGACGCCGTATTACATGAAACTGGTAAAATTAGCTTTTTCGGTTTAAAAGATGTGAATCCAGGATTTATTTCCGCAGTTATAGTTACGGTTGTTTTATTGATGGTAGCGGCTTGTATTCGAATTTTTGTAATTCCTAAATTTCAATATGTTCCGGGAAAATTTCAAATGTTATTGGAACAACTGGTATCATTGTTTGACGGATTGGCAAAGAGCAATAGTCCACATCGAAATAAATTTTTAGGTGCGTATATATTTGGTGCAGGTGTCTATATTTTCATAGGAACTCTATTTGAATTATTTGGATTTCAAGGAATCACAACAGAGGGAGCGTCTATTACGCTCCCTGCTCCTTTATCTGACATAAATGCAGCGATTGCATTAGGATGTTTATCGTATGTCATTATTCTATCGGGAGGAATTGTTGGAAATGGACTCAGAGGCGTAGGCAGTACATTGAAAGATTTTTCATTACCTATATCGATGAGTTTCCGTCTATTTGGTGCATTGCTCAGTGGTTTGTTGGTGACAGAACTTGTTTACTATTACATACAGTTAAGTTTCGTTCTGCCTGTAATAGTGGGAGTTCTTTTTACTCTTTTACATGCTCTCATCCAGACCTATGTACTGACGATGTTGACAGCATTATTTTATGGAGAGGTTTCAGAGCCTCATAAGGAAAAAGATTGAGATTGGAGGTAAAATCGATGAAAATAAGGAGTAAAATTACAAAAAAAGGTATTTTTGCAGTTTTTGCGTTAATGATGATGTTTACTATTTCTATGTCTGTCTATGCGACAGAGAGTGATGAAAAGGCACAGGAAGCTGTGCAGACAGTGGAAAACGACGAGAAGAATCAAATCGGAGATAAAGCTATGGCGGCAGCTGTAGTTGTCGGTCTTGCAGCGGCGGCAGGTGCAATTGGTATGGGTATGGCGATTTCAAAATCCGTAGATGGCATATCTCGTCAACCAGAGGCAGAAGGAAAAATAAGAACAACATTGATGCTTGGTCTTGTCTTTATAGAGACTGCTATTATCTATGCATTGATTGTTGCGATTTTGATTATCTTCGTTATGTAAAGGAAGGTGATTGCAATGAATATTCCATTGAATATTGATTGGCAACAGATACTCTTGCATTTATTTAATTTTGCAATTCTTGCTACAGGATTATATCTGTTGCTTTATAAGCCGATAAAAGAATTTATGGATAAGAGAGATGAGCACTATCGACAGTTAGATGAGGCTGCGAAGGCAAAGCTATCTGAGGCAGAAGAAATAAAAGCCGATTATAGTAGGCAGTTAAGTAGTGTTGATGATGAAATCTATAAGCGTAAAAATGCTGCCGCTGAGACTATGAAACGAATGAAAGAGGAAGAAATACAGCAAGCAAAAGAGCAGGCTGAAAAAATCGTCTCAGATGCCAAGAAAGAAGCAAAAATAGAGCATGACAAAATCATTGATAACGCTCAAAAAGAAGTGACAGAAATGGTCACAATGGCAACCGAAAAATTAGTATTGCAGTCAACAGCGGCAGAGGCATTTAATCAGTTTTTGAATGCAGCGGAGAGGAGTGTGCAAAGTGAATAATCAAAGCACTGAGAAGGTTAAGGCAATCTTATACTCAGCAGCTCCACCGGATGAAGGACAGGAAAAGCGGTTTTTATCCTTTTTAAAAGAGAAATATAATGCAGATATTTCTCTTGAATGGATTCCAAACGATAGCTTTCCAGGAGGATTTCGCCTTGAAGTTGGTTCAGAAATATATGATTGGAGCGTAAATGGACGTTTTCAACAGTTAAAAGACACGTTGGCTAGTGTGCCAGAAAAAAATGGAAATATTATTCCGTTAATAAAGGAAACTTTGCAAAACTGGACATTAGAGGTAGAACCACAGGAAGTCGGTACAGTATTAACGGTAGGAGATGGAATTGTGGTAGTCAGTGGCATTGAAAATGCTTTTTATGGCGAGATTTTGATATTTTCCTCAGAAACGAAAGGTATGGTACAGGACTTAAGAAAAGATGAGGTCGGTTGTATCTTATTTGGTGACGATAGAGAAATCAGTGAAGGGGATACTGTAAGAAGAACAGGAAAGATGGCGGGTATTCCTGTAGGGAAGGGATTTATAGGAAGAATTGTAGATGCACTGGGAAATCCGATCGATGGAAAAGGACCGATAAAAGGAGAAGATTATTATCCAATCGAGTCACCCGCACCTGGAATTATTGAGCGTCAGCCAGTAGATACGCCTATGGAAACGGGATTATTAGCGATTGATTCTATGTTTCCTATCGGACGTGGACAGAGAGAACTGATTATCGGAGACAGGCAGACGGGAAAGACAGCAATTGCCATTGATACGATTTTAAATCAAAAAGGAAAAGATGTTATTTGTATCTATGTAGCCATAGGTCAAAAGGCAAGTTCTGTTGCACAGCTAGTTGAGAATCTTCGCAAGAGGGAAGCTATGAATTATACGATTGTGGTAAATGCCTCTGCCAGTGACCCAGCTCCGCTTCAGTACATAGCACCCTATGCAGGCTGTGCATTAGGTGAATATTTTATGGGACAGGGAAGAGATGTATTAATTGTCTATGATGACTTATCAAAACATGCTGTCTGTTATCGTTCCCTAAGCTTATTATTAGAGCGTTCTCCGGGACGTGAGGCATATCCAGGTGATGTATTTTATCTGCATTCAAGGTTATTGGAGAGAGCGGCTCACTTGTCAGAAGAAAAAGGCGGCGGTAGCATGACAGCACTTCCGATTGTAGAAACACAGGCAGGAGATGTATCTGCCTATATTCCTACCAATATTATCTCCATTACAGATGGGCAGATATTTTTGGAAAGTGATTTGTTTTTTGCTGGTCAGCGTCCGGCAGTCAATGTAGGTCTATCCGTATCTCGTGTAGGTGGAGATGCACAGACAAAGGCAATGAAGGATGCCGCAGGGGCAATCCGTCTGGATTTGGCACAATACCGGGAGATGGAAGTATTTACGCAGTTTTCCAGTGATTTGGATGAAGCAACAAAACGACAGCTTGATTATGGAGAAGGGTTAATGCAGCTTTTGCGTCAGCCCCAATATCATCCATTAAAACAATATGAACAAGTAATTATATTGGTCGCAGCATTAGGTCATATTATGCAGGACGTGCCGGTGAAAAAAATGAGAGAATTTATCGAACAGTTGCTTTTGCATTTTGAAAGAGAAGAAAAATCTTTATGTGAGGAAATTGAAAAGACGGGCTTATTATCCAAGGAGAATAGACAGAGGATATTGGATGTTTCATCTGAATTTTGCAGTCAGTTTTTAGGTAAAAAGAATATGCAGGATGGTGATTAGCATGGCATCGACAAAGGAAATAAAGAACAGAATTAATAGTGTCAAAAATACACAAAAAATTACAAATGCTATGTATTTGATTGCATCCACTAAAATGCGCAAGGCAAAAAGTGAGCTAGACCAGACACGACCATATTTTACTGCATTGCAAGCAGAAATCAAGAGAATTTTCCGCACGGCAGAAGACGTTGATAGCAAATATTTTTATCCAGCAGATGGACGAAAACTGCTGAATGGAACATATGGTTGTTTAGTGATAACCGCAGATAAAGGGCTTGCGGGTGCATATAATCAAAATGTTCTAAAGGAGGCTTATAGGCTATATCAGGAACATTCAGATATGAAACTATTTGTTGTAGGAGAATATGGAAGACAGTTTTTTATAAAGCATAATATCCCGATAGAGAAAAGCTTTCTGTATACAGCGCAAAACCCTACGATGCAAAGAGCAAGGGAAATCGGGGATATTTTATTGGAAAGATTTGATGCGGGAAAATTGGATAAAATTTTTATTGTTTATACGGATTTGGTGGGAGGAATGGAAGCGAAAGCAAAATCGGCCAGATTACTCCCGTTTCATAGAAAACAGTTTACATCTTCTCCAAAAGAAAAAGTTGTCGCTATGCCATTTGAGTTTCTTCCGTCCATAGCGAAGGTTTTGGATAATATAATGCAAAGTTATATATCTGGTTACATATACAGTGCGTTAATAGATAGTTTTTGCAGTGAACAGACTGCCAGAATGACGGCAATGAATTCTGCGAATCAAAATGCGGCAAAGATATTGGAAGAGTTATCGGTTCAGTATCATCTAGTGAGACAGGCTGCAATTACGCAGGAAATCACGGAAGTATCTTCTGGTGCAAAAGCACAAAAAAAGAAGAAGAAAAAGGAAGTGATATAGGTGAATAGAGGAAAAATTGTACAGATATCCGGTCCAGTAGTGGATGTGGAATTTGAAGCAGGTAAACTCCCTAAAATAAAGGAAGCTCTTACGGTTACTGTAGATGGAAAAGAGAGAGTGATGGAAACGGCACAGCATATTGGAAATGCAACGGTCAGATGTATTATGTTGGCAGAAAGTGAAGGACTCGCCAGAGGAATGACAGTAAAGGCATCTGGAAGTGGTATTTGTGTGCCCGTTGGCAAATGTACTCTCGGAAGAATGTTTAATGTGCTCGGAGACCCCATTGACGGTGGGGAGGCTATTTCGGAAGAAAATAAGCGGTGGGATATACATCGGAAAGCGCCAGCTTTTGAAGAACAAAGTCCTGCCGTAGAAATTTTGGAAACAGGAATCAAAGTTATCGACTTGTTGGAGCCCTATCCAAAGGGAGGAAAGATTGGTCTTTTTGGCGGTGCAGGTGTAGGTAAGACGGTTCTGATTCAGGAATTAATTCATAATGTCGCCATGGAGCATGGCGGGTACTCGATTTTCACAGGTGTCGGGGAGCGAAGCCGTGAGGGGAATGATTTGTGGAAAGAAATGCATGATAGCGGCGTTGTCGATAAGACTGCGATGGTATTTGGGCAGATGAATGAATCACCGGGAGTGCGTATGAGAGTCGCCCTCTCAGGGCTGACAATGGCGGAATATTTTAGAGATGAAGAGAACAGAGATGTGCTTTTGTTTATCGACAATATTTTTCGATTTGTCCAGGCGGGAAGTGAGGTATCCACTTTGTTGGGACGTATGCCTTCAGCGGTAGGTTATCAGCCCACATTGGCAGAAGAAATGGGAGAATTGCAAGAGCGTATTACATCTACACATAAAGGTTCCGTTACATCTGTGCAGGCAGTTTATGTTCCAGCAGATGACTTGACGGACCCTGCACCGGCAACTACATTTGCGCATTTGGATGCAACCACTGTTTTATCTAGGAAAATTTCTGAGCAGGGTATTTATCCAGCAGTTGACCCGTTGGAATCGTCCTCGAGAATACTCGAGGCAGATATTGTAGGGGAAGAACATTATAGTATTGCGAGAAGTGTACAGGAGATACTACAAAAGTACAGCGAATTACAAGATATTATCGCAATTTTAGGTATGGAAGAATTGGGTGACGAGGATAAACAGATAGTAACCCGTGCCAGAAAGATACAGAAGTTTCTTGCACAGCCCACCCATGTTGCTGAGAAGTTTACAGGTATTCCAGGTATTTATGTTCCTTTAAAGGAAACGATTCGTGGGTTTCAAGCGATTGTATCAGGTGAGATGGACGAATATCCAGAAGCAGCATTTTATAATGTCGGAACGATCGATGATGTAATAAAGAAGGCAAAAAGTATGGAAGAGGGTGGAATTTAATGGATACTTTCCAGGTCAAGATTTTGGCGGCAGATAGACCGTTTTATCAAGGAGAGTGTGAATCTTTGATTCTTCCTACAGTAGAGGGGCAGTATGGAATACTGCCCAATCATAGAAATATGATTGCAGCAATTGTACCAGGAACATTATATTATAAATTACCGGGGCAGTCTGAACAAATGGCAGCCGTTTCTGAGGGGATGGTTAAAATAGAAGATAATGAAGTGCTGCTATTAGTTGATTCAGCAGAGCGACCAGAAAATATTGATGCGATAAGAGCCAAACACGCTGCTGATGCGGCAAAAGAAGCTATTTTACAAAAGAAGAGTATACAAGAATATCGTTCCGCTCAAGCTCATCTTGCCAGAGCCATCAATAGACTGAAAGTAAAGAACCATTATAATGATTCAATTGGAAAATAATATGATGTTGAGGTCAAAAGACCTTTTGCCCCCTATGATACCAAATTGCTCCGCATAATGTGCTCTCGCAATTCTCAAAAACATTCCTAATATAGGGATAAATATAGGGATAATGGGAGGCATATTTTCATTTTCTGAGGAATATATTAATCAAAAAAGGGAAGTGTTTCTATGGCGGAGTATAGACGAATTGTCTCTTATTTATATCAGTATAAGAATGGAAGAAGAGGGGAAAATGTTGGGTTTGTGCGAGTACAAAAGGCGCAGGACCGTTTAAAGATTGTTTTGAATATAAAGGATAAGAAGCAGTCAGAGGATTTGATGCTTAAGATTTATTTTTATATCCACAAAAATGGGAAATTATATGGCATTTTTGTGGATAATATTGTCTTAAAGGGAGGAAGTTGTGAGTATAAGAGGGCATTTTTGGAGAGGGAGATTTTTAAAAATGGAGAGAAAATCGATGATATGCATGGAATGCTGCTCTATTATAGTCGTGAGATGAGTTATGGGACGGAGTGGGATGATAAGAAAATTGAGGTGGAGCAGTTTATATTGGAACAAAAGAGGACCCAAAAAGAGGAGGATAGAGTTAAGTCGACAGAGGAACTCGAAAAATCAGACAAAAAGGAGATAGAGGGGAAAGAAAAAGGAAAGGATTTATCGGATAGATCTAGAGCGGATGGTCTTAAATGGAGCCCAGAGAGTGAAGGAAAAAGAGAGAGTAGGGATAGGAGAGAAGTTAATTTTTTATTGTCGAGCCATGCGGAGGATTCAAGGGGACAACAGAAGGTTACAGATAAAATACGAGAACAGATGAAGCCGGAATCAAGGAGGAAGATAGAGAGAGAAAAAATAGATAGGGAGAAGATAGATGAAGGGAAAATAGGGGGAGAAAAGAGAAATAGAAAGGAAAAAGAGGAGATTAGGGAAAATAAGAACAAGATGGAGGAGAGATTAGAACCCCAAAAAGTTGTTCCGATAAAGGAAAGTAGGAAAGAAAAACAGACGGAGAAAATGTATGCAGAGTCTGATACTTTGCAGAAAGCTCAAGAAAGGTTTATAAGGAATAGTGAATCGGTTCAGGGTAGTGAGATAAGTGAGATAATAGGGAATATTGACTTGATGAAAATTGGTAAGGGAATGGAAATTGGAGATAAGAGGGATGGCAAAAATAAGAATAATAAGAGTGATAAGGATGATAAGAATAGGATTTTGAGTGCGGATAAGGAATGTAAGGTAGAAAAAGAGGAGAAAAGAGTAGAGACAAAGTCTTCTATTTCAATGATACATATGCAGGAAAAGGGGGAGAGGGACGAGATAGAAATTATGCTTCGAGATTATCCGAAGATTCCAGATATTGAGTCGGAGGATTTGAATGAATGTGTGAAGATTAAGCCGAGAGATATCGGGAAAATGGATACAGTAAACTGGTGGCTTAGAAGTAATCGTCTGCTTTTATATCGGTTTGAGCAGTATCATTATTTGCTTTTGGGAAAGAGAAAAAATCAGGATGGTTCCTGGCAGAGAGTTGTCGGAATTCCAGGGATTTTTGATAGTAAGGAGAGGTATTTGGCGTCGCTTTTTCAGTTTTATTGTTTTATTCCGACGGAGAGCAAGAAATATAAGACGGGAAGTTTTGGGTACTGGGTGACGCCGATTAGATGAAAAATTGATATAGTTGCATAGTTGATTGACGGAGTTTTGATAAGTGAAATGAACTACTCGGCAACGAGTAACCGGGATTTCACGCCATAAATTTTTAAAAAATCTCATTTTTGACAGTGATTTTATAATATTTCAGTTGTCAGAAATGAGATTTTTTTATTTTGGTAATTATTTTCACGTCTGCACAGTTGATTGACGGAGCTTTCATAGTACACAGTAGGATAGCGCTTGAAATTATCTTGCTAAGTATCTCTTGGATATATGAAACATGCCAATCCTTCTTCGGCTTACGTCTTGAACTCTTGGAGTTTTATAGTAAAACAGAAAAATAATAAAATATCTCATCAAACATAATTGACATATAAATTGAAGTATGATAGAATGGAAAAGTAATAACAAAAAAAATTAGTAATTTTTTAGATTATTTATTTGAGAGTGAAAAAGATAGTGAAGGGTGATTGATGTGAAAAGAGTATTAACTGCAAATGAAGAAAAATTAATGGAGATATTTTGGAGAGAAGAGAGACCTTTGACAAGTATTGATATTGCAGAGATGAATATTAAATCGACATGGAGTAGGAATTATATACAGAATATGATTCGTTCTTTATTGAAGAAAGGGATGATAAAAGAAGGGGATGAGAAGGTTCAGTATCATACCCAGTATGCGAGACAGTTTATGCCAGCGATTACAAGAGAAGAGTATGTGGCAAAACAGGTGGCATCGAGCGGGATAACGAGGAATTCTATTGTGGGTATTACCTCTGCTTTGGTGGAGGAGATAGAGGATGAGAAGGAAGTTCAAGAGACGATAAAAGAATTAGAGAAGATACTAAAGCAGTGGAAAGAGAGGGAGGAGGGAAAACGGGAGTGAAGGTGACGGAAATTTCGATACTTATGGCGACTTTTTGGAGTGTAATATTTGTTTTGGTTACGTATATGCTTCGGAAAAAGAAAATACTTGTTTTTAGTATATCGGGTTTTATCATAATATATTTGTTTTCGATGATAAGAATGGTGGTTCCTGTTGATTTTATTCCATCGAAGGGAATTATTATGGAGGGATTTTTTTCAACGGTATATGAGAAGATTTGTTTGGACAGCTTTTCGATAGCGAATCAAAGTATTACGATATGGAAGATATTGTTAAGTGTATGGTTAGTGGGAAGCTTTATAGAAGCTGTTCGCTGTATTTATCAGTATAAAAAGGTGATGAAGGCTGTATCAAACTGTGAGAGATGGGATGATAAATATGGCGTTATGGAACAGATTTATAAGGATACAGGAAAAAAGATTCATGTATGTATTCGAGTAAATAAGGAGATTGGAATTCCAATGGTAATTGGAATTAGGAGAAAGGTGATTTTGCTTCCAAAGGAAGAATATTCTTGTAAAGAATTATATTACATCCTACTTCATGAGTATACACATATTTTGAATAAGGATTTGATTGTGAAATGGTTTGTACAAATTTGTGGCATCATTTTTTGGTGGAATCCGATTTTTAGACTTTTAAAAAGAGAAATATCAAGAGAAATAGAGATTCGATGTGATTTGTCTGTGACAATGCGATTAACGATAGAGGGGACGAGTGAATATTTGCAGACGATTATTAATACGTTAAAATATTCGGTGAATCGGAAAAAAATCAAAATTTATGATGCTTATGGGGTTGCAGCTCTTATACGGAATCCGCAACACGAAGTAGTTGAACGGTTTCATATGGTGGTAAATGTATCAAGTAAGAAAAAAACTTATGCAAACCAAATTTATATTGGAGTTTTTTTAGTTTTGTTTTTCTTTTCTTATTCTTTTGTTCCTCAGCCTTCGTATGAGGCGGAGATAGATAAAGAGTTGATGAAGGAAGAAGCAATCGAAGATGATTTGTATATTTTGACCCCGAGCAATTCCTATATTATAGAGGATGAAGATGGGAGATATCATTGGATAAGAGAGGGAGTTATGGACGATATTATTTCGGGAGAAGAGAGAGAAGAGCTAAAGCAAGAAGGATTTCCAGAAAGAGAAGAAAAAAGGTAAGGGGAGAGAAGAGTGAAGATATTGATAATGATAGTGACAATGATATTGTCTATACATAGTGGAGTGGATTTTGTTCCAGAATCGATAGAGATGACTACGGAAAAGGAAGTTCAAGTCGTAGGTATGGAAGAAAAAGGCGAAATTATAGGTAATATGGAAGGGAAAATGATTCCTTTGAGTAGAGATAGGATTATCGTAAAGAGAAGGAAATACAAAGACAGGCATCAGTATCGTCGATTTAATGCGACTAAGAAGAGATATGTGGATTCGAGATGGAGGAATTATAGAAAGAGAAAGTGAAGCTAACGAGAGATAAAAAATCTTTTGTTTATAGTGGAAGAGTAAGATGAGAGGAGGTGGTTACTATGTGGGATGAAAAAATCCATGTAATACAAAACTAGGTCGGCAAACCCAAAATTAAATTCTGTAGAACATGGATATACCTATTATACGTAATTTAGAGTTAAAATGCAAGAAGAAAGCTAAAAGTAGACAAAATTTGTACTACTAATTTGAAAGCGGAAATAGGAGGAAAGTTATGAAAAAGACTATTTTTAATGTATTATTTTGTAGTTGCTTTATTGTGCCATTGGTAGGTTCTAGTGTAGTATCATCTGCTGCTATGGAAAGTCAAGTAGAAGAGATACAAACAGAAGCCAGCGAAGATACAAATTCTGATTCTGTAGCATCTGGAGAAGAAGTGTTTCCAGAGGAGGAAATAAAACAGCTTGAGGAGGAGATAGACCAAATACCACTTGAAGCGGATAAAATGGAAGAAGGAATGGATCAAATAGCTTCAAGCGGAAGATACCCAACGAGAAAAGGAGTTATTTTAGTAACGAAAGATAAATATAAAGGATTAATTCCAACAGGACATGCGGCGATTGTTTGGAACAAATCGAATGTAATAGAAGCTTTGTCAAAAGGAATAACATGGGGAAATAATAATTGGAATATAAGAAAGAAAACCTGTTATGGTGTTAGTGTAAAATCTACAACAATCAATAATGATAGGGGAGCAGCAAATTGGTGTCGAGACCAAATGGGAAAACCATATAATTATAACTATTTCAATGTAAAAACAAGAAGCAAATTTTATTGTTCACAATTAATATGGGCCGCATATAAGGATAAATATGGTGTTGATTTAAATACTTCAAAGTTTGGGAAAGCCATACATCCGATGGAGCTTGTTGAGACTCCAAAAACTAAAGTGATTTATAAAAAATAGTTTTATAAATTATTTCTGTTAACTTATTAATTTTTCTGAAAAATGAAAAGATACTTATAGTATATTTATTAACTTGAAAGATTAGGGATTATATCTTGGTGGGAGTGAAAACTCCCTTCAAGATAAACTTTAATAAAAGCATTTCTTATCTTTTTCAGAATTTTGTAACTCATTTTATTGCTTTTCTATAATTAAAAGAAAATAAAAAATATTAAAATTAAGAAAAAGGAAGGAATGAAGATATTTATGAAAAAAAGATATTGTATATGTTTTCTTGGCATTTTTCTAATTTTGCTTCTAAATAGTTGCAATAGATTAGAAAGTCAACAGAAGGATGTTTTAGGTGATGCACAGATAGGAGTAATTGAGACGAGTGGAGATGACAAGAAGAGTGGAATTATATTTTACGATGCAGAGTTAAATAAAAAAGAATCTTTGTCATTAAAATATGCCACAGTGGGAGATATGTTCTGTAATCCTGTTGTATATAAAGGAAAGTTGTATGTTATTCCGCAGGGATATGATTATGAAAAAGAAGAGGAAAAAATTTTAGAGATAGATTTATCCAATTTAACAAAAAAAATATATAAAGTTCAGCAGATAGGAATGTATGGATTATCTGTAGATGAAGAAAATATTTATACCTGTAGCAATTTGAATGGTTATTCTTATATTGGAAAATGTAATAAAGAAACGGGAAAAGTGGAAGAACAGAAAATTGAAGATATTTATATAACACAGGTACAAGCTTATCAGGAGAAGCTTTATGCATTTGGAACAAAGATGCATGGTGAAAAAACAAAAGAAAATAAAAAACATATAGCATATATTTATGTTTACGATTCAAATTTTGAATTAATAGATAAGATAAACATTTCAGAATATGGAGATTGTCAAAATAAAATAATTGCGTTTGAAGATAAAATTTATTTTTCCAATACATATAATTCTGAAACGGAATTACCAAATAATACGGTATGTGCCTATTCAGTAAAAGATAAAAAAATAGAAGTGATAAAATTAAAACAAGATTATCCGTTGGATCTTGATATTTATGAGAATATATTAATTGTTTCTCAATTTGATTTATTATATGGTGAAACTGGAAGTATTTCTTTTGTTAATCTTGAGACGAAGGAACAAGAAAACTACGAGTTAGAACATGCAGTAGAACATATGGTGAGAGTGGGAGAATATATTTATATACTTTCCAATACGGGCATTGATTCAAAAACAAAGTTGTATAAGTATCGAATTAATGGCATGAGATTAGAATTAGTTAAAGAGGTAGATGCAGAAAAAATACATTCTGATAATTATTTTTCGGGGCTTTTTGTGGTTGAGAAGTAATTAATATATCACCAGAAAAATTGTAGATAACTGGAGATAATATATTGTTTAGTAAATGGTAGGATAGTAAAAATAGAGTATAAAAAATTGAAGGGAGAAATTGATATGACGAAAAAAATGCTTAGTATATTGTATTTAATATTTTGGATAAGTGGAGTTGTTGTGTTTTATTTTTTTCTGGATTCGTCTGATGCTATGGGATATAGTGTTATGTATCTTTGGATAATAATTCCAGTTCTAACATTTTTAGTTTCAATTTCAGTTGGAAAACATAATTATGGTGGCAGAGGAAAATGGATTTTAGCTATTATTCTGGGAATATTATATATGCTTTTGCCATATGTAACATTTAGTCTATCATATATGCTTTCAACTAAAAAGGCTCAATTTCCTGATTTTGTGATGATGTTATATGGAATTGTTATTTCTTTTATTGGTTTGGGAATAGGTAATGGGGTTCGATATTATAAGAAAAGAAAACAAATAGTGTGATGGAGATAGAAGAGTAGCTTACTACAAGAGGAAGACATACAATTAAAGTAAGGGCAGTGGAAAAACAGTAAAGATTGTCAATTGTTTTTCAGCTCCAAAGTTGAAGGGTTCTATGAGCAAGCTTTCGTATAAAACACTCTGGCGACCAAAAAGATGAGGAGGAAATGATTTTATTCCATCTTATATGACCAAAATTGAGTTAAAATCTGCTGGTTCAGATGTCCTTCCAGATAAGGGTTATAATTAATGGTGGAAAATCCAGCTTCTCGAAAGAAATTTCCAGTGCGGTTATCGACTCAGATGAGTACACAAAACGAATGGGTGTCAAGGATTACTGGGAGTACGCAGAAATTGGCCTGCCAAATGGAGATGTGAATATCGAAAAGAGCGGTGGTAACCTCGTATACACACAAAAAGATGTGGAAATTCCGAATGAACAGCTAGAGGTCGTTCTTTCTAGAACTTATAATAGTCAATCTTCTGCAAAATCAGCATTTGGCGTTGGATGGAACCATAGCTTTGATATGGAGATTTTAAATATCTGTGAGGATGATTCTTTAGAATTCAATACGGTTGTCCTAAAGGATGGCTATGGAACGGTTTATCGCTTTGAGAGAAAAGATGACGGAAGCTATATTTCTTCTCTGGGGAAATATATTAACCTGAAAAAGGAAGAGAAAACAGAAGATGTGAAACTTCCAAAAGCAGACAGCATCGGGGTTGGAAAGAAGGAAGAGACCGTCACAGTCCGCAGTGCTTATACGATTACTACAAAGGATAACGATGAATACCGCTTTAATAGTGGTGGACAGATGGTCTATATGTCGGAGTCAAATGGAAATTTCCTCCTATTTGAATATGAGCCAGATAAAGGTCTCCTATCTAGGATTGTAACGAGTAAGAATATTTCTATGGAATTATCCTATCATAGCGGAGCGAGAAATGAAACAGACCCTCTGACTGTGAAACAAATCTCCCTTCCAGATGGAAGTTCTATGGAATACCAGTACGAAAAGATTGCATCTGAGTGGAGACTAAAAGAAGCGATTCATCACGGAACGGAAACTGGAAAGACAATCCATTATTGTTATAACTATTCTGACAGTGGAAAATTATCCGCAATTGATGATGCGTTGGGAGCGAAGTATCAGATTAACTATGACGGCAATAAAGTAAAGGAATTTATCTGGCCTGATTCAGAAAAAATTCGTCTAACCTATTCACCGTCTGAAAATCAAACGGTCACTGAAAAAATCTCCGATGGAGCTGTAGTTTTAAAGGAAACGGACCAGTTTGACAGCTATTTTGGTAATTGCGTTCGCAGTGTGGATGCGGAAGGCTATGTGACAGAGTATGTATATGAAGATAATCTCGTGAACTACTCGGCAACAAGTTACCGAGCTTCCTGCTTCATCCACCGTTGCTTGATAAATACGAAAAACTGTATTTGCCAAGTCTTACATAGTGTCCACAGGCGTGAATTCGGATAGTTCCTACCCTATAGAGTGTATCGTACATTTGTACCTTGTATATTTTACGTGCCAAAGGAGCTTGGTTATCGCATGAGATTTCTTGGCACAACTCCCTATATACAGTTATCAATGTTCGAATGTATGGACAGTATATCATATCATTTATGAGATTGCAACTTGTAATTATAAAAAATGGGGCTTTCATCTCGGATACAAGTAACCGAGAATTCCCGCCCTAATTTCTTAAAAGATACCTTGACCCAGATGGATTACCAGGGCTTAGAAAACGGTAGAGTGGTGTATCAGACAACGACGAAAAAAGAAACGACAACCTATGCCGAAAATCAGAATATCACTTCCGAAGAGGAAGAAGATGGAGATGGAAACGTCCTTTATGACCATATCTATGAATATGATGAGTATGGAAATATCACTTCTGTCTATGACCAAGAAAATGAAACTACGGTTTTGACGACATATTATACGAAAGATGATGAAAGTAAAGGTCAGATTAAAGGAGAAGTAGAATCGGAGCAGGAGATTTTAGGAACGGCGTCAGATGGAGATGTTCAAAGTAGTATTTCTTATATTTATACTTACGATGAAGCAGGAAATAAAACAGAAGTCTCCAAGGAAACGGTCGATGGCATTACACTCACAACGACTACTGTAACAGACGTGATGGGGCGTACCTTGCATGAAGAGGATTCCAATCAAAAACAGACCGATTACGTATATGATGGTTTTGGGCGTTTGATTAAGACTACGTATACATATAGCGATGGAGCGACCGATGTCATTGAGAGGAAATATAATGATAACGGAGCATTGATTTGGGAACGTGAGCAAGACGGCACAGAGAATAGCTATACCTATGACAATATGAACCGTGTTGTCGGGGAGACGGTAAAGAAAGATACGCTGACAAAAGAGTGGACTACCTCCTATGGATATCAAAATATTAACGTTTATGACGGAACTGGGATGAAAAATATACCACATTCCTTCGTGACGACAGAGAAAAATCCAGACGGATTCATTACAGGGCAGACTTTCCAAGACAGCAATGGACGAACCGTTCGAGAGTTGAGTAATGGAATCTATGTAGATATGAGCTATGACGGACAAGACAATGTAGTCACAAAATGCGAGGTTGGAAAAGAGGTAAATCCAGAAAATCAGCTTTTAATTTTATACCTATATGACTCTCAGGGAAATCAGACTCATACGCTGCAGAACCCGACATATGATAATGCTACAAAGACCTTTTTTGTAACAGAAAATAGTATCGTGAATTCTTCTACCTATGATGCTTCGGGACAGACTACTTCTGAGACGGATGCGGAGGGAAATACAACCCAGTTTGAGTACGATAATTTAGGTAACCTAACCCGTGTGGAACTTCCAGAGGCAGGAAATATTACGACCTATCAGTATGATGTGGAGAATGAAGATGGCACGACGAGCGACTTGGTAATAGATGCATTGGGAAGGATTAGTGAGACGGTTGAAAATGAGCGAACATTGACAAGCATGATTATCGACCAGGGAGATGGCTCGATTGAACCGATTACTCTATCTAATGAGTATGATGACCAAGACCGATTAATAAAAGAGACGGAGTCTGCGGGTAATTATCGAACTTATGAGTATGATAGCAGAGATAGAAAAATCGCCGTTCATTCTTTTGATTCCTCTGGACAGGAGACATTAAAAACCACCTATACTTACGACAGGCGAGATAATATAATCTCTATGTCAGATTATCAAGTATCGGACGGAGATGCTACATTATACCATTATACGAAATATACGTATGACGCTCTGAATCGACAGACTGGATATGCACAGTGGAATGGTTCTGCCGAACCGACAGATGAGCAGCTTTTAGAATATACGATACAGTATTCTTATGATATCGATGGAAACGTGACTTCCATCACCTATCCAGCAAAAGCGGGAAGTAAAATCCGAAAGCTGACCTATCACTATAATACCGATAAATGGCTCACTTCGATTCAAGCGGTTATGGCGGATGGGACTACACATCTTTTGAGAGAGTATATGTATGATAATAATGCTCAGATAAGAACGATTAAAGATTACCGAAATATTTTAACTGGGGCGGCAGATGATGTAACGGTTTGCCATTTTAACTATGACCTGTTTGAGCGTATCACAGAGATTCGCTATACAGATGGAGATAGTGTAGAGACAAAAGAGTCCTATCAGTATGTCTATGATAAAAACAATAACCTCTTGACAGAGACATTTTTCAATCATTATCCAGCATCAGAAGAAGACTGGGTTGAACAGCAGCGTTCTTATACATATGATTCCTTAGGACGCTTATTGAAAACTGAGATTATAGACGGATTAAACGGAACCTCCAAGGTAACTTCCTATACCTATGACAAAGTCGGAAATCGATTGACAGAAAATGAGGACGGCGTTATTACATCTTACAATTATAATAGTCTAAATCAGCTTCTATCGACAGAGAAGGTGGGAGAAGACGGAACCGTAGAGGAGACAACTTCCTATCAGTATGACGAAAATGGAAATCAAATAGGACAGACGGTGACACCTGTTGGTGCAACTGCCTCCGTTATCACTCTTTCTTACGATGCAGAAAACCGACTAAGCCAGTATGTGAAAAAAGAAGGCAATACCATCGTCCTGACTCAGACAAATCGATATAACGGAGAAGACCAGAGAATTCAGAAGGTAGAAGGAAGCGGCACAACGAACTACTATTATGATGTGGATACTGTCCTATACACGACCAACGAGCTGAATGAATTGACAGCAGTCAATCATATGGGAACCCAGAACAATGTGATTTGCACTTCTCGTTTTGAAGAAGAGAATTCCGAGCATCTTTACTATTATAATAAAGATATTCGAGAAAGCACAACGAATTTAATAGACAGTTCTGGAAACGGTGTGGTATCCTATCAATATACAGATTTTGGCGAGACTAGTATCCATGGACAGGAAGACTTCTATAATGAGATTTGCTACACAGGTGGAATCTATGATGAGGGAACACAGCTTTACTATCTGAATGCTAGATATTATAATCCAGCGGATGGACGATTCTTGACAGAAGATACATACCGTGGAGAAAGTACAGACCCAAGTTCTATGCACCTATATGCTTACTGTGCCAATAACCCTATCACGAAAGTAGACCCTAGTGGTCATATCGCCATCTCCCGAGTTATCGGTGCTGGCGTAGGTGGGGTAATCGGAGGATATGCGGCATACCGCTACGCAAAGAAAAAAGGTCTAAAAGGCTGGAAGAAAAAGGCAGTAATTGCTGGCGGTGCGATAGCAGGAGGAGTAGCTGGGGCACTCATCGGGCCGAGAGTGGCAAAGGTTGCCAAGCGAGTCGTTCGAGTGGCGAAAAAGAGAAAAACGAAGGTTTATAAGAAAGTTATCAAAAAAGCCAGAAAAACGAAGAAAAAGGTAACAAGAGTTAAGAAAAAAGCCGTCAAAGCCTATCGGAAGAAAAAATGCAAGGTTCTAACCAAGATTACAGGAAAGCCACATTGCTTTACTGGTCACACAAGGATTATCACTCGAAGTGGTAAGAAGGAAATCAAGGACATCGAAGAAGGAGACGAAGTCCCGTCGGCGAATCCTTATACAGGAGAGATTTCCTATAAGAAAGTAATTGCCACTACACGTAGCGAGGTAGATACAATTGTTCTTGTTCGTGTAAATGGAGAAGAGCTAGAAACTACCGAGATTCATCCTTTCTGGGTAGAAGAGCAAGGATTTGTACCAGCGTATGCATTAAAACAAGGCGATATTCTACGACTTGCAGATGGAAGTAATGCTTCGATTCAGAGTGTTGAAATCCTGCATCTGGAAGAGGCAATTTGGGTATATAACTTCACTGTCGAAGATAACCATACGTATTTTGTTGGTGATAGTGGAGTTTGGGTACATAATGCAGGTTGTGGTAAAGTTAAAAAGAAACCTGTAGATATTCATTTGTCTTATAAAAAAGGATGGACAAAAGCTCAGAGGGCAGCAGCTGATAGAAAAGTTCGAGCACTTTCTAAAGCTAAAACTGTAAAGAAGAATCCAATAAGGAAGGGATCACCTCGAGCTATGTTTAAAGCGGCATTTGGTAAAAACTCTATACCCCCAAATCATGATATTGACCATATAATTGATTTACAATTAGGTGGGACTAATGATATCAGTAATTTGGCTCCACTTGATGCAAGTGTCAATCGGAGTTTGGGTAGTCAAATTGCAAAAGCAATAAAAAATTATGATATAGGGACAGAGTTTGGAAATTTTATAATACATTAAAGGAGTACTATTATGTTAGATGAATTTTTGAGCTATTTTGAGGAAGATATTAAATTAAATCCGATGGGAAGCTTATATGAGGATTTCTTAAATCAGCTTGGGGGTAAAAGCTTTGGAAATGGACTTTTTCGTTCTTTTTCTAATGAAAATATAGAAAAATGGACAACAATAGTGACGGAGGCATATCCAGAGGCACAGGGGCAATTTAAATTATTTGGATTTGACTGGATGGGACGATGCTTTGGAGTTAGTGTAAGAGAGGATGAGCCAGAAAATATATTTATCTTTGAGATAGGAACGGGGGAGGTGTTTGGAATTCCTTGTTCTTTAGAAAACTTTTTAAATGAGGAAATTCCTTTATACGCAGATGACTGTCTTGCAGCTTCATTTTTTGACGAGTGGATGACAGATAATGAAGAAGCTATTTCATATGGAAACTGTGTTGGCTATATAGTTCCATTATTTTTAGGCGGAGATGATGAAGTAGATAACTTGGAAGAAACTGATATGGAGGTATATTGGGATATAACTACGCAAATTGCAAATGCAGTGGAGGATTATCCAGATGAAACAGAGTTTGGAGAATTTACAATAGAGTAAAATTTCTAAAAGGGAAGATATGGATATTGCTTTATCTTTTAATTAAACAAAAAAATTAGTCATTACTGGAATATTGAAAATTGTATTTAGTAGATTTGAAGAGGATAGTATAATGTAGTGCTATTTAGACGAGTAAAGTCTCTCATATAATTTAAAAGTAGGAATGAGGGACTTTGCCAGTCTAAATTTAGTCATTTCAATTTTGAGAGAAAATCAACTTGTTCTTTGATAATACTTTCTAATTTATCATCAGATACTGGAAAGTGTCCTGCCTCTCTATAGCGAATGGCATAGATTAATTTGTCTAATCTCCAATCTCTTGCCATTGCCTTTGAGTGAAATTGTTCAATACTATTTTTAATATTCAAATCTAAAGTGTTTAAGAACCAGTCCACATTATTTTCGTATAACTCTGGTGTTCGATATTGATTAATAAACTTAATGATTTCTTTAGATTCAGTAATATCACCATGTTCTCTTAAGATTCTTGCTTTAATACAGTAAAGTATATCTATACTAAACCATAATGTGTAGTTTCCATCAAATTGAATTCCTTTTATGATATTGCATACTTTTATGGCTTTCTCATAATATCTGTATACATACAACCAAGTAGCCAAAACTTCAAGATGCTCCATATCTACGGTAGATTTGAAATTACATTTTTTTAAGAGTTTTTTACATCTCGATTGGACGTTTTTTTTATCAACAGTATCCATAATACTTTGAATTATAGTATTAACTTCCATCGTGTGCGGTTCCTCCTATTATTAAATACTGAAATTTTTATATAATACCATTATATAGATAGGCAGAATAAAATACAATCTAAACTTAAGTCTTATATAGAAATGAGAGATGAATTATAGGAGAGATAAGATATTTGAAAAAGTACAATGAATCAATCAGACGGTTCTGGTAATAGTGAAAGACTATATGAAGAATGTAAAGATTTAGAAGTTAATACTACATGGGATAGGAATCATGTTGTGGATAGATTAATGGAAATGATAGAGGAGATATTTATGGAATTAGTATTGAACCTAAACGCACGCTTTCGTCCAGAGGATAGATTTGAATTGGAAGATGCCTTGGATGAAATATTAGATAAATATGGAAAAGGAGAAGTGCTTGGAGGCGGTACTCTTCAAGATGTTACTGGAGAAGTGGAATATTGTGATGTAGAAATTCACTTGGAAGATGATAGACCTAAGCATAATATAAAATGGCTTGTGAGATTACTGAATGCGATAGGAATTCCGAAAGGTTCTGTATTGCAGGGAATCAAACTAGAAATTGAAGTAGGAACTTTAGAGGGATTAGCATGTTACCTAAATGGTGTAGATTTACCAATGGAGGTTTATGAAAATTGTGATGTAAATTATGTAATTGAACAAATGGAACAAGCAATGGAAGGAATAGGAAGGATGTATAGTTATTGGGAAGGAGATAGATATACTGCGTTATATTTTTATGGAAATTCTTTTGCTGAAATGAAACAAAGAATTGAACCTTTTATTGCGACATATCCTTTATGCCAGAAAAGTCATATGGAACAGATTGCTTGATTTTTTGTTATGCGATGAAAGTAGTAGCATTTATATAAGAGTTTCAGTTACATATATTTTCAATTCAGTGTCTAATTTTAATACCTTAACGTTTTGTATCGTAGATTAATTTTGTGACAGATTTTTGGGAGGGATATGTATATGGTTCGACAGCTAAAAAATCAAAAATTAGTGTCGATAGGAAGAGCGTGTAATCTTCTTTGGATGGATTTTGGCACAGAAATATTAAAAAAAGATCGCCATGGAAAAGAGATAAAAGTAGGAGAATATGCTTTGGATTTTCAATGTGCATGGAGAATTCAAGATTGTAAGACGAAAGTCATAAAACTAGCATCAGGAGATATGTATGAGCCTTGCTCCACGATGGAATGGTCAGAGACGTTTGAGTGGGATGTACAGGGAAATAATGCCTGTGATGAAAAATTACCGATTCTCTTTCCAGCGGAACAAGAAATTTATATAAAAGACGTATTTTTATCAGAGAATGGTGACTTAAAACTTGTTTTTTCAAATGATTTAATTTTTTCCTGCTTTTTGGATGATTCGTTAGGAAAAGAGTGCTGGAGATTTTTCAGATATTCAGGTGGAGCCCACTTTGTTGTCAGTGGCATAGAGATGGGATTAGACGAGGATGATGAGGATGAAGAATAAAAAAGTATCGTATTCTTCTCAAGAAAAAAGATTTTTTGGGATTTTGAATGCTTCTGCTAAGAAACGATATCGAAATTTTATATCAACAGTCGTAAACAGAGAAGAAGTCTGGCTATTAGAAAATGGAGAAGGTTATGCTACATTTGACGATGAAGAGAAAATTTATCTGCTAGTATGGCCAGAACAGGAATTTGCAAAATGGTTTAGTAAAGAAGATGAGAATGCAGTATCGATTGAGGTGCATGAATTTTGTAGACGCTGTCTTGAAATGAAAGACGATAGTAAAATTCAATTCATGGTTTTTCCGACAGAAAAGGATTCGTGGGTTGTGGATACAGAAACGATTCTAGCTAATATATTAGAGGAATTAGATAGGGTAGAATATATTGACGATTTTTTAGAGGAACTGGAAAATTTGCAACATAATAAAGAAAGGAAATTTGTGGAAATGAAAAATATGAATATTGATTTTTTTAGTTGGCTGGATGAGATTTTATCACAGGAGTTTCCAAAAGATACGGTAGCCATTTGTTTTAATCTATATGAAGAGGAAGACAATAAATGGGCTGTTGAATTGATAGGAACAGATGAGTTTGATGAGGAAGACGACGACTGGGCATGTGATGAGATTATAGCCTTTCGGGATAATTTATTTTATTTTGAGATGGATGCTGATTGGGAAGAAGTATGGGAGAGCGTGAACGAAATTATTTTAAAATATCTCGAAAACGGAACAAAAGCCAAAAAATTGCTTCAATATGACGCTGTGGCAACTGGCTTTGTAGATAGTGAGTTAGAAATACTTTATAAGAAACAAGATTAGTGATTTGATTATAATTTTCTATAGGACAGTAATCATTATTAAATGTATTGAGACAGAGGCACTTGTTCTGATTTGCATGAATGGAGAAAAGGGAAAATGGAGATATGAAATATGAATTTTGGAATCCTCAAACAGGGAAAAATGGAGGATAGAAATCCAAAGAAATATGATACAAACATATTCCAATAATAGGAAATGGAAAAGAATATATAATGATGAGATAGAAGCAAAAAAAGAGTTTAAGAAAAAGCTATTATCACATTTACGCAAAGGATTCATTTACTTGAATCCAGTCGCTAAGTGGGGTGAGATTCGTACTCAATTTTCTTTGGAGAAGAGTTCGTATACGGGTTTTATGCCCATTGCCACTAGAGAAGATAGGGATGATTTTTTTGTTATATATATGGTAGGCGATTTTGAAGATGAAATCTTATGTCATTATAATGAAGATGGAAAGCTATTGTCTAAATATTCCTTAGGAGCTGATAGATTTTCTTATAGAATCATGTGGGGTAAAGATGATAAGATATATTTAAATAATCTACATCAAATTGAAAGCTTTTCACCTGCTGAAAATAAATTGGAGGTAATTGCAGAGAGGAAAGATAGTTTTCAATCCATGTTAGACCTAAAAGGAAATCATATTTTGTGGTTTAGTGGAACAGAAATTGTTGTATATGATATGGTGAAACAGAAATACATCTGGAGGAGAGCGGTCGTATGTCAAAAAACAGATATCGTTCATACGATATATTATTTATTTCAAAATGATAGTTCTAAAATAAGAAAAGAGGAATATAAAATGGACAAGTATACCGAGATTAGAAAAATTATTGAAGAAGCAGAGGAATATGTAGAATTTGGTGAATATGTAGAAGAGGAAAGAATATCCGACATTTGGATTGAAAAAGAAGAAAAAAGATTTTACGCAAAAGATTTTATCGAGTTTTTAAAGAAGAGGATTCTTGAAATTGACTAAATATTATTTTGAGTTGTTGAAAGTAGTTTTATTGAATAAAAGATTTTTTTAAATTTAAAATTTTTCTACTGAGAAACGATATCCAAATTTTATATCGGCAGTTATAGATATAGTAATATATTAAAAATTTATAATAGGATTTTTTTCTGTTTTGTGGACAATTTGTTATGGGAGGAGTGGTTGAGTGTCAGTAGTGGTAAAAGAAGAAATATTAGCTATGATGAAAGAATTTGAAACTAATACAATAAAAACAACCATTCATTTACCAGAAAAGTTTAAATTATACCTAAAGGAATATGAACAATATTTAAAAAAATTTAATGGAGGCTCTGGGATGATTGGAGAAGAAAATTATCTGATACTATGGTCACAAGATGAGATTGTCGAATTCAATAGAGATTATGCAGTAGAAGAATTTTTGCCTAATATTCTTCTAATTGGTTCAGATGGAGGAGGGATTGCTTATGGTATTAATTCAAAGTGTGAATATATTCAGGTTCCATTTATACCGATGGATACCGAAGAGGTTTCAGTTATTGCTAGAACATTTGAGGAGTTTATCCAGTATCTATACAACAGATAAAATAGTGATTAAGTAAAGGCAGGTAGATTATGTTAGATGCATTTTTAAGTTATTTCGTATGAAAACTGTGTTGGTGCAAATGCAGTGGAGGATTATCCAGAGGAAACAGAGTTTGGAGAATTTACAATAGAGTAAAATTTTCAAAAGGGAAGATAAGAGACCTAAGCATAATATAAAATGGCTTGTGAGATTGCTGAATACGATAGAAATTCCAAAAGGCTCTGTATTACAGAAAATCAAACCAGAAATTAAAATAGGAACTCTGGAGGGATATGTATATGATGAAACAGTTAAAAAATCAAAAATTAGTGTCGATAGGAAGATCATGTAATCTTCTTTGGATGAATTTTGGTACGGAAATATTCATTAAAAGTCGTGATGGGGACCAAACAAAAGCAGGGGAATATGTTTTAGATTTCCAATGTCCGTGGAGAATAAAAGAGCTTCGGACACAAAAGATTAAAGTGGCATCAGGAGATATGTATCAGCCATGTTCTACGATAGAATGGTCGGAGACATTTGAGTGGGATATACAGGGAAATAACGCCTGTGATGAAAAATTAAAAAAGTTTTTTCCAAAAGACGAAGAAATCTATGTGCAGGATATTTACTTGAACGAGAATGGGGATTTGAAGATTATTTTTTCAAATGATTTAATTTTTTTGTGTTTCGTGGATGATTCTATAGGCAGGGAGTGCTGGAGATTTTTCAGACGTTCAGGTGGAGCTCATTTTGTTGTCAGTGGTATAGAGATGGGATTAGATGAAGAGGATGAAGAATAAAAACGTATCGCATTCTTCTCAAGAAAAAAGATTTTTTAGAAGATAAGAAGATACTATATTTGTTTATAATATACAAGGAGGAAACTTAGGATGAATAAAGAATTTTTAGCAAATGAATTGAAATTGATGCGTGAAGGGTATAAGCAAAACCCTCCTAAAAAGCTGTTAAAAGATAATGTCTTTGATACAGAGGAGGAATTTGTGGAGATGGAAGAAATGGATTCTCTCAATGTGATCTATCGTGAGGAGAAAACATTAATAAAAAAAGGTAATGTGTTTATAGGATGTATTGTTCAGGCTAACGAGAATCTTTTTAGAAGATTCCCACCGTTTAATTATCCTGCTTGTATGATTTATAGTCCCGATTCAACTTTAGGAATAGACGGAGAAGAATTGTACGATATTGCCCAAAAGCTATTTTCTTTGAAAGGTCATCCACAGGATGCTCCAGAGGAACTGCGTGAATTGGTATCGTGGATTACAGACGAGATGACTAGATTTTTCAATGTACCTTTGCCTGACTGTTTGACAAACGGAAAAGAGGTTTACTTTACGACACTTGAGGTAATGAGAAAAAATTTGCCAGGTAAGAAACTTCGACAGAGCCTGCTTCCAATCCTTGCAGCCCCTGAAAGTTGTAAGTCCTCTGTTGTTTTGCCTAGAGAACTGTGGTCTCAAGATTTTATTGATTGTTTCTGGAATAAGTGAGCTAACAGAAAAAACTTAGTTTATTATGATGTTTAATATAACCAATAAGATAGTTATTAAGTATGGGAAGGTAGATTATAATAATGGATGAAAAAATAAAAAAAGAGGATATATTTTCTGCATTAGATATAGAATTCGTAGAAAGAATTTATTCTACTATAGTAGAAGAACAAACGTATGAAGAACGATTTGTAGATTATTGCACAAAGGTAAATGAAGAAAGCGAGTGGAGACTGTATCAAGAACTTAATGAAAGCCAGAAAAGGGAATATATGAATTTAATAAGGATGGTCATCATTGATACAATTGCAGAAATCTTTGGTATATTAGACGGCTCGAGTCAAGCAACAGATAGAAAAAAATCTACTTTGGGAAAAGTTTTTGATTGTACTGTTTCAATAAATGGCATTAATGTGGAGAGCAAGTTAAAAGAGATTTTTTTGGTATTATTAGAAGAATATGATAAAGATTATAAATACATAGATTTATAAAAATAGAGGGGAGAAAAATTAATGGAGAATTGGACATTGGAAGAACTATATTCTGAAACAAATATAGGATTTATAAAAAATATTTACAAAACTGTTGTGAAAGAAAGATGTAAAATGTATGAGAAACGTCTTGCAAATACAGAAATGACGGAACAAGTTACACCATATTGGAGAGATGCATTGAAATTATACCATAGTCTTAATGAAAAACAAAAAAAGAAATTGATGGATATGATTGAAGTAGTGATTACAGATACAATTTCACTAACATTTGGCATATTAGATGGTTGTAGTAGTTTGTCATATAAAGAGGATTCCGTTTTTGGGGAATATGGAGAATTTCTGGATGTTGTTGTAAAAATAAATGGTATTAGTACAGAAGATACTTTGCTGGATGCTTTCTGGGCATATGTAGAAGAAATAGAGCAAACAAATGAAACAAAGAATTAAACCTTTTTTTACTACATATCCTTTATGCCAGAAAAGTCATATTGAACAGATTGTTTGATTTTCTGCTATGAGATGAAAGTAGTAGCATTTATATAAGAAAAGCTATTATCACTTAGCGACTGGATTCAAGTAAATGAAGCTACGGTTTTGACGACATATATCCTGTGATTTCAAAAGATAATCGCAAGATATATATTATGTACGGAATTTCTCTCGCTTCATTTGTTAAAATTGGTTGAAGCGGTGAGAAAGCCATGAAAGGTAGCAGATTTTATTTGTTTCTTTTCAATTCTTTTAACGAACTGGTATTCGCAACATTAGTTCGGTTTTTGGTTTCTTGTAAAATACTAAGTTTTGACTCTTCCTAAGTACCAACTTTGGCAGCAGGACAAAAAGAATAGGTTTCTGCTGCCGATTATGGAAAAACTCTAGCCCATTAAATCCGAAGGTAAATTTACGCAACCGACACTAATTTGACTCTTGCAATACTTGGCTTGATGTGCTATATTAAAGACAGAAAAAGGGAAAGCCAAAGCGGTTCTCCCTCAAATGTGTGTTTTATTTTAAACCGTCACTATTTGCGGTAGTGGCGGTTACTTTCTATCCTTGAAAATTGTATAGCACAATCCTACAAGGGTAATTAATACTAATGCAAAATTAAACATATCATTGTATGTAACGTACATAAGTATCACCCTCCTTTCATAGATTGGAGGGCTTTTTCTTTCTCCCTCCTGTAAAAAGAGGGCAAACCGCCTTGGCTTGGCTTTCCCACGTAAAGTATAGCATAATGAGGTTCTATGAGCAACTATAAAGCATGATAAAGTATCATGAATGAATTTTTTGGTTGTAATACTTGTGTGGATGTGTTATAGTGAGAATACAAAAAGGGGAAAGTCAAAGCGATTTACCCTCGATAGTTGACTAAATTAGTTCGTCACTATTCCTAGTAGTGGCGACTATTTTTTTTCCTCTTTCGTTTCGGAAAAAGGCAATAATTCCAACAATTTCTTTCAGAAGAGACTCCTTCTTGGGAAAAAACTGGAGATTATTATGATGATATATGGGTGGAAGAAAGAGCTTCAGAAGTTTTAGCTGCGTCAGATAATCCTATAGAGAAAATACATAATTTGTTTATAATATACAAGGAGGAAACTTAGGATGAATAAAGAATTTTTAGCAAATGAATTGAAATTGATGCGTGACGGGTATAAGCAAAATCCTCCTAAGAAGCTGTTAAAAGATAATGTCTTTGATGCAGAGATGGAGAAAAAGGAAAAAATGGAATATGAATATCAAGAAATGCGAGTAGAATATGAATACAAAGAAAAGCTATGTGAATATTTTTCTCACGAGATTTTCAAACATGAGTCCGAAAAACTGCGATATGCAATGTCAAATATGAGTATTTTTAGCATAAGCACAAACTACATATGGATAGATAAAAAAGAAACATTTTACAATTATGTAGCAAAAATATTTCAAAGATTTATATTTCAAAATGTATATTTAGAAAAAGATATTCCTTGTGATATATTACAATCTCATACGCCAAAAAACAATTTAGAATGTTTCCACCAATACAATCTTTATATAATGATAGTCAGAAAAATGGAAAATCCAAAATCTAGAGTAGAGAATTATTATAGATTATGGAAAAGAATCGAAAAAGACTTAGAAATAAAACTGGATAAATTTAATTTAGGAGAAGAAATTCGAGCAGACATTGGTGAGAAAAGCTATTGGTATGGCGTGCTAAGAATACCATTAGAAGAGTTGGCATTTGCATTTAAAATTAGTGAACGTATCCGAAGTTGTATTATTTTCCTGAGCAGAGATAGAATACTTGAGGACTCACAAAATACTATAAATATGTTCTATCAAATATTCAATGGACAATATAATGGCTATGAAGAGTACAATTTGTTCCAACTAATCACTCGATGCTATAAAAAAAACGAATATTGTATCCGTTTTTTCGATAATTTGGACGAACTATCAATCGCATTTATTTACAACCCACAAAATATTACATTAAATTTTAAGAAATATTTTTTAAAATAAAGTCCTATATCATTTACATACAACAGGCAATATACAACATACAGTAACATACAGTATTTACCAGTACACAGCCAAGAGAGTCCGTCGATATGTTCTCTAAAAACGATAGAGAGTGGAGCGGTTTTTCGATATACTTA